>CAZCDM010000020.1:0-22822 GCA_964497475.1 uncultured Planctomycetaceae bacterium
TTGTAAAACAAAGACTTACAGCGCAATCCAAAGGGGATGTCGAAGTCAGGAAAGTGAGCGTCGAGCAGGAAGTCCAGGTCGGTGACATTGGGCGTGTAGCTGCTGGCCGAGCCGTCGAACCCGCCGGCGATGGAATCGATGCCCACGCCGTAGATACCCGCAAAGCCACTGCCCGACAGCGGCCCGGGCGCACCGCGCAGCTCCATGCGGAATACATGCGTGCCTCCCTGGTATTGGTAGGCCCCGCCGACGATATCCTGGCCAGGCAGCAGAGAACCATCGACCGGGTCAGGGCCGGACGAAACCGGCCCGGGGCCAATGAGAGACACAGCGGAGGCAGCGGAGGCTACAAAAAATACAACTGACGCAGCGGCGAATGCATTAAGGTTTTTCATGATCCATCTCCTTTTGGGGATGGCAGTGTGGCTTTTCGGTCACGGTGAAAAATCCTAGGCGTCGATTTTGCGGATATCAAATTAAAGGGGCGCTACGAGCAATAATTGCCCGACCGGGCCAAACGGTTGGAAACAGGCGGCGTTGAAGCAGCCGGCTTCAGCCGAGCAGTTGCGTCAGGGCGCGGACGCTGAGGTGGATGGCCGTGGCGGCCAGGAGAGTGTAGAGGATCGTCTGGAAGACCCGCTCGTTGACGCGCCCCACGAGCCATCGGCCTAGCAGGGCCCCGATGACGGTCGCGGGAATCAGCCAGAGGCCCGTCAGCAGCGACTCGGCGTTGATCATGCCCAGGGCGATGTAGGCTGGCACCTTGAGCTGATTGCCCACCCAGAACAGCAGGACCATCGAGGCGACGAATCGCTTTTTCGGCATGTCGGGCTGGCTGATGAAATACATCGTCGCGACGGGCCCGGCCGCGTGGGCCAGCGTGCTGGTCAGTCCCACGGCCGCCCCGGCCCCGGCCGTCTGCCACCAGACCGGGCGAAACGCCAGCGACCGCCCGCGAAGAATCTGCACCACTTTCAGCAGCACAAAGCCCAGCGTAATGGCCCCAATCCCCAGCATCAGCGCCGCCGAGCCGGGGGCATGTTTGGCTGCGACAGCCTGGTGACCGGCCTGGACATTCAGCCGCTGGAACCACCACAGCACGCCCGTCCCGGCCGCGACGCCCACAACCACCGTCGGAATCAGCCGGACGACCGATCGGCCCGCCCACTGGCGCCACCACGAAACCACCCCCACATAGTCCGCCGCGATCAGCAACGGCAGCATCAGCCCGGTCGAGGTCATCGTCCGCCCGCCGGTCGCGGCGATCATGATCGGAATCGAAAGCATCCCCACCCCCCCGCCGAAGCCCACCTTGCCCATGCCGAAGATCAACGCACTCAGCGAGCCCAGCAGCAGAAACCGCCAGACCTCCTCGGGGGCAAATGTGGGAAACAGGGTGTAGAAATCCATGGGAGCCTTTCGCAGGCCCGGCAGGATACCACACCGCCCGGGTCCGCGAAAGCCGCCAGACTCAAACGCTACGTTTCAATCGCTTGCCCTGGCGGGACGGGAGCCCCGCCAGGCGATCTGCAACCATCCTTCTCAGAGAAACGGCCTGCAAAAGGCAGGACCTCAGTGTCGGCCCGGGCCGTGCATCTCAATGCCGCGCTCGGCCATGCGCTCGCGCATCGCTTTCATGTAGGCCATCATTTTTGCGCGGCGTTCGGGGTCGGAGTGTTCGATGCGGTTCTTGAGGCGATCAGGCGTGAAGCCCCCTCGGCGGCCCGAGCCGGACCGGCAAGGCTCGCTGTCGCCGCTGCCGTCGGCCGACTGTGTGGTCGGCTGGGTGCGTGCGGGGCGCGTGGCGGCTCGCTGGGCGTGGCGGGCTTCGAACTGCTTGCGCATGGCGAGCATCTGGTCGATCTGCTCATCGAGGTAGCCGGCCTTCTGTTCTTCGGGCAAAGCGAAGTATTCATCCACCCGCCGGTCGAACTCCTGCCGCATCAGCGGGCGGATGTTCTGGCGCAACTGGCGGCGTTGGGTTTCGTCCAGCTCGCGCGATGCCCGAAAGGCCTCGCGCGGCGAGCCGTCGGCTGTGAGCCGCTGGAAGTAGGCCTGCTTCTGGCTGTCGGAGAGCTTGGCGAAGTCTTCCGAGGCCATCGCAGCCACAAGCTGCCTGGGGTCGTCGCTCTGCGGCGTGGTCGGAATCTCAGGCCGGCTCATCCACCAGCCCAGCCCGCCCCCGCCGGCAGCGAGTACCGCCAGGGTCACCGCACCAATGGTCATATGTTGTCGTCTCATCGAAGGTGCTCCGGATCAATTCCCCAGGTCGCCCACCGTCCCGTCGACGAACAGATAGTTCATCGCACCGGGGCGACCGGGTCGGCCATGGAAGGGTCGATAATCGTGCATGACGGGGCTTTGCGACTCGCCGAATCGCTTGGTGAGAAAGTCATCACCCACGGTCCGCCCGCCGAGCATGGTGCTGTACTCGTAGCTGCTGGCTTCGGTTTGAAAGTAGCTCTGCCCGCCCTCGCGCCCGCTGCCGGCATCGGCCGGGCAGCGGAGAAGCTCGGGGCTGTCGAGGTAGGGCTTGAGCACGTCGGCAATGGCGGGGTCGTCGTTGAGCTGCAGCGAGGGCATGGCCGCGGCGATGGGCATGACGTCGTTGCTCTCGTTGAGGTACATGCGAATGGCCAGGCCGCAGCCTTTGAGGTTGTTCGCACAGTACACCCCCCTGCCAAGCTGTGTGGCCCGGCTGAGCGAGGGGTACAAAATGCCCGTCAGCAGGCCGATGAGGGCAATGACCACCAACAGCTCGACCAGCGAAAAGGCAAAATGACGGCGCGGCGAATCCATAGCGTGCATAACGATTCTAACACCCCGGTATTGCCAACCGGCCGGTTTTTCTTCTGGAGTTATCGGACGGTCTTTGCGATAATGCCTGATCGTTATTTCAGCCCCGCCGGACGGGGCGTTTCGCAGAATCGGCTCGCGGCCTGCGAGCCCACCATCGACCAGGAAGGCAAAGACGTGGCCACGGAAGACACCCCAGCTCCCACAGCACCGGATGAAGTGAAAATCGAGTATGGCGAAGGCCAGATCAAGGTCCTCAAGGGCCTCGAGGCCGTCCGCAAACGCCCGGGCATGTACATCGGCGATACCACCACCCGAGGGCTCCACCACCTCGTGTGGGAAATCGTCGACAACGCCATCGACGAAGCCATGGCCGGCCGATGCAGCCAGATCGCCGTGACCGTCCACCCGGACGACTCGGTCACGATCGCCGATGACGGAATCGGGATTCCGGTCGGCCCGCACCCGACGGAGAAAATCTCGACCCTCGAGGTCGTCTTCTGCCAGCTGCACGCGGGCGGCAAGTTCGACCACGGCGCGTACAAGGTCTCCGGCGGGCTGCACGGCGTGGGGGCCTCGGTCGTCAATGCCCTCAGCGAATGGCTCGAGGTGGAAGTCTGCCGTGAAGGCGAGGTCTACCAGATGTCCTTCGAGCGGGGGCACAAAAAGAGCGACCTCAAGAAAGTCGGCAAGCGGAAGAAGTCTGGCACGAAGGTCACCTTCCTGCCCGACGAGGAAATCTTCCCCGACTGTGCGATGCGATACGAAGTGCTGGCCGGGCGTCTCAAAGAGCTGGCCTACCTCAACGAGGGCGTCTGCATCAAGCTCAAGGACGAGCGGAACGAAAAGGAAGAGGTCTTCGAGTTCAAGAAGGGCCTCGTCGCCTTCGTGACCGCCCTGAACGAAGATAAGACCACGCTCCACAAGCCCATCATCATCACCCACGAAGACCCCGAGAGCAAACTCGTCTGCGACGTGGTGCTGCAGTATCACGATGGCTATAACGAGACGCTCTTCAGCTTCGCCAATAACATCAACACGCTCGAGGGCGGCACGCACCTGTCGGGCTTCCGCAGCGCTCTGACGCGGACGATGAACTACCACGCCAAGAACTCCAAGATGCTCAAGGGCGAGAAAAGCCCCTCCGGCGACGACCTGCGCGAGGGGCTCACCGCCGTGGTCTCCGTGAAGGTGCCCGACCCGCAATTCGAGGGCCAGACCAAGACCAAGCTCGGCAACAGCGAGGTCGAGACGTTCGTGACCCAGACGGTCAACACGCAGCTGTCGGCCTGGCTGGAAGAACACCCCGCCGACGCCAAGCGCATCATCAACAAGGGCGTCCAGGCCATGCAGGCCCGCGAAGCCGCCCGCAAGGCCCGCGACCTGACCCGCCGCAAAGGCGCCCTGACCAGCGGCTCGCTGCCGGGCAAACTCGCCGACTGCCGCAGCAAAGACCGCGACTCGACCGAGGTATTCCTCGTCGAGGGCGACTCGGCCGGCGGCTCGGCCAAGCAGGGGCGGAACTCCGACAACCAGGCGATCCTGCCGCTGCGGGGCAAGATCCTCAACGTCGAAAAGGCCCGGCTGGACAAGATCCTCAACTTCAACGAAATCCAGACGATCATCTCGGCGATGGGCTGCGGCATTGGCGATGACGAGTTCGACCTGACCAAGCGGCGGTACAACAAGGTCATCATCATGACCGATGCCGACGTCGACGGCAGCCACATCCGCACGCTGCTGCTGACGTTCTTCTTCCGCCACATGAAGCCGCTGATCACCGGCGGGCACATTTTCGTCGCCCAGCCGCCGCTGTACCTCGTCAGCCGAAAGCGAAAGAAAGAATACGTCCGCGACGAACGCCAGATGCGCGCCACCCTGATGAAGCTCGGCCTGGACGGGACAAGGCTGGAAATCCGCGACCACTCCTCCGGTCAGGCCGACGTCATCGCCTCCTTCCACGGGGCCGACCTGCGCGACCTGGCGGAGATTCTCGACGCCCTGTCCGACAAGATCCACATCCTCGAGCGGCGCGGGCTGAGCTTCGAGGAGATCATGGCCAACCGCGGCGACGCCGGGCAGCTGCCTACCCACTGGGTCGTCCTCAGCGGACGGAACCTGTTTTTCCACAGCCAGGACGAGTACGACGCCTTCATGGCCAAGCGGGCCGAGAAGCTTCTGGCCGAGGAGGAAGATGGCACGAACGGCGATGACGAGCCCGACGAAGCCGAAGCGGCCAACCTCCGCCGCGTCCAGAAACGGGCCGAACTGCATGAGGTCGGGGAAATCACCCGGCAGATCGACAAGCTCAAGCACCGCGGCCTGAGCATCGAGGACTACTTCCTCAAACGCGAAGAGTCGGTCACCGGCGAGCTGGCCCCGGCCAAGTACGTCCTGGTCACCGAGGACGATGAGGTCGAGCTGGAGAATGTCTCGGACATCGTGCCGGGCATTCGCACCGTCGGCGGTGGCGGGCTGGAGATCAAGCGGTTCAAGGGCCTCGGCGAGATGAACGCCGACGAGCTGTGGGAGACGACCATGGACCCCGAGCGCCGGGTGCTGATGCGCATTCGCGCCGAGGAGGCCGAGGAAGCCGAACGGATGTTCAGCCTGCTGATGGGCGACAACGTCGAGCGACGCAGACAGTTCATCGAGGACCACGCCCTGGACGTAAAGAACATCGACGTCTGAGAGGTGCGGAATCTCGCCATAGACAGGATTCCGCGATTTCTCGCAATCTCTGCGTGACATGTCGGCCTCTGCATGTATAATTCGTTGTAAGCGGTACTTTGGAGGCTGTCATGTCGGGCCTAACCCCCTCCAACGAGGATCACCCACTTCACGCAGACATCGTCCAGCTTCAAGCGCAGCTGGCCGAGGCCATTACGCGCCAAATCGGCGTGAGCGAAGATCAGCTCCTATCGGCCGTCTTCCAGGCCAGTCCCGCCGCGATCGGCACCTGCACCGGCCGAGAGATCACCATGGTCAACGCGCGGTTCACCGAGATGCTCGGCTACACCACCGAGGAATCTGTCGGCCAGTCGACGCGATTCGTCTACCCCGATGATGAAGAATACGAGCGTGTCGGCAAGCTGCTCTACAATCCACTGCACGACAAACCCTCGTTCGCTGTCTCGGCTACGCTCCAGCGGAAAGACGGCCTGCGCATCCGCGCAATGGTCTGCGCCGCGCCGCTGGTTCCGGGCAAGCCCGAAGCGGGCATTACCTTTGTGCTGCTGGATATCACCCACACCGAAGGGCTCGCCGAATCACTCCGCGAGCGGACCGCCCAGCTCGAAGCCGCCCAGCAACTGGCCAATCTCGGCAGCTGGAGCTACGATCTGACCAGCGGGAAAATCTCCTGGTCGGACCATCTCTTCACCCTCTTCGGCCGCGACCCCAGCCAGGGCGTCCCGAACATCGACGAACATGGCAAGTACATCCATCCCGACGACCGGGCCCGGACCATGGACACCTTTGCCGAAGCCATCAACCGGGGCGAGGGCTACGACATTCAGTACCGCGTCGTTCATCCCGACGGGACGACCCGCCACCTCAAAACCATCGCCGCCGTCGAAGAGAACACCCACGGCCAGGTCGTGCGACTCTTCGGCACGACCCAGGACGTGACCGATCAGGTCCACATGGTCGAGATGCTCCAGCGGGCCCGGCGCATCGTCGAAGACAGCCCGGCGGTATTCTTCCGGTGGCGGGCCGAACTGGGCTGGCCCGTCGACTTCGTGACCGACAACGTCCGGCAGTTCGGCTACGAGCCCGACGCGCTGCTCAGCGGACGAACCCCGTTCACCAACCTGGTCCATCCTGACGACATCGACCGGGTCAACCAGGAGGTGCAAGACCACCTCCAACGCGGCGACATGGTCTACCATCAGGAGTATCGCATTCTCACCGCCGACGGCCAGACCCGATGGGTCGATGACCGCACCCGCGTCGAGCGGGACCAGGCCGATACGATTCTATGCATCGAAGGCGTCCTGCTGGACATCACCGATCGCCGCCGCGCTCAGGAGGCTCTGCTCCAAAGCGAGCAGCGATACCGTCGGCTGTTCAATGCAGGCTGCGACGCCGTCTTCGTTCACACCCTCGGGCCCGATGGCTCGCTCGAACCCTTCACCGACGTCAACGATGCCGCCTGTATGCTGACCGGCTACTCGCGCGACGAACTGCTTTCCATGACACCGGCCGATCTCGATCTCTACCAGCCCGAGAAACTGCCCGACATCGTCGGGAACCTGATGGAACAAGGCCACGACACCATCCGGAGCATCCATACCCGCAAAGACGGCAGCACCTACCACGCCGAAGTCACCGCCAATGCGTTCCAACTCAACAATGGGCAGTGGCAGGTGCTCTCAGCCGTCCGCGACATCTCCGAACGCATCAAAATCCAGGAACAGATCCAGCAGACCCAGAAGCTCGAAAGCCTCGGCGTACTCGCCGGGGGCATCGCCCATGACTTCAACAACCTGCTCATGGGCATCATGGGCAATGCGGACCTGGCCCTGATGGAACTGTCCAAGGTTTCCCCGGCCCGGGAGAACGTCGAGGAGATCAAAGCCGCCTCGGCGCGGGCGGCCGACCTCTGCCGCCAGATGCTCGCCTACAGCGGCAAGGGACGCTTCGTTATCGAGCCGATCAACCTCTCCGAGGTCGTCGAAGAGATGACGCACATGCTCGAAGTGTCGATCTCCAAGAACGTCGTGCTCAAATTCAACTTTGGCGAGAACCTCCCGGCCACCCGCGTCGACGTCACCCAGATCCGCCAGGTCATCATGAACCTCATCACCAACGCCTCCGAAGCCATCGGCGAACGCTCCGGCGTGGTCTCCATCACCACCGGTACGATGGCCTGCGACAAGGAATACCTCGAAGAGACCTACATCGAGGACGACCTTGCACCAGGCCTGTACCTGACGCTCGAAGTGGCCGACACCGGCTGCGGCATGGACGAAGAAACCCTCCATCGCATCTTCGAGCCCTTCTACACGACCAAGTTCACCGGGCGAGGGCTGGGTCTGGCAGCCGTGCTCGGCATCGTCCGCGGGCACAAGGGCGCGATCAAAATCTACAGCGAGCCCGGCCAGGGCACGACAGTCCGACTGCTGCTGCCAGCCTGCGAGGACGCCCCACCTCCACCGAAATCGACTTCTCCAACGCCGCGCCGTGCACGCAGCCTCTCGGCACGATCCTCCTGGCCGACGACGAAGAAACCGTCCGCGCCGTCGGCAAACGAATGCTCGAGCGCATCGGCTGCGATGTCCTCATCGCCCACGACGGACGCCAGGCCATCGAACAATACCAGGCCAACCAGGAGCATATCACCGCCGTCATCCTCGACTTGACCATGCCCCATATGGACGGCCAGGAAGCCCACCGCCAGCTCCGCAAAATCGACCCCGACGTCTGCGTCATCGTCTCCAGCGGGTACAACGAGCAGGAAGTCGCCCAGCGATTCATCGGCCGGGGCCTGGCCGGGTTCATCCAGAAGCCCTACCAGATTGAAACCCTCCGCCAGGCGCTCCACCAGGCCCTGCACAAGCCGCCCGAGACGCCCTCAGCCTAGCTGCCGCTACCGCCGCACCGTGGCCGTGGCCGCCAGGTCCAGCCCGGCCGTCTTCCCGTCCCGCCAGAGGTGATAGCCAAGCCCGGCAATCATGGCCGCATTGTCCGTGCAGTACTTCAGCGGCGGGCAGCACAGTTGGCAGCCTTCCTGCCCGGCCAGTTCCTCCGCAGCGGCCCGCAATCCGGAGTTCGCCGCCACGCCGCCGCCGAGGATCATCGTCCGCGCCCCGCACTGCCGAATGGCCCGGCGGAGCTTGATCCGCAGCACGTCGACCACGGCCGCCTGGAAACTCGCCGCCACGTCGGCCACCTGCTGCGGGGTATAGTTCTCGATCCCGCGGACCTCGCCCGCGGCTGGCTCTGTGCCCGGCACGCCGTTGATGTGATACAGCACCGCCGTCTTGAGCCCGCTGAAACTGAAGTCGAGGCTCTGGCCCTTCAGCAGCGACCGCGGGAAATCCACCGCCGCCGGGTCGCCCGCCGCAGCCGCCCGGTCCACCGCCGGCCCGCCGGGGTAGCCCAGCTCCAGCAGAGCCGATACCTTGTCGAAGGCCTCGCCGGCCGCGTCGTCAATCGTCCGCCCGAGCAGCTCCAGACGATCAGGCCCCTCGCACAGGTACAGCGCCGTGTGCCCGCCCGATGCAATCAGCGCCACGGCCGGGTACTCCGGCGGGTCCGCATCCAACGCCGCCGCCCACGCATGGGCATGAATGTGATGCACCCCCACCAGCGGCAGGCCCCACGCCCAGGCCAGCGTCTTGCCCGCCATCAGGCCCACCAGCAGCGAGCCGATCAGCCCCGGCTGGTGCGTCACCGCCACAGCCGAGAGGTCCGCGCGCGTTACGCCCGCCTGGGCGAGCGCCTCGGCGATGACGGTGTTGACCGCCTCGATATGCGCCCGGCTGGCCAGCTCGGGCACGACCCCGCCAAAGCGTGCATGGTCGTCGATCTGCGTGGCCACGACGTTACTCCGCACCGTCCGCCCGCCGGCGACCACAGCCGCCGCCGTCTCGTCGCAACTGCTCTCGATGCCCAGAATCAACGCGCCGGCGTCAGTCATCCTCGCCTCGCAGTTCGGAGTCCTTCGCCTGCAGCCTCGCCCGCACGCCGGCCAGGATCGCCTCCAGCCGGGCCGAGTCGCCCAGCAAGGCCCGCGCCTGGTCGAGCATCGGGTCAATCTGCAGAATCTCATCCACCCGCTGGGCCTGGCTTGGCTGCGTCGCCGGGGCCGACTTCGCCGTCGGCCGGGCCGATATCACCCGCTCCCGCCGCCACTGTTCGTACAGGGCTCGGCGCGTCTCGGGCGTCATCGCTATGGAAATCTCCGGATCGACGCCCCAGACTTCACTACCGTCGCGCCGCTGAACGGGGCGATCCGGGTCGAGGTAAAACTCCGCCGTCGTCAGTTGCACCTGCCCGAGATCGCCGCCGAGGCGGATCATCGTCTGCACGCACCCCTTGCCGCGCGTCCGCTGGCCGAGCAGCACCGCGCGCCCATTGCGGGCCAAGGCACCGGCCACCAGCTCAGCCGCCGATGCACTCCGCCCGTCGACCAACACCACCAGCGGCAGCTGGGCGAAGGCTGTATCCGAGTGGCTGACCACCTTGCGAGGCTCGCCGCTGCGGTCGCGAACCGTCACGATGGGCCCGTCGGCCAGGAAGAGCTCCGCCACCGCAATGCCGTTGTCCAGAACCCCGCCCGGGTTGCCGCGCAGGTCCAGCACCAGGCCTCGCAGGTCGGTCATTTTCCCCAGGGCTCGCTGGAGCTGCGGCGGCGTGCGCGGGCAGAACTCGCCAATGCGAACGTAATACAGCCCCCGCTCGCCATCGAGCCGATAGACCCACTGGCCCTGCCGGTCGCGGTAGAGCCCGTCGACCGTCTCGATCGTCAGTTCCTCTCGCGTGATGGTTCGCGTGATGATGTCGGGCTTGGCCGGGGGGGCTTCCTCGCCGGCGGCAGGTCGATACCGCAGGACGACCTCCGTGCCGGGCGTACCGGCCAGCAAGGCCCGGGCTTCGGCAAAGCGCAGCCCCTCCAGAGGCGTCTCGTCGACGGCCAGGATGCGCTGGCCTCCCAGCAGGCCGGCCTGGTGAGCGGGCGAGCCGGGCAGAGCGCCGATGACGTCCGCCCCGTCCGGGCCAAAGGTTTCGCCTTTCGGACGGGCCACAACCAGACCGATTCCGCCAGGCTGACCCATGACCCGGTTCGTGAGGCTCTGGGCCTGGTCCGGGGGAACGTAGGTGCTGAACTCGTCGAGGGCTTCGACCATGCCCCGAACAGCCGCCTGCTGGAGGTCACCGGCATCGAGGGGCTTGTAGTAGTCCCGCAGGATCATCTCATAAGCCTGGCCCACCAGCTCGAAGGGTCCCTCGGCCGGTCGATCGACCGAACCGGGCTGTTTCCAGATCAGAAACAGCACCGTCCCCATCGCCAGGACGATAAGGATCCAGATCAAATTCCGCTTGGGCATGGCTGGCCTTTGGGCTTGAGGATACAGAGCATGGTATCAGAATGTGCCCATCACGGCAATCCAGGCGGACGGTGGGGTCGGATGGACTTTTTACAGATTTTTTTCTTTTTCCTTTGACAGCTCCGCCTTGACTCTGTATCTTTCTTCTTAGGCTCCTCGGTCATAAATAAAACTCTGACCGAGTTCGGCGTTGGGTTCCCCTCTCCCAACGCCGTTTTTTTATGCGCTCCTTTTATCGATCTTCTTCCGCGCAAAAAATCAGCCTGCCGCACGAGGTGCGACAGGCTGGTCAGGTCAGACAGTAGTCTTGATCAATCGAAGCCAGGAACGTAGGTCGGTTCCTCGCTGTGGAGGCGGGGATCCCTTTCCTGCTCGTCGTTGATCAGGATGGTGGGCTTAACGAGGATCAGCAGGGTTCGCTCATCGCGGGTCTTGCCCTTGTTGGTAAAGGCGCGGTTGACGACGGGCAGCTTGCTGACAACCGGCACGCCCATTTCTCGCTCGACTTCGCCGCTGAGTCGCTGGCCGCCGATCAGGAGCGTACCGCCGTCGGGAACGGAGACCTTAGTGCGGATTTCCTGCACCGTCTGCCTGGGCAAACCGAGCGGGAACGAGCCCTCCGTATCAGCGCCGATGAGATCGACCGAACTAAGACCACCCGTCGGATCATTGTCCAGCGTGACGATCTGCGGCTCGAGACGCATTTTCACGTAGCGCCGGTCATGGCTGACGATGGCTTCGACCTGCAGCATCGTGCCGGTCTGGGCGGAAGAGATGATCGGCTCATAGCCGACTGATGATTCGGCCACGGTCACGTCGTAACCCGAGATATACTGCTGATTGACGTTAATGGAGATGAACGCCTTGCCACCATTCATCAGCGTCAGCCGCGGCGCCGTCAGTACACGGGACAACGAGTGTGCCTGGGTCGCCCGAATGAGGAAGTCCACCTGAATATCATCGAGGAAGGTTCCGGCGATGGTCATCGCACTGCCAGGGATTTGCGTCGCAATGCCCTGCGCCAGAGCCGCCGTCGCACCCCCTCCCGTGTCGAGCATGTTGGCAAAGGTGTTTCCATTACCCTGCGTCACACCAATCGGGGAGAGCTTGTTGAAGGAATGGCCGCCATTCCAGCCACGACCGGCCCACGTACTCGGAGAATTCGAAGGAACAGTCGCCCCGGTTCCGACATCAATCACCGCAGGATCGGTCTGATTAATATTCGAGCCGATATTGAAATACATATTCAGGTCCACGCCGATCTGGTTGAGGTAACCCGTTTCGACTTCAAGGAACCTCGCTTCGACAGACACCTGAATCGTCGTCGATTCCCGCAGCTTGCTGATAAGATCCTGAATGAGCCGGTGCTTGGCGGCCGTCTGCTTGACGACGAGGTTTCCCGTGCCAACCAGCAGGTCGATCGAGCCGGGTCCGGCCGGGTACCAGTCGACCTCGGGGTCGCCGGTGGATTTCTTGACCAGGTCGATGAGCATCTGCCGGGCTTGTGCACGGGTGACATCTTCGCCTTCGGATTCCGTCTCCGTATCATCGCCCCATATGCTCGTGCCACCTCCCCCGCCGCCACTGCTGGAAGTACTGGTGGAATCTGCCAGGGAGGACAGATCGACGCGCGGGCCGGTGAAGTTGGCCGGGCGATCGAGCAGGTCGAGGATGTCATACACGCGCGGGTAGGTCATCTCGTCGAGACGACGCTTCAGATCGATGTTGATCACACCGTCGACGATGACATATCCGATCTCGACGATCCCGCCACCGGCGTTGGAAAGCATCCGCTGCAGGACGGTTTCGGCCTTGACGTTGCTCAACTGCAGGTCGATGAGATTCTGCCGGATGTTCGGCTCTTCCGTCTCGAGCGTGCCCCAGTTGACATAGATATTGATTCCCGTGGCATCGCGGAACCAATCGATGGCATACTGGAACTCGACGCCCTTGTCCTGGAAGGGAATGCGTGCAATGACCTGATCCAGGGCCTTGTTGACGCGGCGGTCTTCGATTGACTCGGAGCTGACGCCGGCAGCATAGGCCCGTCGCTGCTCGGTCTTGGTGACCCAGGACTTGGGATACCGCAGCAGATCATACCAGGGGATGGAGGCCGATTCGTTTTCCGCTCGCAACTTGCTCAGCTGCTGATTGGAATCGGTCACCTGCTGCCACTGCTGCTGGAGCTGGACGAACCGTTTCATCATGTAGATATTTTCCTGCGCCCAGAGATTGTTCGGTTCGAGTTCGACGATCTCCTGGAGAACCTGCAAGGCCTGCTGGTACTGCTCGGATTTCCAGAGCACGCGGGCGCGGCTGGTCAGCTCGGCGACTTTCTTTTCCTTCTGCTGGATGACGCCGCGTTGGCGCTGGCGTTCCTGGGCTTCGATTTTCTGCCGCTGGGCGGCGACCCGCTGCTGCTGCCAGGCGGTGAGCTTTTCTTTGATGTAGGCGATCTGGTCGTCGGCACGGGCGATCTTGCCGCGGTATTCCGTGTCGGCAAAGAGGCGTTTGTTGTTCTGGACGACCGCCTTGGCGCGAAGGGCCGACTGCTCGGCCGATTCGAATTCCTGCTCGCTGTTGGGGCGGGCGACCATGATTTCCATCGACTTTTTCAGGGCCTGCTGATAGTCCTGCTCGACCATCTGCTTTTCGACCCGTCGGCGTTTGATGAATTCCGGCAGGATGGCCGTCGAGCCAGGCTGGGCGGTCTGCATCCGGGCGAGATTCAGCTGCTTGCGGGCAGCGGCGTTGTCGGGGTCTTTCCGCAGGGCCTGCTCGAAGTATTGCACAGCCTTTTCAGGCTGGTTCTGGTTCAGGGCCGTTCGTCCCTTGGCCATGAGGCTTTCGACCTCGACCGACGATGCCGGAGCCGGAGTGGAATCCATCTGCTGCATGAGGGAGTCAACGGGTTTGGTCTTCAGCGTTTCGGTTTCCTGGCGAGGCGCGGGTACGTCGCGGTTGTCGGCCTGGGAGATTTCGACCATCTCCGTATTGGGCTTGGCGGGCTGCTCCGATGCTTCGGCAGCGACGACGGGGACGGCCTGGTCGGACTCGTCGACCAGGATGGGCTCCTGGGGCGCCTGCTCGATGAGAACCGGCTCGGTATCCGGCTCGGCCGATGCAGCCATGGCCGGCGAGGGCGCAGCCTGCTCGTCGAAAATCTCGAACGTGGGCGTCTCGGCCAGGGCGGGCTTGTCGGCCGATTCCTGGGCGCTGGTCCGGGCCAGTTCCTGGCGGGCGGCCGTTCGGATGGCGGGCTTGAGATAAGGCGAGACGGCAGCCTGGGCGAAGCCTTCGCGAGCGGCGGTGTACTTGCCTGCCTGCTTGTCGGTCTGGGCCTGCTTGAAGACGGCTTCGGCGGCGGCCTTGCCTGCAATGGCCTGGTCCACTTCCGCCAGACGCTCAGCGAGCATGCGCTGCTGGGCGGCGGTCAACTCCGAGCGAACCTCGTGCGCTTGCCAGAGGGTCTTGCGAGCCTGAGCGAACTCGAAGTTCTGATATTGCAACTGGGCTCGCAGCAGAAGATCGACTGCAGGATTGGTTTGGTCCGTTTGACTCCAAGCCAGCACCGGACAAGCCAGCACCGTAGCCAAGGAGATAACCACCAGGGAATCGCGTATAGACAGCACCGCAGCACTCCTTTCGGAAGTACAGTTTATTCCGATGCGACAGGCCCTTCGGGCCGGTACATATCGAAACGGGTACCGCCGGGCGCAGCGACCCGGCAACTGTACAACGTGCACGATTCCCAAGCTGCATAACTACATGTCGTCAAAACGGGCAGAAATAGATTAACCATCTGCCGGAAAAATATACAGGCAAGCAGATTACAAAGTACTCACACCGTACGCAAGAAAAAAATCAACAGGTTTCAACAAAGTTTTTTACCGCCTCTGCGGGTAGGGCCCCGGCTCACCCATCATGTCACCGGGCGGCATATCCGCGCCCATGCCGCGGCGGGTCGGCGTCCGCACCGGGTGGCGTCTGTCGTCTTCCGACGCGGGCATGGTTCGATCCGGCTCGCCGGTAACCTCACGGCGGACCTGCTCGGCCAACTCGTTCAGTTCTTTGAACTTGTCCGTATTTTTGTCCTGCGGCAGGAGCCGGCGGGCGAGTTTTCCATTGCGGTCAAGGTAGATCAGCTCCGTGCCATTGTCCTGAACCCTTTCCGATCCTGCATACACCCTGCGGTTGAAGAGGAAGTCAACGGCCATGGCGTCGGCCTGGAAATCGACACGCGGTTTGGCGGGCTCGTTGGTCAGCGGATCGGTCACTTGCACCTCGACATCATTGACGCCGATGGTCTGGCCCGGTTCGAGCCCACGCTGGGCGTGCTTGACAGCCTGCCCGAACTTGCGGCTGAAGATCGTCACGATCAACTTGGAATTCTGCGGCTCATTTACGTCCGGCTCTTCGCCGGTCAGGAAGAACTCGACTTCCTGCTGTACCGTCTCGGACTGCGACCAGGGCGACCAGGGAGAGGTAACGGTCTTCTGGCTGACCTGATCCACCTGATCCTCAGGCACGGCGTCGGACTCGCCGAGAATCGGATTGGCGAATACCATGCGGAACCGGCAGCGATACGTCTGCCCGAAATCGATATTGGTCGCGTGGAACCACATCAGCACCTTGCCCCGCTGGATCTGGGTAGCCAGGGGCGGAATCTCAACCACTTCGGGCTCGGCCTCGGCTCCGGGGGCTGTTCCCGAGGGCATGGCCATGTCCGGCTGACCCATCGGCAGGGACCTGCGCGGAGCCCGCGTCGGGGTACGTCGGGTCGGACCGCCCATGGGGCCGGGAGCGCCCGGTCGCTGGCTGGGGCTGGCTTGCTCGTCGGTCGTCTCTTGCGGATAGGCCTGCTTGACCAGCTCGGCCGGGAAGTGCCTCTGCCAGCTTCCTTCGGCCCCGCCGATCCAGATCGGGCGGAACTGAGGCTGAAGAAGGTAGGCCGGCCATTCGCTCTGCTGCCACGCCAGGAGGAAGTCGCGAATCTCCGAGGTGTTCTCCCCGTTGAAATCCGGAATGGGCGGCGGGGTGTAGGCCCGGCCGGTTTCGGGATTTTTAACGCGGTACAACTCCAGTTTCTGGGGATCGACGGGGGTCCACTGGCCATTGCCCGCCAGCATTTCAATCTGCACTTCATAGCGCAGGGCAACGAGCCGGGGGGTCACCAGCACCCCTTTCATCGCCTGATCCCACGCCTGCTGCAATTGATCCCAGGGGTACACCGCCGCAGCCCGCCAGGTGAGTTGCTCGCTGAGGGTTTGGCCAGACGTGCCCGTGGCCGCCTCGGCAGAGTTGATGATCAGTTCCACGCCGACCCACCCCGCAGGCTGGCTGGGGGGGGGCATGACCTTCTGGAGTTCGGCGATGGTGACCGGTCTGAAATCGGTTTCGACGGCCTGGGACTGGAGCCCCTTGGCCAGGGGCGAGCCATAGCTCACGCGGGCGAGATTGGCATCCTCAACGCCTTCATGGAGGGGTTTGAGCCGGGCCAGGTCGTCCCGCTGTTCGACGGGCTTGGGCTGGGCCGCCAGCACGCGCTGCTTGAGCGAGCGGGCCTTGGAGAGGATCGTCTCGTCGACTTTACTCGGCTGGACCGACTCGCCCATGACCTCCAGCCGGCGGGGCGTGGCCAGCCCGAACGTGACCACCGCATAGAGCAGGACCACTACACCCAGGCCCAGAAAGACCTTTTCTATATGCTTGTCGACAAATCCGGTTTCATTGGAGTTCGCCATCGATGGCTCCTTGGAGTTCGGTTACCTGGGCTGTCCCGGTCGGTCGGAAGACTCATCCGAAGCCGACGGCGCCCACGGCATGGGCAGGTCGCCTTTGAGGAGTTTTTCATCCTGGGGGCGCAGGACGGGCTCGGGCAGCTGCCGCATGAGACTGACGGGCATGAGCGGAGGATGCACCCACGCCTCTTGCTTGGCGTCCCACACGCCACGGGTGAACTCCGTGGTCAGCAGGAGCTGGGCGGTAATGGTTACTTTGTGGACGGGCTGCGTTCCGTAATAGTACAGATCCGTCAGCTCCGTGCTCGTGGCCTCGCCGGTTGTTCTTCCAGGCGTGGTCGCCCGGGAGCGTCCGCCGCGGGTGGCCTCTTCACCCGTGCTGTCAGGGGAAAGAATCTGCTCGTTGACAATGATGTGGTAATTCTGCCGGGCGAGGTTTTTCTCCAGCAGCGGCAGCAGCCGAACCGGCATGAGGACCGTAAATTCGTATTGGACGACATCGAAAAGTTTATTCTTGCTGTACTCCGTGAGGGTATCGGACTTCACCGGCTCAGAGGACGAACGCGAACGCGATGACCGGCTGCCCCGCCCCCCCATCCTCATGTCCGGGCTCATACTGCCCGATCCGTCCTGCTCGGAACTCTGTTCGGGCGAGAGGGTCCGGCCGCCTGCGCTTTGCTCGATTCCGACGCGAACGGAGAACAGCCGCTTGATGGCCGATGCGGGCACCGAGGCCGACTGACCCGATCCGGCCAGAACCTCGTCATTGGTCTGGCTGATCGCGGCAGCAATATCGCGCTGGACCCATCGGGCGACCATGATGACCCAGACCTGCTGTGCGTCAAGCTGAACGATCGACTCGCTGCCGTAGGGCACGACCGGATCGAAGCTCTGGCGGGTCGCATAGAGTTTGCCCTGCATGGAACTCTGCAGATTCAGGTTGGCTTCGGCAATCTTCAGTGCCTCATCGCCGGCCTGGGCATTGCTGCCCGAAGGCGTGCGGGAGACCGAGCCCCGGGGCATCATCTCGCCCATGCCCATGCCCATATCCCGACCGGCCGGGGCGGTGGGCCTGTCGGTGGCAGAGTCCTGCTTTTCCTCGACGGCCCGGCGGTAATCGATCCGCTCCTGCTGACGCAGAGCTTCGTCCTGGACCTGCTGCACCGTGGGCGGGCTCGTCGGGGAGAGGCTCTCGATATACCCGCTCAACGTGGTGTGATAGTCTCGCACGAAGTTGAATCGCAGCAGTTCGTTGTCTTTCCACAGCGAGGGGTCGTACGGCAGAGCTGCGGCTTGCCGGCCGCCCACCAGCGATAGCGTCGGGATGGTGTAATTCCGGCTGTTCCACTGCCGGTTGGTTTCCTTGACCGCAGCAAGGCTGTCCAGCACGACGCGAACCCGTTCCTTGTCGGCCTCGATGGTCTCGGTGTTCTTGTACGGCGCGCGGATGCTGTCGATCTTCGAGACTAGCTGCTGGCGCTCGCCCATTTCCTTCTCTTCGACACTGCCGCCGACGGACATCCCCCACGCCACCAGGCCGATCGCGCCGAGGAGGGTCACACCGAGGAGGATCAATAGAAGCTTATTCTCGCCCATGGTCTACTCGCCCTTTCCTTCCTCATCGGTTTGCGGCGGGGTCATGCCGTCACCCGTAATCTTGATCTTCATCGTCATGGTGAACCGCACATCGCCGTCCATCGACTCATCGGGGAACAGCGGGTCGGGGTTGGTCGGGCCCTGATCCTCCTCGGATGCATCCCGGCCAGTGGGGCCCGGAGTCCGGCGGGTAACGCCCCGGCCGCCCGACTGGCCGAGGGTATCGGTCGCGCTTTGATAATCCACAACAATCGTGCCCAGCAGGTCGAAGTATGGCTCGGCCTGGAAGGTCTGCTGAAAGACCTCTTTCAGCCGGGCCACACGCACCATGGCCCGTTCTCTGGCCAGGGGCGTCCGCCCGGTGATCACCAGCTCAAAGCCACGCCCCGCCGGAGCCTCTTCCGCATCGCGACTGCTTCGGGACTCTCTCGAAGATCCCCTGCCCGGGGACCTGCCCGGACCACCCGGGCCCATCATGTCCGGGCCGCCGCGGCCGTCTTGCTGATCGGTTTCCGCCAGGGGACGGAGGTTCGCCTGATAGGTCGAGAGCTGCTGCTCGAAAATAATCAAATCCCGCGACGTGCGAGGCTTGCCCGCAAGGCTGTTCAGCAGCGCCTGCCGCAACGGCACGGGGCCCTCGGCAGGAGCCACCTGATACGGCAGCATGCTGATGAGTTCCATCGTCGCCTGGTCGGATTGAACCTGCCCGGCGAGGGTCTGTCGCGTTGCCGCGTCGGCCTGGGCGAAAGCCCGGAGAATATCCGGCTCGTTAGGCTGGGTCATCGCCTGCAGAATCGACCGCGCCACGGCCCCGTTAATCCGAGGCCAGATCGGCGTATACGCACGCATGGTCAGCGTTTCTTCGATCTGCTGCTTTTCGGTTTCCACCTGCGTGCTGATGGTCCGGGCCTCTTTCTGCCAGGTCTCCAGGTCGCGGACGATTTTCGTCGCCTCGGAGAGGCTCTGCCGCACCGTCGGCGACTGCAGCGTGCTCATGTCCACATACCCGCGGAAGACATACAACCCGCAGGCGGCAAGAATCGAAGCGGCCGCCGCGGCGAACCACGGCGTCTTTTTCTGCCACAGCCGACGCTTGGCAATGGCCTCGGGCAGGAGGTTGGTGTTGACCGTCGCATCGCCCAGGCCCTGCAGCGCCAAGCCATACGCCACGCCCAGCGAGAGCACATGGTCGGATAGATTCTCAGGCCCCGCGGTGACTTTCTCAAACGTCCGCAACTGCTGGACGTCCATGTTGAGGTTCTGCTCGAGGTACTTCTGCATGCCCGGCAGGCGAAAGCCATTGCCCGTCCCCAGCAGCCGGACGAAGCGGCAGTCGCGGTTCAGCGAGGTGTAATACCCCACCGATCGCTGGATTTCCTGAACCAGGCTGGCGAAGATCGGCCTCATCACCTGGAAGATCTGGCGGGCATATTTGCTGCTGCTGGCGGTGCGTTTGAGCTTTTCTGCCTTGGCGAAGGAGAGCTTGAAGCTCTTGACCAACGCCTCGGTGAAGTTATTGCCGCCAATCTGAATCGTTCGCGTCCAGATCTTGCCCCCATCAGCCACCACCAGGTGCGTCTTGTCAGCACCGACGTCAGCCAGCATCGTCGCGCCGTCCGAGGCGGCCTGCTCGTCGAACATCATGAAGTTGTACAATGCCAGAGGCGACATCTGCACGATGTCCACATCGATTTCCGCCCGCGTGAAGTAGCTGAGCATCTCGGCGACGTCCACCTGCTTCATCGCGAAAATGCCCGCGTCGATCTCGGGAGAATCTTCCTGCTGGAACGTCTGATACCGCCAGATCACTTCGTCCAGATCAAAGGGAATCTGCTGCTCGGCCTCGAAGCGGACAATGTCCGGAATCTTCTTCGCCTCGACCGGCGGCAGGGTAACGAATCGCGTAAAGCTGCTCTGGCCCAGCACGGAAACCGACACCCTTGCATCGGAGATGTCATGCCGGTTAAGAAACTCTTCCAGGGATTCCTGGATGAGCATCATCACGTCGGCATCGCCCTGGCCGAGTACGCTGGAATGCTCGATGACTTCGAATGCGCCGATCTCCACACCGCCTTCGGCGGCAGGGCGCAGCTCGATCGCGTTGAGGGCACACTGCCCGACGTCAATGCCCCACACCGTTTTTGCTGCAGCCATGACTGCTCCTGTTGGGCCTGTACAATATGATGTTGATGCAACCCAGCGCAGGGCCAGGCGCAAGACCATCGGGCCGATGACCGCAACGCGATCAGCGACCTGCTGTCTGCTATACTATAAAGTTCTATCCCAGCGAGAGCAACAGGGTATTGCCCGGCTTTTTTGACCAGGCAGGCGCCCTCGCCCGGAGAGATATCCAGCGGGCGGTTTTTCTCCAGCCGCCCGTATGCTACCCTATCGGCCAATGTCCCGCTACACGATAAGCTCATTAGGCTGCAAGGTGAATCAGTACGACGCCCAGGCGGCCGCGGCGCTGCTGGATCGCCTCGGCTGGCAGCTGGCCGGAACGGGCGAACCGGCCGAGCTGGCCCTGGTGCAAACCTGCTGCGTGACGGCCACCGCCATGCGGAAATCCCGCCAGACCATCCGGCGCATCGCACGGCACAACCCCGCCGCAACGCTCTGCGTGCTGGGCTGCTACTCGACCTACCACGCCGGACGCATCGAGGCCATCTGCGATGACCTCGCCATCCCCGCCGACCGCCGGCTCATCCTCGGCCAGCACGACCACGTCGCAGCCGAGCTGCATGCCTTCCTCGCCGCCGGCCAGCGCGTCGGCCCGGCCCGCAGTGAAACGCCCGAAACCATCAAGGCCCGCCGAAGCCAGGCCGCCGCCGACCCCGACGCAGGGTCGGCCGGGCTGGACGCCTTCAAAGACTTCCCCGGCCATCAACGCGCCTTCGTGAAAATCCAGGACGGCTGCGACGCCTTCTGCTCCTACTGCATCGTGCCCTACCTCCGCGCCCGCCTCCACAGCCGACCCGCCGATGAAATCCTCGCCCAATGCTCCGCCCTGCTGGACAGCGGCCATGCGGAAATCGTCCTGACCGGCGTGTTCCTCGGCGCCTACGGCCGAGACTCCGCCATCCGCAGGCGATGGACCAACCCCCAACAAAGCCCCCTGGCCGAGCTGCTTGCCAAGGTGGCCTCCCTGCCGAAGCTCTGGCGGGTGAGGCTTTCCAGCCTCGAACCGGCCGACGTGACCGAACCGCTGCTCGATGCGCTGGCCCACCCGGCCGTCGCGCCGCACCTGCACCTGCCGCTGCAGTCCGGCTCGGCCCGCATTCTGCGAAAGATGAACCGCCAGTACACCCCCGCCCAGTTCGACCAGGCCGTCGCTCGCCTGCGGGAGACCCTCGACGAGCCGACCCTGACGACGGACATCATCGTCGGCTACCCGGGCGAGAGCGAAGCCGACTTCGCCGAGACCCTCAGCCGTGCCCGCGACAGCGGCTTTGCGAAGATTCACGCCTTCCCCTTCAGCGCCATCGAGCCGACGCTCGCCTGGCAGCACCGCAGCGAGACACCATCGGCCGAGGTCGTCCGCGAGCGGCTGGCCCGCCTGGGCGATCTCGAAGCCGACCTCGCCCGCGCCGCCCGGGAGTCATTCATCGGCCAATCGCTCCAGGCCGTCGTCGAAACCGCCCCGCCGGCCGGACCCCGCCGGGCCATGACCGACCGCTGCTTCACCGCCACCTTCCACGACCCGGCCGAAACCCCCGCCGGAACCATCGTTGAACTCAAGATCACCGGCCAGGACGACACCGCCCTGCTCGGCCAGCCCACCTGAGCCCCACCGAAATCGGCTCTGGCCCCACAGAGACACAGAGGCTCAGAGAGGTCCGTTCCGTACAGGAGCTTGGCTTTGCTAGCAGTGCCAAAAACCGGCCTGCCCTTTGTGCCCGTGCCCCTCGGCACGACAAAATGCAACTGCCGTTTGACTCTCTGCGGCTCTGCGTCTCTGTGGTTCTGTTTTCCGCTTCAGTCGCGGAAGGCTTCGCCCGGGCCGAACGGCGCGAGCCCGACGGTGATGTAGGCATTGGTGGCCGTATCGCCTTCCTCGCAGGCGAACTGCCACATCCGCTTGCACATCTGGCGGATCGTCTCGCGGTACGCCGGGTCGCCGGCGAGGTTGACCATCTGGTCGGGGTCGTTGCGGAGGTCGTAGAGTTCGTCGCGATCGAAGCCGTTGAAGGTGTACGTCCAGTCGCGCGTGGTGACCGACCGCTGCGTGTAGTACAGCTCCACGCCGTTGCACTGGGTGAAGATCGCGTCGCGCCACTCGGCCGGGGTCTTGCCCTCCAGCCAGGGTCGCAGTGATCGGCCCGTGAAGCGACGGTCGGTTTCCACGCCGGCCAGGTCCAGGAACGTCGGCGCGAAGTCGGCCAGGCTGACGAACGAGTCGACCCGTCGGCCCGGCTCGGCCACACCGGCCGGCCAACGCAGCACCGCCGGAACGTGATACGCCCCATGGAAGCACGGAATGCCCTTGGCGAAAAGCCCATGCTCGCCGACGTAGTCGCCATGGTCCGAGCAGTACAGCACGAGGGTGTTCTCCGCCTGGCCGGTGGCCTCTAGTAGTCCGCCCCAGGAATAAAGATATTCGACCTTCTTTGCCGATGAGGTGGATAGAACCTCGAA
>CAZCDM010000021.1:0-21744 GCA_964497475.1 uncultured Planctomycetaceae bacterium
CGCCAGGGAGCGAAAAGACCAGCGAGGCCGAAAAGTGAATTTTTCAAGGTGCCCACATGTTCATCGGCGAAGAGTTGTTTGCGTTTCAGCAAGGCCAGCCAGATTCTTGTTTCGCGAAGCTCTTTGAGGCAAATCTTCAGTTTGTGTATGAAGTCGCGTCGAGACTCCGCGCTTTGCGCCTCGGCATAGTTGGCCGCCGGGGACGTCCCCGATCGGATCAACTGGCCTGCAATATGGTTGCTGGATCGCGACGCCGGGGTACTTTCCACGACATCCACAATTGCCGACGCCATCGCCAGCAAGCGTTCTTCCAGGTCATATCGCCGTGTCTGGCTGGTTACTTTGCCTTTCATTATTCCTCATTACAGATTCGATATTCGACTTTGCTGTCATCCCCGGAAGGGATTTTCGGTTTCGTAGGGCAGATGGTCGGGCAGGGGGGTGTTGATGTCCTCGATGCCCAGCAGGCTCGTCGCGTCGTGCAGGACCTTGCCGACATGGTCGAAGGCGATGGCTCCGTGATGCGGGAACTGCTTGCCGATGAGCACGTGTCGGTAGAATCGCGAGAAATTCGGGATGCCGAACACGCCGATGCAGCCGAAGCTCTTGGGCGGGATGTCGAGGATGTGTCCCTCGGCGATGTAGCTGCGGATCTCGCCGTCGGCCGTGCCCTGGACACGGAAGCAGGTCGTCGGGCTGGGGGCGAGTTGGCCTTCCAGCGTGCCGCGGGTGATATCCGGCTCGTCGGCGTTGGGCTCCATGAGGCGGTTCATGATGAGCTGGTACTTGATCGCACAGTTTTTCATGCAGCAACTGGGGGTATTGCCGCAATGGAACCCCATGAACAGGTCGGCCGGGGTGGCGCCTTTGAGGTCGGCCTTCTTGGGTACCAGGTCGGCCGGGACGGTGTTGTTGAGGTCCAGCAGCGTGGCCGGGTTGGCACTGGCGAGGTAGCAGAGGTACTCGCTGAAGGCGCCGTAGATGTCGACCTCGCAGGCGACCGGCATGCCGCGGGTGCTCAGGCGGCTGTTGACGTAGCAGGGCACGAAGCCGAAGGCCTTCTCGAAGGCCGGCCAGCACTTGTTGGCGAAGACCGCATACTCCCGGCTGCCGAGATGCGTCTCGGCGAACCGCTCCAACGCCAGCTCGAACCGCGCCAGCTTCGGCAGCAGGTCCGGATAGGTATTGCCCTCGCCCAGCTCCTTGCTCATCGAGCGGACGATTTTCGCCACGGCCGGGTCCTTCTCGTCGACGGCTTGGAACTCCTGGAGCATGTCCAGCTCGGAGTTCTCCATGACCTCCACGCCCAGGTCGTACAGCTGCCCGATGGGGGCATTGCAGGCGTAGAAATCCTGAGGCCGCGGCCCGAAGGAGAAAATCTTCAGCGACGCGGCGCCCAGCAGTACGCGGGCGACGGAGGCGAAGTGGCTGATGCGACCGGCCAGTTCGTCCGGCAGGCCGACGGGCTGGGCGGGAATGTGCACGTTGACCTGGCGGAGGTGGAAGTTAATGCCCGCATTGAGCATGCCGCAGAAGGCATCGCCACGCCCGTTGATGAGGTCCTTGCCGGATTCCTCCGCGGCCGCACAGGCCATGACCGGCCCGGGGAACTCTTCGGCGAAAATGCTCAGCGGACCTTCCGGCCCGAAGTTGCCCAGGTAGACCACCGCGGCGTTGCACTCGGCTTCGAGGGCTTCGGCCAGGGCGGCGATG
Source organism: uncultured Planctomycetaceae bacterium (assembly GCA_964497475.1). Lineage (GTDB taxonomy): Bacteria > Planctomycetota > Phycisphaerae > SM23-33 > SM23-33 > CAZCDM01. Next base: position 1,714 of record CAZCDM010000021.1, read on the forward strand.
GCGTCGGCTTCGGATTCGATGACCTGCTTGCAGGCGTGAATCTTGAGCTTCTCGGCCCGGCAGGACTTGGCCAGGGCTTTGAGGCGGTTTTGGGTCAGCTCGACGGGGAAGCAGTCGCGGCTGACGCCGACGAGGGCGAGTTTGACTTGGGGGGCATTGTTCAGTTTGGCCATGGTGGTCTCCTTGTGAAGGTCGTAGGGTCTATTATCACATCGCGGCGGGGTAATGCAACGGCTGTGCTGCATTTGCTCGCCCGGCACGTCGGGCGGGTTACGGCGCAGTCGAGTTGATCTTATCGCCATGGCCGATGTCGCGAAGCAACTGTTCGAACCGCCGGCCGTATTCGACGTAATTGGCGTAGCGGATGGCGTCGTCGGACGTGACCGCCTCGTCATGGAACACCACGGCCAGGTGGGGCTCCATGCTGATTCCGCCGTCGTAGCCGCTATCGAGCAGGTCCTTGACGATGGCGCGGACGTCGCCCTGGCCCTCGCCGGCGTGTGTGAAAACCGGCTCGGCGTCGGGAGTCACATCGACCGTCGCATCCTTGATGTGGACGTAGGCGATGTGGTCCTTGACGTGGCGGTAGAACTCCCACGGCGACTGCTTGACGTCGACGTCCTCCCGCGTGCGGTCGCGGCTGCAGGCCGGGTTGCCCGTGTCGAAGACCAGCTTCAGGCCGGGCACCTTCTCCAGCAGTCGCAGCGTGAAGGTATGGCCCATGCCGCCGTAGTTCATGCAGTTTTCGTGCACGGCCTGGATGCCCGCATCGGAAAACATCTTCACCAGCTCGCCAACGCGGCGGCAGCGTTCCTCGAACATCTGCGAGTCGTCATCGAGGGGCTTGTCCAGCCACCACTTGAAGCTCATGATCCGGACCAGCTTCGTGCCGATTTTCTGCATCCGCGGAATGGCCCGGCGGGTTTCTTCCAGCGACGCGTCGAACGGCTGGTCGACTTCCTTCTGCCAGTTCGCGATGGCCGAGCCGAAGCAGTTGATTTCCACGCCGGCTGCATCGAGCTTCTCGCAGACCGCGTCGAAGGCTTCCTCGGAGATGTCGTGGATCATCTCGCCGTCGACCTTACGGGCTTCGATATAGCTCCAGCCCAGTTCTTTGGTGGCGCGGATCTGGGTGTCGATGTCGGTTCCGGCTTCGTCGGCAAATCCTGTCAGGTACATGGGAACTCCTGTGGGGTGGTGAGGTTAGTCCAGGTCGAAAATTTTACCCGGGTTGAGAATGTTGTTGGGGTCCAGGGCGCGTTTGATGGTGCGACACAGGGCGAGGTATTCCGGCGAGACGAAGCGGGGCATGGCGGCCTTGCGCTTATGGCCAATGCCATGCTCGCCACTGACGCGCCCGCCGAGGCGCACGGTCAGCTCGTAGAGGTCGTCCAGGGCGGCCGGCAGGGTGGCGTTCCACTTGTCCATCGTCCAGTCGGGGTTTTTAATCAGCCGCACGTGCAGGTTGCCATCGCCCGCATGGCCGAAGGCTGGAAACACAATGTCGTACTTTTCGGCGAGCTTCTCCATGCCCAAGACCAGCTCGGCAATCGCGGCGGGGGGCACGACGAGGTCTTCGTTGGCCTGGTGGGGCGAGATGATCGCGTAGGCTTCGGCGATGTTCCGCCGGACGTTCCAGACCCGCTCGCTGGTGGTGTGATTGGCGGCGACGTAGACTTCCATCGCCCCGGCCGAAAGGCACTGCTCGCCGATGGCGTCGTACCCGGCGGTGACCTGCTGCTCGTCGGCCCCGTCGACGGTCAGCAGCAGCATGGCGCCGGCCTGTTCGTAGGGCAGCGTTTCGTTGACGTACTCACAGGCCGTCCGCATCGCCCCGGCGTCGATGAACTCGATGGCGGTCGGAATCGTGCCCGATTCGGTCATCAGCTTCGGCACGGCCTGGATGGCCTGCTCGACCGACGGGAAAAGGCACAGCAGGTCCACGCTCGCACGCGGCAGGGGGATGATCTTGAGGATGATCTTTGTAAAGACGCACAGCGTGCCCTCCGAGCCGACCATCAGGGCAGCGAGGTTGTACCCGGTGACGTCCTTGACCAGCTTGCCGCCCAGTTGCGTGATCTCGCCGGTCGGCGTGACGACCTCCATGCCGAGCACATACCGGCTGGTGACGCCGTACTTGACGGCCTTGCCGCCGCCGGCATTCTCGGCCACGTTCCCGCCGATGTAGCACGTCTCCAGACTCATCGGATAGCCCGCGTAAAACAGGCCCGTCCCGTCGAGGGCTTCGTTGATCTCGCTGGTAATCACGCCCGGCTCGACGGTGACCATCATGTTGTCGGTATCGATTTCCAGGATGCGATTCATCCGGTCGCACAGCAGCACAATGCCACCATGAATCGGCACGGCCCCGCCGGAAAGCCCACTGCCGGCCCCGCGCGGCGTCACGGGGATCCGCTCGCGATTGGCCAGCTTGAGAATCGCGGAAATCTCCTCGGCCGAGACCGGCCGGACCACCACCTCGGGCATGTGGGCGTAGTGCGGGTCGGGAATTTCGTCGTGGCTGTAGGGCTCGATCTTCTCGGCCTCGGCCAGGACGTACCGCTCGCCGACGATCGCGACAAGCTCGGCCAGCACCGCCGGCGTGACGGGGTTGTATGGCGTCGCGGTCATGGGCGGCGAGCCTCCTTCAGGGCGGCCGTCAGGGCCGGGACCACCTCGAAGAGGTCGCCCACGATGCCCACGTCGGCCACCTGGAAAATCTGCGCCTCGGGGTCGTTGTTGATGGCGATGATGGTCTCGGCCGTCTGCATGCCCGCCAGATGCTGGATGCTGCCCGAAACGCCCACGCCGACGTAGAGCTTCGGCGTGACGGTCTTGCCCGACAGGCCGATCTGGTGTGGGTAGCTCAGCCAGCCCCGGTCGATGACATCGCGGCTGGCACCGATGGCGGCGTCGAGCTGCTCGGCCAGCGCTTCGATCAGCGGGAGATTTTCCATCTTCTTAATGCCGCGCCCCACCGCGACGATCGCGTCGGCCTCCTCGATGCCTTTTTCGTCGTCGAACGGTTCCAGGCCGATGCGCGTCACGCGGCTGGCCAGCAGCGATTCATCCGGCCGGCGGCGGACAATCTCGCCCGTCCGCCCGGCCACGGGCTCGGCCGGTCGCGTGGATCGCGGGCGAACCGTCGCCATCTGCGGGCGGTGGTCTGGCGTCTGGATCGTCGCCAGGATATTTCCCCCGATCGCCGGGCGCGTCTGCAGCAGGTTGCCCGTTTCCTCGTCGATGTCCAGCACCGTGCAGTCGGCCGTAAGCCCGGCGTGGGCTTTGATGGCCACGTAGGGCATGAGCGTCCGCCCGGTGGAGGTCGCGCCGGCGAGGAAAATCTCCGGCCTCTCCTGCGCGATCAGCTCCAGCAGGCAGGCTGCGTAGGGTTCGAGGTCGAACTCGGCCAATGCGTCGGCCTGGGTGTAAATCACCCGGTCCACGCCCCGGTCGATCAGCGTCTGGAGTTCCGCGTCGCTGACGTCGCTGCCGAACAGCACCGCCACCAGCTCGCACTTCCGCTTGGCTGCAAGCTCCAGCCCGCGGGTAATCAGCTCATAGCTGACCCGCCGCAGACGACCCTGCGTTTGCTCGGCAAGAAGCCAGATGTTTTTGGATGGGTTCTCGTGCATGGAAATGTCAAACAGCAACGGCCAACATGCAAGGAAATGTCAGTGTCCTGTCCTCTATGTCATATGGATGGGAGTTTGGTGTTTGGGAATTCGAATATGTTTCATATTTCGACATTCGTATTTCGACATTGCATTACAGAAGTTCTTTGTCTCGCAGAAACTCGATAACTTCCGTGCAGGCCTGTTGTGTGGAGGCTTCGTCGTTGATTGTGATGCGTTTGCATTCGCGGGTGACCTGCGGGCGGAAGATTTTGACCACGCGGGTCGGCGAGCCGGCCAGGCCGAGCTTCTCGGAGTCGACATCCAGATCGGAGGCCGACCAGACGGGAATGTCGCACTCGCGGGAGCGTCGCTTGCCGTGCAGCGTCGGCAGGCGGGGCTCGGCCACTTCCTTGACCACCGTCAGCACGGCCGGGGTCTGCACGTTGAGCATCTCATGGCCGTCCTCGATCAGCCGATGTACGCAAACCGTCCCGGCCTGGACCGACTGAATCCGTCCGACGTACGTCGCCACCGGCAGGTCGAGGAAGGCTGCAATACCCGGGCCGACCTGCCCGGTATCGCCGTCGGTGGCTCGCTCGCCGCACAGCACGAGGTCCACATCGCCCAGTTTTCGGATCGCCGCAGCCAGCACATAGGCCGTCGACCACGTATCGGCCCCCGCGAAGGCCTTGTCGCTCAGCAGCACGCCGTCGTCGGCGCCCATGGCGATGGCCTCGCGCAGGGCGCGGGCGGCCGTGGGCGGGCCCATGGAGATCACCGTCACGCGGGCGGTGGGGCAGGCGCCCTTCAGCCGAAGGGCCGACTCGATCGAGTAGAGGTCCAGCGGGTTGACGATCGCCTCGACGCCTTCGCGCACCATCGTGCCGGTTTCCGGGTCCATCCGAACGGCGTTGGTTTCGGGCACTTGTTTGACGGGGACGATGATATGCATGGCGGGCCTGTGGAACGGCTATCATACACGCCCGGGCCGTCAGGTCCATCGGAAATCGCAGAGCAGGGCAGACAGCCCGCCGCCGGGGCGATACACTGAGGCCATGTCCCAATCGCGTGCATCTTCGAGTCGCTGGTGGGTGGGGCTCTCGGCCGGTCTGGCCGGCGCTGTGGCGGTGATGCTGATCCACCTGGGCGGCTACGACGGCCCGGCCGAGTGGTACAGCCTCGACCTGCGATTCCGTCACGCCTCGTCGGCATCGGCCCGCGACGACATCATCCACGTCGACCTCGACGACCGCAGCATGGTCGAGGTCAGCCGATGGCCCTGGCCGAGGGAAACCCTCGCCGGCCTGCTCGATGTGCTCGCCGAGTGCGGCGCCGAGCTGGTCATGCTCGACGTGATCCTCCCCGAGCCGCAGCAGGTGCGGTATGTCTCCGAGGCCGACCGCCTCTACCAGCCTCAGCAGGGCCAACTCGCCCAGGCGGCGCCGCCCGTGCCGGTTTTCGACGATCTGATCCTCGCCGAAACGCTCGGCCGGACGGGCAACGTCCTGCTGCCTATTCATATCGACTTCGATCAGCCCTCGGCCGATGAACTGGCCCGGCTTGCCCTGCAGCGCGTGCGTGAAACTCCGCAGCTGTCCTTCGCGGAGTTTGCCCGCGATGTTCCCGCCGAGCAGGACCGCCAGACGCTGGCCCGGCTGTACCTTCGCGCCCGGGCCATCGAGGCCCTGCAGCGATTTGCTCTGCCCGCCCCGGCTGTCTCACTGACTCTGCTTGAGGGTTCGGTCACCCCGCCGCTGCCGACGCTGGCCGCTCGGGCGGCCGGGACCGGCTTCGTCAATGTCGAGCAGGACCCCGACGGCGTGGTCCGGCGGATCACGTTGCTGGGGCGGGGCGATGGGGCCATCTGGGCGCAGTTTGCGCTGGCGGGCGCGCGTCGGGCGAGGCAGTTCGGGCGGGAAATCACCGCCGGCGATGATGAGATCATGCTCGGCTCGGGCGGGACGATTCGGCGCATTCCCGTCGGGCGCGACGCGACGATGCTCATCAACTGGGCCGACCCGGCCGATACGCCGCACATCTCGGCCACTGCCGTCATGAGCATCTGGCAGCAGCGACGGGCCATCGCCCGCAACCGCAATCTCGCCCGCCTGACCGCACTGGAGGCCATGCGCCTGCTCAAGGGCGGCCGGGCCGGGCCGCTGCACGACCTGCTCGCCAAAGCCGACGAGCTTTTCGCCCGCCGCACGGAGCTGGAAAAAGCCCGCTACCGGGCCATGCTTTACACCCCGGCCGACGTCCCGGCCATGCCGGCCGAGCTGCTGGCAGCCGAGGCGCAGACCGAGCAGCAAATCGACCAGCGCGTGGCGGACATCCACCGGCGGCTCGATACGTTCTACCTCGCCAGGCCGCTGCCCGCCGATGCGGACGACGTCACGCGCGAGCTCGTCGGCAAACTCACCGTCCTGCGCGACCGCCTCGACCGCATCGCCGAGCAGAACGCCGCCAAGCAGCAGTTCGTCGACGGTGCCCTCATGCGTCTTCGCCGCCAGCTCGCCGGGCGGATATGTTTCGTCGGCTCGACCTCGACCGGGGCGGCCGACTTCGTGCCCACGCCCCTCGGCAAGGACACCCCCGGCGTGATGGTTCACGCCAACATTCTCAATACCATTCTCACCGGCCAGTTCGTCACGTCCGCGCCGCTGTGGGTCAATGCGTTGATGATTCTGGCCGCCGGGGCGGTGGTTTCGCTGGTGGCCCTGGCCCGGCCGGTCGTGCAGGCCTCGCTGCTGACGGCGGGGCTGATGCTGGCCTACACGCTCGTCAACGCCCGGCTGGTTTTCGGCATGGGGGGCGTGTGGCTGGTGCTGATGGCACCGCTGGGAGCGATGTTCCTCTGCCTGCTGCTGGTGACCATCTACCGTCAACTCGCCGAGGAGCGTGAGCGGCGACGCATCCGCGGCATGTTCGCCCACGCGCTGTCGCCCACGCTGGTCGATGAGCTGCTGAACGATCCACAAGTGGCCCGGCTCGGCGGACACCAGCGGGAGATCACCTGCCTGTTTTCCGACCTGGCGGGGTTCACGCCACTGTCCGGCCAGCTCGGCCCGGAGCGAACCGTCGGGCTGCTGAACCGCTACTTCGACTGCGTCACCGAGGTCGTCCAGCAGAGCCGCGGCGGCTATCTCAACAAGTTCCTCGGCGATGGCGTCTTTGCGATGTTCGGTGCGCCCGTCGCCCAGGCCGACCATCCCGCCCGGGCGATCCAGGCGGCGGTGGACTACCAGCAGCGCATCGTCGCACTGAATGCGGAGCTGGCCGAGCAGCTCGGCCCGGACGAGGCGAGGCTGCATGTCCGCATCGGTCTGGCCGGCGACGTGGCGATGGTGGGCAACTGCGGGTCGAGCAAACGCATGGACTACACCGCCATCGGCGAGTGCGTGAACCTCGCAGCCCGGCTGGAGGCGGCGAACAAGTTCTTCGCTACGGGCATCCTGGCCGAGGCGAAGCTGCTGGATCATCCCTCGTGCGAACCCCTGCGGGATGAGCTGCTGGTCCGGCCGCTGGGGCGGGTCGGCATTAAGGGCATCGAACAGAGGGTGGACGTCGTGGAGATCGTCGGGCGAGCGGATCAGGCGGGCCTGGTCGTGTCCCGCGACGTATGCGATCAATTCCCAGCCGCGGTGGAGGCGATGCAGGCGGGGCGGTTCGATCAGGCGGCCGAAGTGCTGCACGCGGTGGCCGAGACGTGCCCGAACGATCGGCCGACGGCGATCTACCTCGACCTGCTTGCAGAGCGGCGTCAGGCCGGCCAGGCCGTCAGCCGCACCGACGGCGTGGTGACGGTGACGCTCGATCCGCCGGGCGATGGCAATGCCTCGGCAGGGGAGGTATGATCCGCTCATGAATGCGATCAACGAAATCGACATCGACATCCGCGTGCGCTACGCCGAGGTCGACCAGATGGGCGCCCTGCATCACAGCCGGTATTGGGTCTACTTCGAGATGGGGCGGACCGAGCTGCTGCGGGCCCAGGGCATTGCCTATGCCGACCTCGAGCGCGAGGGGGTTCTGTTCGTGGTGGCCAAGTGTGCCGCCCGCTTCAAGTACCCCGCCCGCTACGACGAGGAACTCACGCTGCATACCGAGATCACGAAGTTCGGGGCGGCCCGGATCGATCACGCCTACGAGCTGAAACGCAAAAGCGACGGGCTGCTGCTGGCCACGGCCGAGACCACCCTCGCCTGCGTCAGCCGCGACGGTCAGATCATCCCCATTCCCGATTCAATGCAGCCGTAGCGCATTTTGCAAAATAACTATCATTACCGCATGGTGTCATTCTGAGCGAAGCGGATTGCGTAGCAATCCGCGAAGGCGAAGAATCTTTCCGCGAAAAGACCCTTCGGCTTCGCACAGGGTGACAACGACAGGCAGAATGGATGCGAATACTCTGGCCCGGCTGCGCTCTCCGCTGCCGACTGCCTACTGCCTATTGCCTCTGTTGATTCCGATCATCGCGCCGAATCGGCCGGCCGAGTCGCCCTGGCGGCGGTAGCTGGGGTATCGCTCGTCGGAAATCGTGCAGACGTGGGCGACGTAGAGGTTGAGGAACTCCACGCCGGCGGCCATGAGCTGGGAGCTGTTGGCTGACCAGAGGTCGAAGAGCCGCTTGCCCTGGCCCGAGCCGGGCAGGAAGTGGTGCTTGGCGTCGGGGCCGTGGGCGTCGAGCATGGCCTGGTAGACTTCAGGGCCGACCTCGTAGCGGTGGGGGCCGGCCGAGGGGCAGATGCAGGCGATCAGCCCGGCCGGGTCGAGGCTGTATGCGGCGGTCATGGCCCGGACGAGCTTGCCCGCGATGCCCCCCACTGTGCACCGCCAGGATGCATGGGCGATGCCGACCGCCCGGGCGTCGCGGTCGGCCAGGAGGATCAGCGGGCAGTCGGCGCTGCGGGCCAGCAGGCCCAGGCCCGCTCGATCGGTGTGCATGGCGTCGCACTCGCCGGCCGGTCCGGGTTGGGTTACCTGCAGCACGTCCGGGCCGTGGACCTGGTGGGCCCAGGCAGCCTGGGGCAGGTGGAGGTGGTCGGCCAGGGCGCGGTAGTCCTCGGCCGATGCGTCGGTGTCGCGGTCGAACAGGCCCCACGATGCGGTCGTGACCGCGTGGGCCAGGCCGGGGAGTTTCGCCAGCGGGGCGAAGTGGCCAAGCTCCCGACCATCGTCGGTTGCGATGTGCTGGTAACTGCTCACGGTCAGCTCCGGGGGTCCTGCAGGATTTTGATATGGCCCGGCTCGGCTGCGGCGGTCAGGGCGACCGGGCCCTGCTCGACCGTGCCGACGAACTCATGGCCGAGCACGCCGGTGAAGCCCATGTAGCCTTTGAGGATTTCCAGGTCGGTCTTGCAGATGCCCGCGAGGTCTACGCGGATGAGGGCCTCGCCGGCCGGCGGATGGGGCGAGGGGTGATCGGCATCGAGGCGCGGGGCCGAGCCGTCGAAGAGCAGCGCCCCCATGGTCAGCTCTCGTCGGTCGTGCCGAACCAGTCCCACCAGGGGCGCTCGGCAGGCTGGGTGGAGGCCGGTTGCGTGGCGGGCGGCTGGTTGGCCGGCGGGGCGATGGCCTCGGTTTCGTCGGTGACTTTCATCCAGTCCCACCAGGGTCGCTTGCGGTAGCGGACGGTCGGCTCGGGGAGGGTTTCGCGACCGAGCTGGTCGGGGTCGCCGACCCAGCTGACGGGGTCGTAGCCCTTGTCCATGCCGGTCTGGGCGACGAGGGCGTCGTGGGCGGCCTGGCGGACGGTGAACTCCTCGTCGTCGAGGGCGCGGAGCAGGGTGCGGTAGACGCTGTCGGTGCGGTAGTGCTGCAGGGCGGTCACGGCCGAGGCGCGGACGTCGACGGATTCGTCCTGGATGGCCAACTGCTGGAGGCGGAGGACGGCCTGGTCGTCGGGCCAGCGCTGCATGACGATGGTGGCATCCCAGCGGACGACCGGGGCCGAGTCGGCCAGGGCGGCGAGGATCTGCGGCTTGTACTTGCTGTTGCGTGCCCGGCCCAGCGTGCGGACGGCGACGGCCCGGACGGAGGGGTCTTTCTCGTGTTTCTCCTGGGAGAGCATGGCGAAGCGTTTGAGGTAGGGGTCGCGCAGGGCCCATCGCTTGTTGGAGAGCTGCTCGATGGCGGTGCGGCGCATGTCCGGATCGGACTCGTCGAAAGCCTTGGCGGCGATCTGCTCGGGCGGCTCGTCGTCGACGCCGAACATCGACTCGACACCGTGCTGCAGGGTGTACTGGCTGGAATCGCCCTTGCAGCCGGCGCCCAGCAGGGCCAGGGCGGCCAGGGCAGGCAGCGTGCACAGCAGCAGGATGGTTGCGTGGCGGGTCATGGTTTGCTGGATGGCGGCGCGAGGGTTTCCAGTTCGTCGGTGCCGACAGAGTCTACCAGATCGACGGCCCGGCCGCCAAATCTCTCGGCCAGGGCGGCGAAGCGTTCAGGGTTGTCGGTGGTGAAGCAGCGCAGCGTGCCGGTGGCGGATTCCTCGGCCAGCAGGCCGCGGGCGGTCAAAACGTCGCGCGCTTCGGCTGCGGCTGCGGCACCGGAGCTGATGAGCTGCGTGTCGGGCCCCATGAGCTTGCCGATCGCCCCGGCCAGCAGCGGATAGTGCGTGCAGCCCAGGATCAGCGCACCGGGCCGATGCCGCTGGAGGTCACGCAGGTAATCGCCCAGCACGTGCAGGACGATGGGGTCGGATTCGGGGCGGCCTTCCTCGACGATGGGCACGAGCAGCGGACAGGCCACGGCGTGGACGGCCCGGCCGGGGGCTGCCTCGGCCAGGGCCCGCTGGTAGGCGTTGCTGCGGATGGTGGCCTCGGTGGCCACGACGCCGACGGATCGACCCGTCGCAGCCAGGGCGGCCCGGACGCCGGGGGCGATGACGTCGATGACCGGGCAGGGGCAGGCTTCGCGGAGTGCGTCGATGGCCGCTGCGCTGGCTGTGTTGCAGGCCACGACGATGAGCTTGGGATCGAACCGGCCGAGGAAGGCGGCTGACTCCAGGGCGAACCGGCGGACCGTCTCCAGCGACTTGATGCCGTACGGCACGCGGGCCGAGTCGCCGAGGTAGACGATCTGCTCGGCCGGCAGCAGGGCCGAGAGTTCGCGCACCACGGTCAGGCCGCCCAGCCCAGAGTCGAACACGCCGATGGGCCGATTGTCTGCGGGGGGAGTCATGCGGGCATGATAGCAGCTACCGCCCGGCCGGTGGCGAGTTTTTTGCATACAGCGCGATGGCAAGCTCACAGCCGGGGGTTCGCCGGGGGTGAGTTTTTTGCATCCGGCCGGCAGCTAGTCGGCCAGGCCGAGCAGGCGGGCGATGGCGGGCGGCTCGATGCGGTATCGGCTGCCGCGCCCCTGGAAGAACCCATGCTCGCGGATCATGTGGACGCTCAGCGGCGTGAAGCGTGTCACGGCCCCGTCGGTGGACATCAGCTCGACCTCGCCCTTGGGGTATATGCCATCGCCAAACGGGCAGGGGATGCGCCCCATCGACTCGCGGAACACCGCGGTAATGCCCTCGGCGACCTGCACGGGCGTGCCGTAGACGGCGGCGGCCTGGTCGAGGATGGCCTGCATCTTCTCGGCCAGCTCGGCGCGGTCAACGCCCAGCTCTTCCAGCGCGGACTGGTCGGTGTCGATGATGACCGACAGGCGGCGGGTGTCGTCGCCGAGGAAGCCCTCGCGGCTGTAGATGCCCGGGGCCATGCGTTCGGTCGCCTTTTGTTCTTCGGGGGAAAGCTTCATGATGGGCCTCGCTTACGCAAACTTGTCGAAGAAGACTTTCTCCTCCGGGATGCCTCTCTCGGCGAGCACCTTGACCGACGCATCGCACATGCCCGGCGAGCCGCAGAGGTAGCCCTCGGCGTCGGTGTCCTGGGAGACGTGCTTGCCGACGACCTCGGTAATCAGGCCGGTCTCGCCGGACCAGTCCTGAAGGTTCTCGCCCGACAGGGCCGGGGTGTAGGTGAACCAGTCCAGCTCGCCTTCGAGCTGCTTGAGTTCGTCGGTGAAGAACAGGTCCTTCTGGGTGACGGCGCCGAAGAAGTACTGCACCGGCCGATCGTTGCCGACCTCTTTGAGGTAGCGGACCATCGACCAGAACGGGGCCATGCCGCTGCCGCCGGCGATCCAGACCATCGGGGTGGCCGATTCGGAAATGCGGAAGTCGCCATACGGGCCGGTGAAGGTGACCTCGTCGCCCTCGGAGAGGTGCTCGAAGACCCACGTCGTGCAAATGCCCCCCGGCACTAGCCGGATGATCAGCTCGATGTGGCGGTTGTCGCTGGGCACTGACGAGAGGCTGTAGGCCCGGCTGACGGGGTCGGGATTATCGCCGTAGGCGGGTGCTTCGAGCTGGACGTAATGGCCCGGATGGTAGTCGATCGTTTCCGGGTCGATCAGCTCGATCCGCAGCTCCTTGATATCGTGCGTCAGGTCGCGGATGCGCTCGACACGGCCTCGGTATTGCTTGACGCTGAGCAGCTCCTCGGGGATCTCGATGGCCATGTCCTCGCGGACCTTGATCTGGCAGGAGACGCGGACGTTGTTTTGTTTTTCCTCGTCGCTGAGCAGGGGTTCTTCGGTGGGTACGAGCGGGCCGGCCCCGTCGAGGACTTTGACCTTGCAGAAGGCGCACGTGCCTCGGCCGCCGCAGGCTGAGGCGATGAAGATGCCCTGGCTTTTGAGCGTGGCCAGGAGGCTCTGGCCGCCGGTGACGTCGAGTTTCTTCTCGCCGTTGACGGTGATGGTGCACTGGCCGTAGTTGGCGAGGTATCGCTCGGCGATCAGCAGCAGCACCGCCAGGGCGGTCGCTACGCCGCAGGTCACTCCGGCGGCGATGAGAATGGCGAAAATATCTTGGCTCATATGGTTCTATTTACGTTTCGCTGCGGGCTGTCGTGCAGCACAGTGTATTGCGGCTACATCTTGATCATGCCCTGGAAGATGATGAAGCACAGGGCCATGATGCCGGTGATGATCAGGGTAATGCCCGGCCCCTCCAGGCCCGGGGGGACGTTTGCTTTTTTGAGGCGTTCGCGGATGCCGGCCATCAGGATAATCGCCACGCACCAGCCCAGCCCGCTGCCGAAGCCGTAGACCAGGGCGTTGAGCCCGGTCATGTCGAGGTTGACCATGAACAGGCTCGTGCCGAGGATCGCACAGTTGACGGTGATCAGCGGCAGGAACACGCCCAGGGCGAAGTAGAGCTTGAGGCTGATCTTTTCGATGATCATCTCGGCCAGTTGGACGAAGGCGGCGATGACGACGATGAAGAGGATGAGCTTCAGGCTCTCGGCGGGAATCGGCACGCCGGCGGCCTGGAGGGGCAGGAGCACCTCGTAGTACAGCAGCGAGTTGAGCATGCACGTGCCGGTCGTCACGAACGTCACGGCCAGGCCCATGCCCACCGCGCTGCGGAGGTTCCGGCTGACGGCCAGGAACGGGCACATGCCCAGAAACCGCGTCAGCAGGATGTTGTCGGTAAAGGCTGCCGAGAGAAGAATCAGCAGCAGCACCATGCCCGGGCGGGTCTGCATTTCCGAAACGGCCAGCATCGCGAGGGTCATGATCCACCTCCGGGAGTCTCGGCGGCGGCTTCGCGTCGCAGGGCTGCGCCTCGCATGATCCAGACGACGATGGCCAGGACGAAGAAGGCGCCGGGGGGCATGATCATGATGACCCACTGGTAGCCGTTGGCCTGCCACCATTGCGTCAGCGGGCCGAGTTCCAGGCCGAAGATCGTTCCGAAGCCCAGCACCTCGCGGACGATGGCTACGGCCATGAGCACGAAGCTGTAGCCCAGCCCCGCCCCCAGGCCGTCCATGACCGAGGCGAAGGGTTTGTTCTTGCTGGCGAAGGCTTCCAGCCGGCCCATGACGATGCAGTTGGTGATGATGAGCCCGACGTAGGCGGCGATTTCCCGCTGGATGGCCGGGAAGAACGCCCGCAGGAAGATGTCCACGCAGATGACGTACACGGCGATGATGAGCACCTGGACCATCATGCGGACGCGCCGGGGGGTGTAGTTCCGCAGCAGGCTGACGGTGAGGCTGCTCATGGTCGTCGCCCAGATCAACCCGCCGCACATCAGCAGCGTGTTGAACATCCGGTTGGTCACAGCCAGGGCGCTGCAGATGCCCAGCACCTGTCGGAAAACGGGGTTCTCCGCCCAGAGCTGGGTCAGGGCGGCCTGGCGGGCGGAGAGGACGTCACCGGGAGCTGGCATGGGGGGCCTCCTCGGTGGTGTAGGGGAAGGTTTTGGCCTCGGCGCGGACCTCGGCGAGCTTGGTCGCCAGGTCGTCGTTGACGAATCGCTGGACGGCGTTGGAAGTGTGGGTCGCGCCGGTGATGGTATCGACGTGCCGGCCGAACTGCGGGCTGGACTTGGGAATCTCGGCGGTGGGCGTCTTGGTGATGTAGATGAACTTCTCGCCAGCCGGCGGGGGGGTGAGGTTCAGGCCCTTCCACTGGCGGCGGAACTCGGCCTCGGTGATCCGCGCGCCAAGGCCCGGCGTTTCGGCCTGCTGGAGGAACGTCACGCCCAGGGCCCGCAGCGAGTCGACCTCGAAGGCCAACAGCCCCCCGATGTACGCCCAATAGCCAATGCCATCAATCGCAAACGCGGCGGCGTAGGGCGCATCGCCCGGCTGGGCGTCGGGCTTGAAGGCAAAATAGCGGTAGGACAGCGGGCTTTTGGGGTCCTGGCCGGCCAGCAGCTTGCGGCGGATCTGTTTTTCGCAGATGGCGACGACCTCGTCGTCGCTCATGGTTTCGGGATCGCCGAGGGCGAAAATCTGCACCAGCGACCGCTGGGTCAGCAGTTGCTCGTTGCGGCGGACGGTGGGCTTGGTGACTACATAGAGGACCATGATCGCCCCGGTGAACACGGCCGAGATCAACGCCGCGAAGAAGATCACGTAGGCGGGGTTTTTGTCCGGATCGAAGCGCGGCATTACGGGGCCTCCTTGGCAGAGGCAGCGGCGGCGCGACGTTTCTTGCGGTCTTCCAGCGCGGTCGCGCCGATGTCCAGCAACGGCCCGACGATATTGCCAAACAGAATCGCGAAACTCGCCGCGGCCACGAACACGCCTCGCCATCGCATGAAGACCATGCAAAAGCCGATCAGCAATCCGTAGCCATACTGGGCGAGCGATTTCTTCGGTGCGCTGACCGGGTCGGTCACCATGAAGACCAGGGCAAAGAGCGTCGTGCCGCCCAGCAGGTTGAACAGCACCGGCGGGACGTTCTCCTTGCCCGGCCCGTCGAAGCCCATGACGTTGCGGAACAGGAAATTCGCGATGAACACGCCGGCAAAGCCGGTGAGCATGAGCTTCCAGTTGGCGGTTTTGGTCACCAGCAGGAAGACCGCCGCCAGCAGGATCAGCAGGGCACAGCCCTCGCCCATCGACCCGGCGGTGAGGATTTCGGTCTGGCCGTCCATCGGGAACGTGCCCGAGAGGTTGCCCCAGAACATGTTCCAGTAGCTGGTCTGGACGTGGGCGTCCTGCATGACGTACATGGGGCTGGCCTGGCTGACGGCGTCGAGGGCGGTCTTGCCCGCCGAGGCGAGCGATTCCGGCAGGGTGTCGCGGTAGGCGTGCAGGAAGGACCACCGGGTAAAGCCGCCCGGGAACCCCTCAAAGGCCGGCACGAAGCGGTTCGTCAACGCCGTCGGGAAGCAGACGTATACGAAGGCCCGGCCCAGGATGGCCGGGTTGACGAAGTTCCGCCCGAAGCCGCCGTAGACTTCCTTGCCGAAGAGGATCGCTACGACAATGCCCACGATGGCGACGTAGTAGGGCACGGTGGGGGGCAGGGACAGGCCGAACAGCAGGCAGGTCACGAAGACGGCCAGGGAGACCGGCTTGCCACGCTGGCGGGTCATCAGCCATTCGGTCGTGAGCCCGGCGGCGATGACGACGGCCACCACCGACAGCGCCCGCCAGCCGAAGAAGTAGATCGCCGAAATGAGGATCGGAAGCAGGGCGTAGACGACACGCAGCATCTGAGGCTGCTTCATGAAGAACTTCGGCCCCTTGCGGCGAGTGGTTTTTTTCGTGTCCGATGTCTCGGCCATGAGCGGCTGGTCCTGTGGTGGTCGATCGGCCTGCGGTGGGTGCAGCATACGAAAGAGCCCCCGCAAATACAACCCCTGCATCGGGAAGTCTATCGGAACGGGCGGGGCGGGCATTGATTGGATTTGGCGGGCGGTCGGCTGGAATTTCGCGGGCGGAGCTTAAGGGTACTTTGAAAAATTCAAATTCGGATATCGCGTAGGATTTTCGCTTTCTGGCAAAGAGCAAAAAATGGTGCATATGGGCTCATATTCCGCCGTTTTTTGCGATGCCGCCAGGGAGTGAAAAGACCAGCGAGGCCGAAAAGTGAATTTTTCAAGGTGCCCTTAAGTCGTAGCGACCTTGCTCGACAATTCCTTTGGCGGGATCGGCCGCCGAAAGACCATGACCGCCCTGACCATCCATTCCGCTTCGGTGCATCTGCGTGGTGGCGGTCTGCAGCCGGGGGCGGGGCAGTTCGGCCGGGCGCTGCTTCAGCCGGGCCGGGCCGGCCAGGCGCGCAGCGTAGATGACGGCCCGACCGCCCAGCGTGTGCGGGTCCGGCCGCACCGCCAGGCTCCGGTGGACGAGCCTCCCGCCGCGGTCCGCCAGACGGGCGATTCCCGCACGCAGCTCTACGCCGATCACGAGGCCACCTGGCCGGGCCGATCGTGGCGATACATCAACTTCCTGCTCTGATCGGCTCGCGCGGGTCGGCAGGGCGTTGACGGGCCGGGCCGTTGCGGGTGTAATGCGGCCATGACCACTCCGCAGGATCATCCATTGCGTTTGGGCGTGCTTCTTTCCGGCGGCGGCCGGACCATGCTGAATCTCCAGGAAGCCATCGACGCCGGCGAGCTGGACGCCGAGATTGTCACCGTTGTCGCATCGCGCCCCTGCAAGGGGCTCGGCCGCGCCGCCGAGGCGGGCCTGGCCACGCACCTGGTGAACTATCGCGACTTCGGCGCGGACCGCCTGGCCGAGTACTCCGATGCGATCACCGCCTGCCTCGATCGGGCCGGTGTCGAACTGGTCATCATGGCCGGCTTCCTCAGCAAGTGGATCATCCCCGCCGGCTACGCCGGGCGAGTCATGAACATTCACCCGGCCCTGCTGCCGAAGTTCGGCGGCCAGGGCATGTTCGGCCATCACGTCCACGAGGCGGTCATCGCCGCCGGCGAGGTCACCTCCGGCTGCACGGTGCACTTCGTGAACAACGACTACGATTCCGGGCCGATCATCCTCCAGCGGTCCGTACCCGTCGAGCCCGGCGATACGCCGGAGGACCTCGCCGCCCGCGTCTTCGTCGAAGAATGCATTGCCTACCCCGAGGCGATTCGTCGCTACGCCGCCGGTGAGTTGAGTTGATGTCCCGGCGGGTGACTTGCATCGCCCTGGCGTTTCGGGTACGATGAATTACCCCGGAAACCATCTTACCCAAGGAAGAAGGACTATTCCCCCATGAGCGATACCACGTTTGAACTTCAGAACATTGACGAGCCGCAGCTGTATCGGGATCAGTATCCCTATACCGAGCTGCCGAAGGTTCACTTCGAGGATAGCGAGCCCCCCATGGAGCCCTCGCCGGAAATCTGGTGCACCGACACCACCTTCCGCGACGGCCAGCAGGCCCGCCCGCCCTATACCACCCAGCAGATTGTCGACATCTTCAAGCTGATGGGCAAGCTGGACAACGGCACGGGCATCATCCGCCAGAGCGAGTTCTTCCTCTACAGCAAGAAGGATCGCGAGGCGGTCGAGAAGTGTCGCGAAGTCGGAGCCGAGTTCCCGCAGATCACCAGCTGGATTCGTGCGGTGAAAAAGGACTTCCAGCTCGTCAAAGACATGAAACTGCCCGAGACGGGCATCCTGACCAGCTGCAGCGATTACCATATCTATCTCAAGCTCCGCAAGGATCGCAGCCAGGCCTTGGCGCAGTATCTTGACGTGGCGCGGGCGGCGTTGGATGAGGGCATTATCCCGCGGTGTCACTTCGAGGACATCACCCGGGCGGACTTCTACGGCTTCGTCGTGCCCTTCGCCATCGAGCTGATGAAGCTCCGCGAGGAGTACGGCATGGATGTCAAAATCCGCCTGTGCGATACGATGGGCTATGCCGTTCCGTGGCCTCGCGCGTCGCTGCCGCGCAGCGTACCGAAGATCGTCCACGCCCTGGTCCACGACGCCGGCGTGCCGAGTCGCCTGCTGGAATGGCACGGCCATAATGACTTCCACAAGGTGCTGATTAACCCGGCGACGGCCTGGCTGTATGGCTGTGCCGCCTGCAACGCGTCTCTGCTGGGCATTGGCGAGCGGACCGGCAATAGTCCGCTCGAGGCCATGGTCATCGAGGCGGCCCAGCTGCGGGAAATCTGCCCGGCCGACAAGGAGGTCAACTTCCCCGTCATCACCGAGATCGCCAATTACTTCCGCGATACGATCAAGCACGAGATTCCCACGAATTTCCCGCTGGTCGGTCGGGACTTCAACACCACGCGGGCGGGCATCCATGCCGATGGGCTGCTCAAGAGCGAGGAGATTTACTCGGCCTTCGATACCCGCAAGATTCTCGATCGCCCCATTGGCGTGGCCATTACCGACAAGTCCGGCGCTGCCGGCGTGAAGCACTGGATCGAGTGTCACTTCGACCAGGACGTCGCCAAGGATGACCCGCGTCTCCAGGCAGTTCTTGAAAAGGTCAACGACGAGTACGAGGCCGGGCGAACCACCGCCATCAGCGATGAGGAAATGCACGCCTGGTATGGCGAGTGCTTCGACATCATCGCCTCGTGGGGCGCCCCGCCGGATAATGCCTGAGCCACGCAATCCGATGAAATGAAAAACAGCCCAGGGCCTCGCCTTGGGCTGTTTTTTTTGCTCCGACCGCGGGGATCGGCATGACGATTATTTGCCCTTGCGAGGGTCGATCGAAATGGTCTGGACTTTATCGAACACCTTGTCGAACGGTCCCGGCAGCGTGGGGTTCAGGATGGGCTCGCCTTGCAACGAGCGGGTGACATACTTCACCGGGGTGCAGGTTGGCGTGGGGGCTGTGATCTGCAAGCGGAGCGTTCGTTTTTCGATGTCCAGTTCCATGGTGGCCTGGCCTTGTGTACTGTCCTTGCCGAACCCCTCTTTCTGCCAGGCCTGCAAATCGAAGGCTTCTCCGTTGCTGTCATGCAAGAACTGATTGCCGTTGGCGTGGTTTTCCTTGCCCTCGCGGAAGAAAATCGCCGGCTCACGATCGATGGTGTTGAAGAGGATATTATTGACCACACGACCGCGATCATAGGTCAGCAGTTTGCCATCGATTTTTCGTCCCTGGTTCAGGGTTCCGGCGGAAAAGGCGGCCTGGACGGTATGGGCAATGAAGTTATTTGCAACGATCAGATCGTCCGATTCGATGTTGTTGATCCCCGGTCCCTGGACGTCCCAGACCAGGTTGGTATCGACCATGTTGCAGACGGGCGAGGCTTCGATCAGAATCCCGCCGTTGGAACATTGGTCCACGTCGATGACGACGTTTTGCGTGACGCGGCTGTAGCGATTTTTCACGTCCAACCAGATGCCCGGCCCTGGATGGAATGAATGATGAGATTGCGGCGGACGAGACACTTGTTGGTGAGAAGAAATTTCATGCCCCCCGTTTCATATATCTTCATTGCCCTATGCCATCCGACGTCCCGGATGAGGTTGTCTTCAATGAGGGTGTGGGCAATGTCCTTGCCCTGAATGCCTCCGATGCCACACTGTTCGACCCGGTTCCGCCGGACGATGTGCTGGCCGTTTTCGGCCAGGAGTGGCTTGCCGTGGTATTGATCCCCGATGTCGATTCCGACGGCGTTGACCTGACGGACCGTGCAGTCTTCGATGATCCAGTGATGCCCTCGTTGCGTGCTGATGGCACCGGCCTGGGGGCAGGGGAATCGATTGCCCGCGTGCTGAATCGTGAGCCCCTTGACTCGAATGTACCCCAGCCCATACTGCTCGGGGGCAAAGACGAATCCGTGTACCGTGAACTCCCATGACCGCTGGTTTGGGTTCTGGTCCTGGGGTGCCCGTGCGTGGACCGTCAGACCATCCTCGGCGACCCAGTAGGCCCCGGCCTGGTCGGCAAGGTCCTTGTATTGAGGCACCTGCACCAGCCGTTGGCCGTCACAGAACAGCAAGCCCCGCTTCAGCAGATTCGGGGCCTTGCCTCTTGTTTTCAGTGCCCAGGGCATATGGGAGTTGATCTCGTCGTCGCTGAGGTTTTCCTTTGCGAAGGGGTTTTCCCCGGCGTCGGCAAATGCTTTGGCAGGCAGGGTAACCATCCACGCCGCCCGGATGGGCTCGGCGTTTTGGCCCGGGCG
>CAZCDM010000022.1:0-20850 GCA_964497475.1 uncultured Planctomycetaceae bacterium
GGAAGCCTGTACTACTCGAACCTGTGGAGCCACTACTGGAACAACCAACGGGCAGAGGCATGACGTGCCAGAAAAAAAGGTCACTCACAACTCCAGCCTAGGGGCATATTTTCCCTTGACTTACAAAATGAAAACGACACAATAGGGCGCTTCGCTCTGGGAACCGGTCAACAAAGATAAACAAGTTATCCACATTCAGCCGATAATGCCTCTTGAGCATGTGGAATCGGAAAGGGTTTGACCCCGGCTGGTTTGGAAGGAGCAGTCTTTTGAATATTCTGGCCAAAATATGCATTGTCCTGCTGGTAGTGACTTCCCTCATCGCCGCAGTGGTCTTTACCTCCATGGCTACCGTCACGCCCGTCTGGCGGACCCTCTTCAAGCAGGAACAGGAAGCCTACAGCCTCCTGGAAGCATCCTACCAGGAGAAGCTTCAGGAAATTGATCGCATGACGGTGGCTCTCAACGATGCCCGCCAAGAGAACAAAACCCTCGCGCAGACCCACTCGGCCAAACGCGACGAGCTCACCCAGCAGAATATCGAGCTCAAACGCGCCAACACCGAGCTGAACAACGAAGTCACCCGCATCAAAGATAAATTGACCGACTTGGCACAAACCTCTGAGACGAACGCGAAAATCCGAATCTCTCTGCAGGAGCGGCTCGCCGAGGCCAACAACAAAAACAACGAGCTCCGGATGGAAATCGCCACCGTTTCGGATCAACTCAAGGCCGTACGGGCTGAGAACGAACGATACGAGCGGACCCAGAAGGTCATCAAGGAAAACGCCGAGTACCTCAAAAGTCAGCTCGCCGAAAAGAACAAAGTCATCCAGAACCTTCGCGCCGGCGGCGCCCAGGCGTCCTCTGCTGAAGTCGCCCCCATGCCGGATCGAAAAGTCACCGGCGCCGTCACGGCCGTCGATAACGACGTCGCCAGTGCCAACGTCGGCTCGGCCCATGGCGTGCAGAAAGGCATGGAGCTGATTATCTTCCGCGGCGATCAGTTCGTCGGGCATCTCAAAGTCGAAGACGTCGGCGTCAACGAATGTGCCGGCGTGGTCGTCGACCGCCGACTGACACCCAAGCAGGGCGACAGCGTCGCCTCCAGCCTGAACTAAGGAGAGCCCCATGACCCAATCGCCCGACAGACCCGTCATTGAAGTACCCCCCACCCCTACGGTGTACACCATCCTGATGCTCATTGCCTTGCTGGCTCTGTGGGTTTCGGTTGGCCTGTGCTTCCGCCGGCTGACCGCACCGGCCGGGGATTCTCTCGAAAACCCCGGCGGGTATGGAATGGAAATTGGCCAGCTGCTCGAACCCGTCGAGCAGCTGCCCGCCGTCAAGGACGCCCGCGCCGCCACCCAGCGATAACCTCGCAGGCTCCACACTACACGGGCCCCGGGACATTCTGGGAATCGACCCGTCCAGAAGGACCTTCACACCATGATCTTCGACTCGATCCTGGGCATGTTCTCTACCGATATGGGCATTGACCTGGGCACCTGCAATACGCTTGTCTGCGTGCGGGACCAGGGCATCGTCCTCAACGAGCCCTCCGTCGTCGCCGTACAGCGGGGGACCAATCAGGTCATCCAGAAGGGCAATGCCGTCGGCCTCGTCGCCAAGGAAATGCTCGGCAAGACCCCCGGTTCGATCACCGCCGTCCGCCCCATGAAAGACGGCGTCATCGCCGACTTCGACATCACCGAGGCCATGCTCAGCTATTTCATCCGCAAGGTCCACAACCGTCGAAGCCTCATCAAGCCACGCGTCGTCATCGCCATCCCCTCCGGGATCACCGCCGTGGAAAAACGCGCCGTGCTGAACTCCGCCGAGCGGGCCGGCGCCCGCCGCGTCTACCTTGTGGAAGAACCCATGGCCGCCGCCATCGGCGCCGAGCTGCCCGTCATCGAACCGACCGGCTCGATGATCGTCGACATCGGCGGCGGGACCACCGAGGTGGCCATCATCTCCCTGGCCGACATCAGCGTGTGCGAGTCCATCCGCGTGGCCGGCGACGACATGGACGAAGCCATCGCCGCTCACATGCGACGCACCTACAACCTCATGATCGGCGAACAGACCGCCGAACGAATCAAAATCCAGGTCGGCTCGGCCAGCCCCATGGAGCAGGAAATCACACTCGAAGTCCGCGGGCGAGACATGATCTCGGGCCTGCCCCGCAAGACCAACATCTCCTCCGAGGAAGTCCGCGAAGCGCTCAAGGAGCCCGTCGGCGCGATCATCGACTGCGTTACCCGCACGCTGGAAAAGGCCGAGCCCGAACTCGCCGCCGACCTCGTGGATAACGGCATTAACCTCGCCGGAGGCGGCGCCCTGCTCCGCGGCATGGAGACCGTTCTGGCCAACGCCACCGGGCTCGACGTCCGCATGGCCGACGATCCGCTGACCTGCGTCGCCCGAGGCACGGCCGTCTACCTCGAACATCTCGAAGACTGGAAAGACACCATGAACTCCGACGAGGACGAGTTTTAACCCCCGCCGGCAGCACCCTCACCGCACCCCATCAAGGCGAGCCCATCCGGCCCGCCTTTTTCATGCGCCCCGACGCATCAATCCAGCAGGGCCAGGCGAAGGCTGTCCAGGGCGGACATCGCCGTTCGCTGGCGCACCTTGGCCCGGTCGCCCGGGAAGGTGTGCCGCGCAACCCTCACGCCGGCCGGCCCGGCCAGGGCGGTAAAGACCAGCCCCACGGGCTTGGACTCCGACCCGCCGCCGGGCCCGGCAATGCCCGTTGTGCTCAGCCCCCACGTGCTGCCGAAACGGTGACGGACGCCGTTGGCCATCTCCGCGGCCGCCTCGGCGCTGACGGCCCCGTGCAGCTCCAGCACCTCCCGGCTCACGCCGAGTTGCGATTCCTTGATGGCGTTGGCGTAGGCGACCACCCCGCCGAGATAATACCCGCTCGATCCGGGCACGTCGGTCACCATCGCACCGATCAGCCCGCCGGTGCAACTCTCGGCTGTCGCCAGCGTCGCCCCGGCCGAATCCAGCAGCCCGCCGACCGTCGAAGCCATGCTCACCTCCTCGCCAATGCCCAGTACCCGCCTGCCAAGCCGCTGGCAGATCGGCTCGATGACGGCCCGGGCCTGCGCCTCGGCGGCAGCGTCATCGCCGGCCCGGCTGGTGATGCGAATCGAGATCAGCCCGTCAGCCACCGTCGTGCCGACCACCACCGGCCCGTCGCGATGCATGAGGTCCTCGATCGTCTCGGCCACGTCGCTCTCACCCCCGCCGAAGACGCGGATGATCTCGTGGCGGATCGTCCCCTCGCCGACCGGTAACTCCGGGGCGATCTGCTCGGCGAACATCGCCCGCATTTCCCGCGGCACGCCGGGGGTGATATAGACCGCCGCCTGGCCAAGTCGCCCCGCAATGCCCGGTGCCGTCCCGCAGGAGTTCGCCAGGGCGCGGCAGCCGGCGGGGATCATCGCCTGAATGCGATTACCCTCCACCATCGTCCGCCCGATGCGGTCGAAGAACGATTGAATCACCGCCAGGCTCGGCTCGTCGAGAATCAGCTCGGCCCCCAGTGCATCGGCCAGGCCGTGCCGCGTCAGGTCGTCGTTCGTCGGCCCCAGCCCGCCGGTGGCGATTACCATCTCACCCTGCCCGGCCGCTGCCGTCAGCGCGCGGGCAATGGCGGGGCGGTCATCGCCGACGGTCACATGCTGCACCGTCGCAATGCCCCGTCGCCCCAACTGGTCCGCCAGCCAGGCCGAGTTCGTATCCAGACTCCGACCGCTGGTCAGTTCATTTCCGATGGCGAGAATCGCTGCGTTCATGGCCGCATGATAGCCCGCCCGACGGGAAAAATCATCCGCCGACTGACCGATCAGCTCGATTCATGAACCGCCACGAGGCGCTGCCGGATGACGTTCGTCTCCCAACTGCTCTTGCCGCACTTGGGGCATACCCCGCCGGGCGGAACCGCGCCCACGCCGTAGCCACAATCGTGGCAGAAGATCACGACCCGACGAATCTGGCCCTGCAGCATAGCCATGTCGAGTTCCTCGGAGGGAGCAGAAGACTTCCAGGCCCGGCCCGGCCGGCCGAGGCCTTCATCCTGCTGACGTATCGGTGCCTGCTTCAATGCCATCGCAATCCTCCTGCCCGGACTCTACTTTCATTATTCGCCGGCGAGCCCTGCACAACCAACCCCGCCCGGAAAAAAAACGACCTCCGTCGGCTACGTTTTTCATCGTCACGTGCAGGCCGAGTCGATCAAGAAAACTCTCCCGAAGAGCCCTTGGGCTTTGGGGTGAGCTTGTCTATAATACGCTCCGGATCATTCACGAGGCTTGCCATGAACAAACGACCCCATCTTTGCATCATCCTCCTGGCCCTGATCGCCCAGGCCGGCTGCGGCCCCACCTTCGCCCCGCACGGCCGGCGGATGAGCCCCCAGTCCATCACCTCGCCGCTGCAATGGAAGATCTCCAGCGAAGGCGATAACTTCAAGATGCTGCGCGGCGCGATCGACAACATCTCCGTCACCCAGGCGGAAACCCGCCAGGCCGACTACCGCGGCGCGAGCTTCGTCATCGACCTCGGCCGCCCTTGCATCTTCAATACCGTCGTGCTGCAACACGGCAGCGACGAGATGGGCTTTGCCCGCGAAGTCAACATCGCCACCAGCACCGACGGCAAGAACTACACCGACCGCTACACCGCCCCCGGCACGCGAAAGGTCACCTTCTTCAACCTGCTCACGCCCGTCTCTGCCCGCTAC
The DNA here is from genome assembly GCA_964497475.1 of uncultured Planctomycetaceae bacterium. GTDB lineage: Bacteria > Planctomycetota > Phycisphaerae > SM23-33 > SM23-33 > CAZCDM01. Next base: position 4,760 of record CAZCDM010000022.1, read on the forward strand.
GTCCGCATCACTGCCACCCGCGCCGGCAAGAAGCCCTGGACCATTTCGCAGGTCTACTTCCAGTGAGTCAGCCTCGGCGATGACCCGCACCGCGTCCAGCTCCCCCGGCCGACTCAAGCTCCGGCTGATCAACCCCCACAGCCCGCTATCCACGATCACCCTGCCCGGCGTGATCGAGAAGATGACCTTCTCGCGCAAGGCCCTGTTCGCGCCGCTGAACCTCACCATCTGTGCCGCCGTCGCGCCCGAACCGTGGGACGTCGAGATCATCGACGAAAACACCTCGCCCGACCCGCACCAGCCCGACGCGACGGACATCGACGCCGTCGGCATTGGCGTGATGACCAGCCAGGCCGGCCGGGCCTACGAACTCGCCGATGCCTACCGCGCCGCCGGCGTGCCGGTGATCCTGGGCGGCATCCACCCATCGGCCCTGCCGGAAGAAGCACTCACCCATGCGGGCATCGTCTGCAAGGGCGACGCCGAAGGCACCCTGCCCCGCGCACTGAACGACCTCGCCGCCGCCCTCGCATCGCACGGCCCCAAAGCCCACGGATTGCAATCCGTGGGCAACCCGGGCACCCCGGGCAACCCCGGCTCGATGAGCGGGGAAACCACCCTCCCCCTGCCAAGCCGCGTGTACGACTGGCGCGACAACCCCGACGCCCCCATCGCCACGCCGCGCAAGGATCTGCTCAACCCGGCCGACTACCTCGTATTCAACCCCATCCAGACCACCCGAGGCTGCCCGCATGGCTGTCGCTTCTGCACCACGCCGGCCATCTTCGGCCGCCACTTCCGCCAGCGATCCATCGACGAGATTGTCGAGGAAATCCGCCAGGCCAAGGAGCAGTTCGGCACGAGCGTCTTCATCTTCAGCGACGACAACGTCGCGGGCAATCACAACTGGGCGATGGACCTCTTCGCCGCCCTGCGTCCGCTGAACATCCGCTGGGCCAGCCAGTGCGACATCCGCATCGCCGCCAACGACAAGCTCCTCTCGGCCATGCGCGACAGCGGCTGTATCGGCTTGATCCTCGGACTGGAAAGCCCCGACGCCGGCACGCTCGCCGAGGCGGGCAAGACCTTCGTCACCGCCGACGTCTACCTGCGCCGCATCCGCAAGATACAGAGCTACGGGATCAGCCTGTGGGGCAGCTTCATTTTCGGCTTCGACACCGACACCTGGCGGACCTGCATGCAGACCGTCCGCTTTGCCCAGCGGGCCGAGCTGTGCATGAGCTGCTATATCCTGCTGACGCCTTATCCCGGCACGGCCATCTTCGAGCAGTACCGCGACGAAGGCCGACTCCTCACGCAGGACTGGACGAAGTACAACGGCTCGACCGTCTGCTTCCAGCCCGAGCGGATGACGATCCATCAGCTCCGCCACGCCCAGATGTCCGCCTTTCACGAGTTCTACGCCATGCCCTCCACCATCCGTCGCCTGGGCGTCTGGCCGTTCAAGAAGCACAGCTGGCTGGCCAACCTCGCGATCCAGCGGGGCCTGAGCTACTACTACGGTAAACGAGGCCGACCCCTGCCCCGCTTTGCCGACTTCACCGCCACCGACGCCGCCGCCCGCATCGCCCGCAGCCTGGGAGAACCCTGCCCGCAATGAACCAGCCCACCCCGCCAAGCCAACCCGCACCGCCCGAAACCCGCAGCAAAGACGCCATGCTCATCATTGCCCTGCTGGTCGTCATCGCCGTAACGCTGGGCGGGCTGTGGCTCATGGAGCGAGGCCGAACGAACCGCGCCATCGCCCAGGCTCACATGCTCGGCCAGGCCATGCAGGACACCCAGACCAAGCTCAGCAAGGCCGGCGCGATCATCGCCTCCCAGGCCGCCGCCACACAGGTCATCCGCAGCGAACTGGCCAGCTGCCCGGCCACGCTCGACGGCCAGGCCGTTACCCTCTACACCCTGCCGGCCCGCAACGGCCGGGCCATCGGCTTCGACCCCGGCGATGTCATCCTCGTCGCCCAGCCAGCCGAGGCCGAACTGCCGACCAGCCAGCCCAGCCAACCGTAGCGTGGCCCGCCCCCGCCCGGTAAGATGAGCCCATGGCAATGAGGCGTCCATCCCGGCGTGTGGTCCTCCTCGGTGTGCTGGCGGTGGCGGCCGTCACCACCCTGCTGGGGCCCGGACCCGCCCAGACCATGCGGTCTATGGTCCACTGGTCCTACGCGCCGCTGGGTGATGCGGGCATGTACCTGGCCACCAGCACCAAGGCCGCCCTGGCTGGCGAGGAGACCATCCCGCCCGAAACCGCCCAGCAGATCAAAGCCCGCAATACCCAGCTCCTCCGCCAGCTGACCACCATGCAGGACGAACTCGACCGCGCCCGCCGCTACTTCCACAGCGGCCGGGGAATCTTCTCCAGCCTGTTCGGCCCGCAGGCCGACGCACCCGTCCGCCTGATCCCCGCACGCATCGTCGCCGCCGACGCCCTGCCCTACGGCCAGACCCGCCTGGTCAACGCCGGCTCGGGCCAAGGCACCGCCGACGGCCTCTACGCCACCACCCGCACCCTGCTGACCGACCGCTCCAAACGCCTGCCGAGCAACCTCGCCGTGCTCAGCGGCCAGGCCCTGGCCGGACGACTGACCGAAACCGCCGCCTTCACCGCCCGGCTGCAACTGGTGACCGATACCGGCTTCGCCACGCGCGCACAGATCCGCCGCATCGTCGACCCGGCCGCCCCGCGTCAAATCCAGGTCGGCTCGCGCATGGTCCGGCTGGACCGCACCGCCAACGCGCCCATCGAAGCCTACGCCGAGGGCAACGGCACCGATGGTCTGATCGTCAAGCAGGTCAGCCGGCAGCACAATATCCTGCCCGGCGATATCCTCCAGACGCGCCCGGCCGCGGCCGAGCTGCCCGTAGCCGTCACCATCGGCACGGTGACCGACGTCGTCGACGACGTCGACCACCCCGGCCGCGTCATCCTCACCGTCCGCCCCGCCATCGACCCGGCCACGCTCCGCGAGGTCTTCATCGTCGTCCCGGCCATGGGCACACTCGGGGAGGGCCGATAGATGCGATGGATCCCCCTGCTGATTGTCGCCTGGCTGCTGGGCCTGGTGCAGATGACCCTCGGCCGCCTGGCCACCATCGAAAGCCTTTCGATCGGCCCCATCGGCCCGGACGTCATGGTCACCCTGGCCGTGCTGGTCGCCCTGCGGGTCCACACCGCCGACCAGGCCGCCCTGGCCGGTGCACTGCTGGGCTTCCTCGTGGACCTCACCACCGCCGGCGGGCTCACCGCCCCCAGCCGCGTCGGGCCCATGGCCATCGGCTACGCCATCGCTGCCCTGCTCGTCTTCGCCCTGCGCGACGCGATCTTCCGCGACCGCCTCGGCCCGCAGATGATCCTCGCGATGCTCTTCTGCCTCATCGCACACGCCCTGTGGGTCACCATCCAGACGGCCCTGGCACCGGGGCTGGGCTGGGCCAGCTGGGGCCGGCTGCTGCTGCAGGTGCTGGCCAGCTCGGCCTGTACGGGCGCAGCAATGCTCATCCTCGCCTGGCCGGTCCGGCTGCTGTGCCACTGGATCACCCCCGAACCAACACGCACCCGGGGCCGATCCACCCGCCCCGGCCGGGCTCGACTGGGCTAGGTTTCTTTGCCTCTACCCCCGCTGCGGCGGTACACTAGCGTAGCGCCCCGCGCCTTACTCCCATGTACAAACTCCGCCTGAAAATCCTGCTGGGCCTCTTCGCGGCGAGCTTCGTCGTGCTGCTGGTGCGTCTGGTGAGCCTGCAGGTCATCCACGGCGACGAGTACCGCCGCGAGGCCGAGCGGTCGCTGCAGTCGGTCCAGCTCCTGCCCGGCAGCCGGGGGCGCATCCTCGACCGCAACGGCCTGATCCTCGCCCAGGACAAGCCCTGCTTCGACCTCTGCCTCGACTACGGCCTGATCACCCGCGACCCACGCTGGCAGCGCAAGCAGCAGCGGGCCATCATGCGGGCCGAGGACCTCAACGACGACAGCGACCGCGACCTGACCTGGGCCGAAACGCTCTACCAGCGGCGGGCGGAGTTCAGCTGGGCCCTGGCCGGGCAGGTCGCCGCGGAGTTCGACATCGATCTGCCCGCCGCCGTGGCGCGCATTCGCCGGCGCGTCGAACGCATGGAGCGGGCCGTGGGACGCGACATCCGCGAGCGCTACATGCCCCACGCCGTGGTCACCGGCCTGGACGAAGCCCAGGCCAGCGCCCTCCGCAGCCTGCTGGACAAAACCGTCGGCGTACACATTACGCCCTCGCACCGGAGGCAGTACCCCTACGGCAAGACGGCCTGCCACATCATCGGCGTAACGCGGCCGGTCTTCCGCGAAGATGTCGAGCAGTACAACCTCACCCCCGACCAGGCCGGCTGGCTCACCCGCATGCGGAGCAACTACCTCGCCGGCGATACCATCGGCGCCACCGGCGTGGAACGCCTGTGCGAGCATCGAAGCCAGGCCGAGCCGACCAGCCGCCAGCCCCTGCTGCGCGCCCGCCGTGGTTACCGCCGCTTCGAACGCATCGACGAAGTCACCGAGGAAGTGCCCGCCGAGCCCGGCGGTGATGTCTGGCTGACGATCGACATCGAGCTGCAGCGCCGGCTTACGACCCTGCTGGCCGAGTCGGGCCATACCGGAAGCATCGTCGTTATCGAGGTCGCCTCGGGCGACATCCTGGCGATGGTCTCCTGGCCGACGTTCGACCTCAACACCTACCGCGAGAACTACCAGCACCTCGTCCGCGACGTCATCAACCTGCCGCTGTACCACCGCGCCATCATGAGCTGCTACGCCCCGGGCTCGACGGTCAAGCCGCTGGTCGCCCTGGCCGGGCTGGCCACCGGGGCCATCACCACCGAGACCACCTTCGAGTGCCCCGGCTACCTCTACATCGGCTCCGACGGCCAGAAAAAGCACCGCGACCACGCCATCGGCACCTTCGCGGTCATCGAGGCGATCCAGCGGTCGAGTAACGTCTTCTTCCACAAGCTCGCCACGCGCCTGACCGCACCGAAGCTGAGCTACTGGCTGGGGCTGTTCGGCTACGGGACCAAACCCGGCACGGGCCTGGCCGAAGAACGCTCCGGCGTCGTCGCCAGCGAAGAGTATCTCCGCCGGCGGCGTAATCGCACCTGGCAGAAGGCCGACAAGTGGTTCCTCTCGATCGGCCAGGGAATTTTCTCGGCCAGCTGTCTCCAGGTCGCCGCCGCGACGGCCACCATCGCCCGCGATGGCGTGTACCTCTCGCCTCGGCTGATCCGGCAGACCGGCGATGAGGCCGTCCCACCACAAACCCGCCGCGAACTGCCCATCGCCTTGCAGCACATCCGCGCCGTCAAGCAGGGCATGTATCGCGTGATCCACTCTCGCGGCGGCACGGCCTGGCGACACTGGCGCCTGGGCCAGCCCCTGGACCTCGACGTCTGCGGCAAGACCGGCACGGCCGAGGTGCCCCCCATGCGCATCGACTCGAACAAAGACGGACGCATCACCGCCGACGACCAGGCCGTCCGCCAGGGCGACCACGCCTGGTTTGCCGGCTTCGCCCCGCGCGACAAGCCACGCATCGCCTTTGCCGTCCTGCTGGAATACGCCGGCGCCGGCGGGGCCAACGCCGCCCCCCTCGCCAAGGAAACCGTCCGCATCTGCCAGGAATTCGGCTACGTGGTGACGCCATGATCTCCGCACTCGGCACATATCGGCCTCGCCTGGCGGTGCTGCTCATCGTCGCCGCCATGCTCGCGCTGATGCTCGTGGGCCTGGCGGCAGTCGACATCTCCGCCCAGGCCGACGGCGTGACCGGCTACACGACGCGACAGGCCATCTTCGCCGTCGCCGCTATCCTCACCTGCGTCCTCTTCGCGGCCGTGCCCTACACCCGCTGGGGCAAGATCGCCTACCTGCTGTTCGGCGTGACCCTGGCCATGCTGCTGCTGCTGGCGATTGTCCGCTTCCTGCACATCCCCTTCGGGCTCATCCCGGAAAAACGCGGCGCCTACCGCTGGATCGACCTGGGCGTCATCCAGCTCCAGCCCTCGGAGCTGGCCAAGCTCACCTTCATCCTCATGCTCGCCTGGTACCTCCGCCTGGGCGACCACTACCGCCGCCTGGCCGGGCTGATCCCGCCGTTCGTGCTGACCTTCCTGCCGATGGGCCTGGTGCTCTACCAGCCGGACCTCGGCACGGCCTTGCTGTTCCTGCCGACGCTCTACTTCATGCTCTTCATGGCCGGGGCACGGCTCACGCACCTGCTCGGCGTGGTGGGCCTGGCCACCGCCCTGCTGCTGATCCCCATTCCCTGCTCGACGGCCGAGATGGGAGCCGAGGAACTCGCCAACCGACGCCACCTCGCCTACTGGGCCGGGGCGGGTGACAAACCGTCCACCATCGTCACCCCTGCCGCGGTGGCCGGCATGAAGATGCACCAGATCCGCCGCATCACCGGCTGGCTGCGACAGGGCGACGAGGAAGTCATCCAGGCCAGCGGCTACCACCTGCACCGCTCGAAGATCGTCCTCGGCTCGGGCAAACTCACCGGCCGGGGCCAGTGGCAAGAGGGCGAAATCTACTTCCGCCTCCTGCCGGACGACCATACCGACTTCATCTTCAGCATCATCGGCGGGCAGTGGGGGCTGCTGGGCTGCCTCGGCGTGCTGGCGCTGTACGGACTGATCTTCATCGGCGGAGTCGAGATCGCCGCCTACACGCACGACGCGTTCGGACGGCTGCTGGTCGTCGGCGTGCTCGGGCTGCTGGCCAGCCAGATCTTCATCAACGTCGGCATGACCATGGGCCTCATGCCGGTAACCGGCATGACCCTGCCGCTGATCAGCTACGGCGGGTCGAGCCTCGTGGCCAACGCCGCAGCGGTCGGCCTGCTGATTAACGTCGGCCAGCGACAGCGCATCCTGCTGAGCCGCCGGCCCTTCGAACACCAGGACGGCCGGGTCGCCAGCGCCCCGCTCGACGGAGCACAACGCATCGGGCAGCGGTCCGATCGGCCCAGCCCCGCCAGGCCGACCAAAGGCAAGGCTCGCCCATGACCCACCGTCCCACCCAGCTGCCCACGCCCGAGCCGATCCCACCAGGCCGTCAGCCCACCCGCCTGGACCTTGCCCTGCCCGACGGCTACGAAACAACCCTGCACGTCCACCAACCCCCGGCCGATGCACCGGCTGGCAAGCTGCCGGTGATCTTCCTTCACGGCATCCAGAGTCATCCGGGGTGGTTCTTCGGTTCGGCGAGAGCGCTGGCCGAGGCCGGCCATGCCGTCTACCAGCTCACCCGCCGGGGCAGCGGCTCCAACGACTCGGCCCGCGGCCATTGCGCTAGCCCGGCCGTGCTGCTGGACGACCTGGGCACGGCCGTCGATGAAATCCTCCGGCGCGAAAACGTGCAGCGCTGCCACCTGCTGGGCGTCAGCTGGGGCGGCAAGTGGGCGGCCGCCGCCTGCGGAGCAAACCGCGACGGCCTGCAACGCAAGCTCGCCTCGCTGACGATGATCGCTCCGGGCATCGCGGCGAAGGTGGATGTCTCGCCGCTGACCAAGCTGGCCGTGGCCGGGGCACTGCTGCTGCCGGGCCTGGGCAGCCGGGCGATCTTCGACGTGCCGCTGCGCGACGAAGCCCTCTTCACCGACAGCCCGGCCGGGCAGGACTTCATCCGCACCGACCCGCTGAGCCTGCGGAACGTCTCGGCGAAGTTCCTCTTCACCAGTCGCCGGCTGGACCGCCTCATCGCCCGAACCGACGACGGCGCGATCACCCTGCCGGCGGCCTTGATCCTCTCGCAGCAGGATCGCATCATCGACAACGACGCGACGACGGCGACCCTGCGACGCCTCTGCCGGGCCGGCCTGGTCGTTGACACGCTGGCCGGTGCCCACACGCTGGAGTTCGACGCCGAGCCGGGGCCGTTCCTGGCCACCCTGACCCGGACGCTCACCCGCCATGAATCGAGCCGCCATGACCGCTGACCGCCGAGCCGTCCTGCTCGCACTGGGCCGATTCGCCCGGCGCGTCTTATTGGCCGAGCTGGCCCAGGGGATGATGCTGGGCGTAGCGGCCGGGGCGGTGCTGGGCATCGTCATCGGCCTGCTGGGGAGGCTACTCGGCTGGCCTCTGGGGTTCGACGCCGGCTGGGCCGAAGCGATGTTCGGCGCGATGATCGGCCTGCTGATCGCTTGGAGTCATCGCAGCCGATTCGAGCAGATCGCCGCCCGGCTGGACGATCGCTACAACCTCGCCGGCCGGCTGCTGACCGCGGCCGAGTGCATCGCCGATTCGCGCCAGGCCGCGGCGGCCGACTGCGTGATTACCCAAGCGGCCGAAGCGGTTGCTTCGCTGCCTCCCCGTCCGCCAACGGGCGTGGAACTGCGCCGGCCGATGCTTGCTGCCATCGGTGCGTTGTTGTTGCTGGCCGGGGCGCAGTACATCTCGGCGGAAATCAACCGCCCGGGCCCGGCCGACCGCGTAGCCCGCGCGGTTACAGAGCTGACCCCCAGCCAGCGGGCCGAGCTGGCCGAGGCACTGCGCCGCAAGGCCGATGAGCTTCCCGCCGAGTCGGCCCGGCTGGGCCGAGCCGCCCGCGCCATCGAAGCCGTCAATGAAACCCAGCTTCGCAAGCTGCTCGCAGAGTTCGTCCGCCGGGGCGTAACGCTGCGGCGCATCCTGCCGGCCTCGCTGGCCAATCGCGCCGAGCTGCCCGCCGATGAGCCCGCCGCCCGTCCGATCACCAGTCCGTCCAGCCAGCCCGCCGACGACGAACCTCCACCGGCCGGCGTGCCCCTGCCCGGCGAGCCGACCGACACGACCCAACCCGCCTCCAGCCAGCCCGCGGCAGCACAACCCGGCCTGGCCGAGGACTGGGACGCGCTGCGGCGTCGTGCATCGGCCCAGCCGACCGGCGAGGTGCCGCCCCAGCACCGCCGGACCGTCGAGCGGTTTTATCGCGAGCCGTGAGTGCCTGCGTGCCCGAGTTCCTGCGTGCCTGAGAGTGGGCTTGCGATTTTCGCCCGGGTCGCGCACACTTTCACCAGACCCCATCTGGAGAGCCCCATGAGCAAACCCGTCAAGTGGACCATTCTGATCGTACTCTTCGGGGGCATGCTGGCCCTGGCGATGGTGTTCCTGGCTGCCAGTTCCGTGCCCGACACCTACGAGCCGTACCGCATGACGCAGGAAGACCGCGAGCATGCGGCGATGCACTTCGCCAACGTCCACGGCATCGAGTTCTTCAACAAGGCCGGCGACGTCAAACCCTTCACCCACGAGGTCACCGCCGACGACCTGAACAAGTATCTCGCCGCGCTAGATCAGATCGCCTTTCTCCGGCCGCCCCCGGCCGGGAAGAACCAGCGGATCGGCACGGTGTGGAACGCCATGGAGGCCGCCGGCATTGCCGACCCGATGGTCGTCATCGACGACGGCATGCTGACGGTGATGGTCCGCACGCTGGGCAGCAACAAGGTCGTCTCGATGGACCTCCGCCTGGAGATGGTCGAGCCGGGCAAGATGAAGGTCGCCCTGGAGGGCATTCGGGTGGGGCTCATGCCCGTGCCGCAGACGGTCGTCGGCGGCGGCATCGAGCAGCTCAAGGCCACCCTGGCCGAGCGACAGAAGCTGGACGTGGCCTCACACAAAGACCTCGACGCGATGCTCGCAGCGATCATCGCCGCCATCGGAGAAGAGCCGGTCGATACCACGTTGAAGCTGCCACGCGACCGCTACCGGCGCATCAGCCGACTCGAACTGGAAGACGGCACGCTGCGCGTCTTCGTCGAGCCGGTCGACGAGCAGGGCCAGGTCGTTGAGCCCGATGCGGACCGCCAGGAAGTGATCCCCTCGGCCGAGCCCGAAGGCGGCATGGACACGACGGCCCCGCCAGACGCCAACGAGCCACCCGCCCCGGCCGACGATCAGCCGGGCGAGGAACCGGCCCCAACCGAGGCCGACGACGACGCATCCTAGATCCGCTCAATAGCCCTTCTTGTGATCGACTTCAATCGTCGCGGCGATGTTGTGCGAGACGCGGACGGTTGTGGGGGCCAGTTGGATGACGCTGTCGGGCACGGCCGGCGTTACCGGGCCGAACAGGCTCAGCCGGGTGATCAGCCGCTGCCACGAGGTGGCCGTTCCGTGCACGCCGATGGCGTAGTTGCCGATTCGCTTTTTGGCTTCGAGCACCTGGGCCGGGCCTATCGTGGCAGCCATGGGGGGCACGGCGGCGATATCGCCACTGGCACCGAAGCTGCCATGCAGCGAGTTCTGCGCGAGGGTGAAGGGGCTGAGGGTGACCTTCGTCGGGCCGAGGGCTTTGAAGGCTTCGAGGTCGTCGGGCACTTCGGGCGCGTCGGGGTCGATGAACGCCAGGTGCCCCGTCCAGCCGGGGCCTGCAAAGCACAGGTCGGCCCCGCCGAGGTCGGTAATCATCTTGCCGTAATCGTCGAAGTTCTCATCGGTCAGCCCGACCATCTGACTCTCGGGCGGACGCAGCTTGGGGTCGAGCTCGTGGTAGAAATACTTCTTCAGCGCGTGCGTAAACCCCCACTGCCAGGATTCCGGCGCGATCTGCCCGTCCTGATTGGCGTACTCGTCCATGTTGAAGGTGTAGAGGTTGCGGCAGTCGATGTTGGACCGGTTAATCAGTTCTGCGACCTGCTTGTACATCGGCCAGGGCTGCGGCAGGATCAGCACGAGCTTCTCGCCGGCGAGCATGGCATCGCGGATCGAAAAGAACAGGTCGGTGATGAACGCCCATGTCATGTCAAACTCATCCATGACCGTAAGCGTGATGTTCTCGTGCTTGTAGTTGAGGAAATCCTCGTACGTCACGTTGCGCGCCAGGGCCAGGGCTTCGGCGTCGCGGCAGGGAACGTGGTGCGAGGGTTCGTAGCGGAACTCTTCGGTCTGGAAATTTACCACGGCAGACTCCTTCGGGTTATGGACAGTCTATTGTATTGAATTTCTGCGAATTTGTGACTTTGCATATTGACGTTATGTTTGACTATGGTATATTTAACCATCGAGTCACATGTTCTAACAGGAAAATCTGCTTGGCGACGAAAAAAAATACATCTCAGCAGCGTCAGCGGAAGATACGCACCCTCCTGGAGCAGCGTGGGATGGTGGGCATTGACGAGCTGGCCGGTGAGCTTGGCGTCAGCGAGATGACGATTCGCCGCGACCTCGACAAGCTCCAGGCCGGCGGGCAGGTCCGCCGCGTCCATGGCGGAGCCGAGCCGGCCGAGCGGATGATCTTCGAGTTCGACTTCGTGGCCCGTCGCCAGGCGCACCGCCCGGCCAAGCGTGCCATCGCGGCCGCGGCCCGGTCGCTGATCGAGCCCGGCCAGCGGATCATCATCGACACCGGCACGACGACGCTCGAACTGGCCCATCTGCTGCGCGACGCGACCGACCTGACCGTCCTCACGCCGTCGCTGGCGGTGGCCTCGGAGTTGCAGTTCAGCCAGGGCGTGCGGACGATCTTACTCGGCGGGCAGATCCGCCGCGGCACGCCGGACCTGACGGGCATGGTCGCCGAGGCCGTCCTGGACATGTTCGCTGCCGACTGGGCCTTCCAGGGCGCCGATGGCATTGACCTCGACGGCGCGATGTACACCGCCGATTTGCAGATCGCCAAGGTCGACCAGAAAATCCGCCAGCGCGCCGGGCGGACGGTGATCCTCGCCGACGGATCGAAGATCGGCCGGACCGCCCTGACCCGTCACGGCTACATCCAGCAGTGCGAAGCCCTCTACACCGACGCATCCATCGACCCAACCCACCTCGCCGCTCTGCGACAGCTCGGCGCGACGGTGGTCACCGCTTCCTCCTCAACCAATCACACCCAAACCCCCAACATGGAGAACGCACAATGACTGCACCATCCTTCGCCTCCGGCCCGGACTACTGGGCCCACGTCGACCTCAACGTCGTCCCGGATGTCAAGACGCCCCCGCCCGGCCCGGCCAGCCAGGCCATCCACGAGCGCTGCACCAAATACTTCAAGGGCCTCTCGGGCCAGGTCAAACTCTTCCCGGTGGTCTTCGACTACGGCAAGGGCTGCGAGCTCGTCGACGCCGACGGCAACCGCTACATCGACTTCTCCAGCGGCATTTACGTGACCACACTGGGCCACTGCCATCCGAAGATCTCCGAAGCCGTCGCCACCTATGCCCACAAGCTGATGAACTGCCACGACTTCACCACCGAGATTAAAACCCGCCTGGTGGAAAAGCTCGCCGAGGTCCTGCCCGGCGACCTGAGCGGCTTTCAGTTTTACGATTCGGGCACGACGGCCGTCGAGGCTGGCCTGCGCGTGATGCGCGCCGCCACCGACGGCAAGCAGGAAATGCTCAGCTGCTTCTACGATTACCACGGTAAGACCACCGGCGGCGTGAGCCTCGGGCATATCCGCAGCTACGTCTACGGGGCGACCCGCGCACCGGGCTTCCACATGCTGCCCCGCCCGGACGTCTACCGCCCGATGTGGACCAAGGACGACGGCACGATCGACACCGACAAGTACATCGAGTTCTACGGACAGTACCTCGACAAGGGCACGGCCCACAACGTCGCGGGCTTCTGCCTCGAACCCATCCAGGGCTGGGGCGGCTCGGTCATGCCCCCGGATGACTTCTTCCCCAAAATCCGCAAGTTCTGCGACGAGAACAATATTCTGTTCATGGCCGACGAGGTCCTCACCAGCTGGGGGCGGACGGGCAAGTTCCTCTGCCTCGAACACTGGGACGTCGTGCCCGACGTGGTCTCCATCGGCAAGGGGTTCGGCAATGGGTTCCCGGTGACCTGCGTGGCTGTCCGCGACCAGTACAAAGAGAGCTTCGAGAGTATCTCGGCCAGTTCGAGCTATGGCGGTAATCCGATGGCTTGTGCGGCCGCCCTGGCCAGCACCGAAGTCATCGAGGAAGAAAACCTCCTGGCCCGGGCTGAGCACCTCGGCGAGCTGGCCATGAAGCGGATGGAAAAGATGAAGGACGAGCACGCCATCGTCGGCGATGTCCGCGCCAAAGGCTGCCTGATGGGCATTGAGCTCGTCAAGGACAAGGCCGCCAAGACCCCCTTCGACGAGGCCGGCAAGATGGTCTACCAGAAGGCCTTCAAGAAGGGCCTGGCCTGGATTCCCGCCGGGCACATCCTCCGCATGAGCCCGCCGATCGTCATGGAAGATGACGTCCTGCTCAAGGGCCTGGACATCATCGACGAAGCCATCGGCGAAACCGAAAAGGAACTGTGCGGGTAACAATTGCCCTTCCTACAGAGAAGTATCTTGCATATCGGATATCAGTTTGAATAATCACAGTCTTGCTCCCGGCCGGGAGTGACTGGCTTTCGGCCGGGGCAGGCCCGTGTTGGTCGCCACCGCGGCCAGGCCTGCGAATCACCGCGATTCTGTGTACTTTCCTCAAAGGAACTCCCATGGCTGATACGATTCTTGAAAATGCGTTGTCCAATTTCGACCAGGCCGCCGAGCTGCTCGACGGCGAGATCGACATCCACCTGCTGGACAAGATGCGCCTGCCGAAGGAGCGCATCGAACTCAACGTCGGGCCGTTGATGGACGACAAGCAGGTCCATTCTTTCAAGGTGTTCCTCGTCCGCCACAGCGATGTGCTCGGCCCGAGCAAGGGCGGCATTCGCATGGCCCCGGACGTGACGCTGGACGACGTCAACGGCTTGGCCATGGAGATGACCTGGAAGTGCGCCCTGATCGGCGTGCCCTTCGGCGGGGGCAAGTCGGGCATCGTGGCCGACCCGCATACGCTCTCACCCTTCGACAAGGAAACGCTCATCCGCTCCTACGCCCGCAACGCCCACCGGCACATCGGCCCGCAGCTGTACGTGCCCGCGCCGGACATGGGCACGAGCGACCGCGAGATGGGCTACCTCAAGGACGCCCTGTGCTTTTCGATGGGCCACGCCACCACCAGCGGCTGCTACGTCACCGGCAAGCCGGTGCTCGTCGGCGGCATCGAGGGTCGACACGAAGCGACCGGCCTGGGCGTGGCGATGTGCATCGAGCGCCTCGCCGAGCGGGAGAAGCTCGACCTGACCCAGGCCACCGCTGCCGTGCAGGGCTTCGGCAATGTCGGCAGCCACGCCGCCCGCACGCTGCATCAGCGCGGCGTGAGCATCCACGCCGTCTCGCACATTCACGGCGGGCTGTACAACGAAACGGGCCTGGACATCCCCGCGCTGATCGAACACGTCCGCCAGGCCGGCTCGATCGAAGGCTACCCCCACGCCGAGGCGATCCGCAACGAAGAGCTGCTCGAGCTGGATGTCGACCTGCTCGTCCCGGCCGCCGCAGCCAGCCAGATCACCGCCGCCAATGCCGACAAAATCCGCGCCCGCTACGTCGTCGAGGGCGCCAACAGCCCGACCACCCCCGCCGCCGACGAGATCCTCGCCGAGCGGAAGATCACCGTCGTGCCGGACATCCTCGCCAACGCCGGCGGCGTCTTTGTCAGCTATCTCGAATACACCCAGGAAACCCAGCAGGAGCAGATGACCCGCGAGGAGGTCCACACCCGCCTGCGCGACCGCATGCACAAGCGTCTCGACATCGTGGCCGAGACCGCCGCGGAAAAATCCCTCTCGCTGCGACAGGCCGCCATGGTCCTGGCCCTGCGTACCGTCAACCAGGCCCTGCTGGCCAAGGGCCTGCTGCCCTGATCCCAATCACAAGGAACACCCCATGAAAACTGTTCGATTCGGAATTATCGGTTGCGGCCTGATGGGCCGCGAACTAGCCACCGCCACCGCCCGCTGGGCTCACCTGCCCGAGATGGACGTCCGCCCGGAACTCATCGCCGTTTGCGATACCAACGCCGAGCTGCTGAAGTGGTACACGGGCAACTTCCCCTCCATCACCCAGTCGACGGACGACTACAAAGAGCTCCTGGCCAACGACGACATCGACGCGATCTACTGCGCCGTGCCCCACCACCTGCACCAGCAGTTCTATTGCGACATCATCGCAGCCGGCAAGGCCCTGCTGGGCGAGAAACCCTTCGGCATCGACAAGGCCGCCAACGACGCCGTCAACGCCGCCCTGGCCGAGCACCCCGACGTCTTCGTCCGCTGCTCCAGCGAGTTCCCCTTCTTCCCGGCCGTCCAGGCTATCGGCAAGATGATCGACGAAGACGCCTTCGGAACGATCATCGAGTACACCGGCGCCTTTCTGCACTCCAGCGACCTCAACCCCGACAAGCCCATCAACTGGAAGCGGATGATCGAGTACAACGGCGAGTACGGCTGCATGGGCGACCTGGGCATGCATGTCTGCCACGTGCCCTTCCGGGCCGGCTTTGCGCCCACGAACGTCCGGGCTGTGCTGAGCAACATCATGCCCACCCGCCCGGACGGCAAGGGCAATGTCGTCCCCTGCAAAACCTGGGACAACGCCACCCTGCTGTGCGAGGCGACAAGCCCGGCCGGGGCGAGCTTTCCCTTGACGCTCAAGACCCAGCGCATTGCCCCGGGCGAGACCAACTCCTGGCAGCTGGAGATCAAGGGCACCAAGGGCTGTGCGCGGTTCAGCACCAAAAACCCCCGCCGCCTGGAGATCCTGGAATACACCGGCGGGCGGCAGGCCTGGCAGCAGATCGATACCGGCCAGGAGACCGCCTACAAATCCATCACCGGCGGGATTTTCGAGTTCGGCTTCTCCGACGCGATGCTGCAGATGTGGGCCGCCTTCCTGCACGAGATGACCACCGGGCAGGTTCCCAGCCGCTTTGCCGGCTGCGTGCGTCCCGAAGAGGCCGCCCTCTCGCACAAGCTGTTCACGGCCGCACTGGAATCGCAGAAGACCGCCTCGACCGTAGCGCTGGACTGACCGCCCGCAGTGACACAACCAGGCCCCGGCGGGAAAACCGACCGGCTCTGTTGTGTCCGGCGGCGCGGTAGGCCTTGGCGAATTCCGCGCTAATCGGCGCGTCGAGCATCTGCTGGAACTCGGCCTCGCAGATCGACAAAACTCCACCAGAGGCAAAGAAAACTGCGCGAACCCGGATTTCCCGGATGAAAACCACAATTCATGTATAATGAGGCATTGTTTG
>CAZCDM010000023.1:0-20036 GCA_964497475.1 uncultured Planctomycetaceae bacterium
TGTAAAACAAAGACTTACAGCGCAATCCAAAGGGGATGTCGAAGTCAGGAAGCGAGTCTTGACCCTGCACTGCCTGTGCCCGAGTGCATGCGTTGGGCGAGACGCGGCGCGACGGTTCGCTATCCGCCTGGCAAATAGAGCATGGCCGAAGCGAGGGGAGCCATTACCGCATCGGGAACTTGCCCAGCGATACGACCACGCCCTGGGGGTTGAAGTAGTGGGCGGCGAAGTGGGTCTTGTCGACGCGGGTGAGACTCAGGCCGTAGTAGTTCAGCATGGCTGCGTCGTCCAGCTCGGCCTGGGTGGGCCCGGCGCGGTCTGCATTGTCCAGCCGCTCGAAGTGCCCGATGAAGCGGCACAGGGCGTCCCGCTCGTCGGTGATGAGTCGCTCGGTCGGCTGATAGACCTGATCGTTGCTGGCGGCGTTGGCGTCGAAGGGGTACAAAATCGCCTCGGCCTGGCCGTTCTGGTAGAACACCAGCCCGCCCCAGGCGCTGCGGACGTCGGCGAGGTCGCCGTCGGCCATGAACTTCAGCGATGTCTGCACCCGCGGGCGCGAGAGCATCTCGTTGAGCAGATACATGTTCCACAGATCGGCCAGCGTGAGGTTCTCCACCTGCAGCCAGAAGTTATCGCGGTTCTGGCCGGCCTTGACGTGCGGGCGGGTCTTGAGCTGCTTGCCGAGGTCGATGACCAGGTTGGTCCGCTTGAGGTTGCTCCGCAGCGGATCGCGGGCCAGCCGGCTCAGCAGGTGGAAGTCGCGAATGTTGAAGTTGTAGCCGGTGTTGCGGGTCCATTCCAGGCTCAGCCGGGCCGCATCGGGCAGCATGTCCCGCCGGACCTTGTAGAGGATCACCGAGCTGACGAGTTCTTCCCGCCGGGCGGGCAGGTAGTCGAACGTCTTGATGTAGAACTGCAGGGCCGCGACGGTATCGGCCTGCGGCGTCATGGCCAGCAGCGCCTCGCGCAGCTCAGCCGCCGGCATGCGGGCGTTGAGAATCTCCAGCGCCTCGGCCCGGGCCCCGAAGGCCGGCGAGTTGAGCTGATCCATCAGCGCCTGCTGCCAGGGCTGGCCGCTGATCTGCTTGATCACGTTGCGGTAGCCCTGCTCGCCCTTGGGGGAAAGGTCCTGCTCACGCGCCCAACTGCGGACAATGTGCTCGAGCATCTGGCTGTTGGGGTTCTTCTCCAGGAAGTTCAGCACCAGCGACCGCATCGTCGGGTCGAGCGTGTCGAGCCGCCCGATCAGCGGAATCAGATGCGATGCGAGATCCGGATAATTTTCCTCCAGCAGGAACTTCAGCACCTCCTCGCGGAGGGCCTTGGGGGTGTTGGCCTCGTCGCGGAGCAGCGTCGCCAGGTCGGCCAGGCTGCTGGGCTCCAGGGCGATGCTGTCGGTTTTCGTGATGTGCTCGACGAGCTTGAGGCTGTCGAGCCGCTGGGATTCCTTCAGCTCGGCATTGTGGACCCGCGTGAGGTTGTACTGCACCAGAAAGCCCGGCTGATAGCGAACGCGGTCGGCCCGGCCCATCTGCTTGTACTCGGCCATACGAATCGGAGCCGGCACGACCGGTGCTTCGGGCGCACAGGCAGTGAGAATTCCCGCCAACACTGCGAACAGTACAAGTGCATACCGTGTGGTCATAGAGTTTCCGTCGGCAAAAGGTCCGTAGTTCTTGATTCGTAAGATTGTAGGGAACCGGGCGAGCGGGTCAAAGTAATTTCGTGCGATATCCAGCCCGCTTCGCCCGCCGGCGGCCGGCCAGCGCCTTGGCAAGGCGGCGGCGGTCTGGTATCCTGCTCGGCCATGACCGATACCATCGACCCGAAATACCGCGCCCAGGCCACTTCCCTCATGCAAGGCTGCGAGGCCACCTACACCCCCGAGGAACTCGCCGCCCGCCTGGCCCGGGCCTCGGCCGAGAACCGCCCCATGCGGATCAAGCTCGGGCTGGACCCCACCGCGCCGGATATCCACCTCGGCCATACCGTCGTGCTGTCCAAGGTGCGCCAGTTCCAAAACCTCGGCCACAAGGCCGTCATCATCATCGGCGACTACACCGCACGCATCGGCGACCCGACCGGCGTGAACAAAACCCGCCCGGTCCTCTTGCCCGAGCAGATCGAAGCCAACGCAGAAACCTACGTCGCCCAGGCCGGCCGCGTTCTCGACACCCACCCCGAGAAGCTCGAAATCCGCTACAACAGCGAATGGCTGGAGAAGCTCAGCTTTGCCGACGTGCTGAACCTGACCTCGCAGATGACCGTCGCCCGCATGCTCGAGCGCGACACCTTCGAGCAGCGGTATCGCGGCGGCGTGCCCATCGGCGTACACGAGTTCCTCTACCCGCTGATGCAGGGCTACGACAGCATCTGCATCGACGCCGACGTCGAGTTCGGCGGCAGCGACCAGACGTTCAACAACCTCGTCGGCCGCCAGCTGCAGGAAAACGCCGGCCAGGCCCCGCAGATCGTCATGATCCTGCCGATTCTCGTCGGCACGGACGGCGTAGAAAAAATGAGCAAGTCCAAGGGCAACTACATTGGCGTGACCGACCAGCCGGGCGAGATGTTCGGCAAGGTCATGTCGATTCCCGACGAGACGATGGCCAACTGGTACGACATGCTCAACCCCACATTCGCCTCGCCCTTCCCGGCCGAACGCATCGCCAAACTGCTCGACGGCGACAAAACCCACCCGCGCGACGCCAAGGCTACCCTCGGCCGGGCCGTGGTGGAAACTTATCACTCCGCCGAAGCAGCCGCCCAGGCCGCCACGGAGTTCGACCGCGTCTTCGCCCAGGGCAATGTCCCCTCGGACATACCCAAAGTCACCATCCCGGCCGGGCCCATCGGCCTGGTCGAGCTGATCGTCGACCGCGCCGGCTTCGCCGACAGCAACGGGGCCGCCAAGCGGCTCATCAAGCAGAACGCCGTCAGCCTCGATGACGAAAAACTCACCGACCCCAATGCGGAACTCGACCCGCCCGACGGGGCTGTGCTGAAAGTCGGCAAGCGGCGCTTCGCCCGCATCGTCCGCAGCTAGGCGGTCATCCCGCCTGCTCGGCGTCGACGAGCTGCTCGACGCGGCGGAGGTAGCCGGCCATATCGAACTTGCGCTCCAGCCCGGCGGCGTTCATGTACCGCACCGTGCCGAAGATGGCCCGCTCCTGCCAGGGCCGATCGTGCAGCCCGAAGATCCACGCGACGTTGGCGTAGCTGACCGGGTCGCGCCCGTCGAGAAAGTAGCGGTTGTTGAGCTGCCGCAGCCAGCGATACGCCGTCCGCGGCGAGCGGGTCCACTCCAGCACCTTCTTGCCCCAGTACATCCGCATGTAGTTGTGCATCTTGCCCGTGGCGGTCATTTCACGCATGGCGGCGTTCCAGTACTCGTCGTGCGTGTCGGCTGCGTCGAGCTGGGCGAGGGTGTACACCGTCGGCCGATTGTCGTCCTTATGCTTGCGCAGCGTAGCTCGCGCCCAGGCCGGCAAGGCCGAGTACGAATCGTACTTCGGCGTGTACCACGCGTAGTTCATCGCCAGCTCGCGGCGGATCAGCAGCTCTTCGAGAAAGCTGTCGCGTGCCTCGGCGGGTGCGGCTGCATCGCGAACAGCCCGGGCGATTCGCACCGGCGAGACCTGCCCGAAATGGAGGTACGGGCTCATGTGCGATTCGATTCCGTTGGCCGGGTCGTTGCGGCTGGTCGCGTACTCGCCCAGGCGATGCTGAATGAACGCCCGCAGGTGGTTCAGCGCTTCGCTCCGCCCGCCGGTGAATCGGCGAACCGGGCCGACCGTCTTGTCGATGTCCAGGGCGGCCAGGTTGCCCGCCACGTCGGCCGGGTCGAGCGAGCCGAGGTCTTCGGCGAAAGGGGCCGCCTGATGATCCGTATTGGGTTGGGGCGTCAGGAAGGAATCCCAGAGCTTCTGGTGCTTGGGCCGGATCGTTCGCGCGGCGTACTCGGCCTTGGAGCTGACGGCGACGACGGGCACGACGACGTCGGCCTCGACCTGCACCGCCCGACACGCCACAGCCCGGCCGAGCTGCTTCCGCCACGCCCGCTGGTGACGCAGATACCCCGCATCGGTCACGACCATCGCAGCCCGCTCGGCCAGCCCGGCCGCCACCTCCGGCGGCGACCCCAGTCGCATCACGAAGGCGACGCCACGATCGGCCAGCCGTCCTGCCGTCTCGGCCAAGCCTTGCAGCATGAACGCGAAGTGTCGCGCGTTGGCTTCGGGGTAATCGCCGGCCAGGGCGAAGCAGCACACCACCGGCAGGCGCAGCTCGTTGGCATGGGCGAGAGCATAGTCCAGGGCGGCGTTGTCCTCGGCCCGCTGGGAGGCCTGCATCCAGTAGAGCACGAAATCGCCCGGGCGGACGGGCTTGCGGTTTACGGCTCGGATGCGTTGGGGATGGACCATGGCTGCACTGGCGAGTATACCGCCAGCCGGGCAAAAAACAACGCACGCCAGAAGCTGACGTGCGCTGCGAGTGATGCGGAATCGGTTAGGCTCAGCCGCCGATTTTCCATTCGTCCACTTCGATGACCGGTCGGCCGAAGGCGTCCTCGCCCCAGACGCCGGTGACAACGACCATCTGGCCGTGCGAGGCGTGGGTCATCGTGCCGGACTTGTTGCCCAGAGCCACCTTGCCCTTGGCGCTGTTGAGCACCATCGCGCCGTTGTCTTTGCGCTTGTGGACCTCGCCGGCCATGGAGACTTTGCTGCCGGCCTGGTGGGCGTCGACGGGCAGGTAGCCGACGTCCTGCGGGGTGAGCTGGGAGCTCTTGGTGGCTTTGACGTCGCTGCTGTCGGTGCAGCCGATCAGGACAACGGTGCTCAGCAGAGCGAGGCACAGCACGAGGTGGGTCGCTTTCATGGGAATCCTCTTATCCGGTTGGGTTCGGCCCGATCGCTCGGGAGCCGCCATCGGCTGCCGTCGCGGGATGAGAGACACCTTGCCCCAGCCGATCCAAAGGGGCAAATTAAAAAGCTGTTAAGAGTTTCAGCTCCCCGCCGGGGCGTCCTGCTCCCAGGCATCGAGTCGCCCGGCCATGGCCTCAGCGACCGGATGCGTCACGGGATGACGGGCCAGGATGATCCGCACCACGGCCGTGATCGGCGTAGCCAGGAACATCCCCACCACGCCCCACAGCGCCCCCCAGAAAATCAACGCCAGCAGCACCACCACCGGGTGCAGGTCGAAGCTTTGGCCCATGATGCGGGGCTGGATGACATTGCCCAGCACGAACTGAATCCCGGCCGGGATCGCAATGGCCAGCACCGCCGCCCAGGGAGCAATCTCCGGGCTCATCAGCACGACCGGCACGGGCAGCAGCGTCGCGACGATCGAGCCGATCGACGGGATGAAGTTCAGCAGGAACGCCAGCAACCCGAAGACCAGCGCCAGGTCCACGCCCAGCAACCAGAGCGTCAGCCCCACGCCAATGCCCGTCCCGGCCGAGATGACGAAAAGGTTGACGATGTACTTCCGCGTCCGGCTGCTGACCTCGCCCAGCAACCCGCCCAGCGGCTTGCTGCGCTGATTGCCGAACAGCAGAAAGCCCATGAAGATCAGCACCATGATACCCTGGCTGAGCAGTTTGAGGATGGCGTTGGTCATGCTCAGCAGCAACCCCTGGACGCGTTCGATGGGCACGTCGAGCATGGTCGCGGAGATGTTCTTGCGGTCCACGCCCCACTGCTCCAGCGGCAGTTTGTCCATGACTTTGCTCGTGAGATTCCGCAGCTGCTGCTGGTAGACGTCGGCGTTGTCGGCCAGCTGATTGACCGAGACCGTCACCACCACGCCGATGAGCACGAGGAAGACCAGCGCCACGGCGAAGGTCGTCAGAATCGCCACCGTGCGCGGCAGGCGCAGGGTGCGACGCTGGAACTCCACCAGCGGCGTCATGCCGATGGTCAGGAAGACCGCCAGGACAAACGGAATCAGCACGTCCCGCAGGTAGTAGAGGCTCCCACCCAGCGCGATCATCGCCAGCACGAGCAGGCTCACCGCCGTCATGCGGGTATAGGTTCCGGAGTTTGAAGATTCCTCACCGCTCATGCCGATATCATACCCATCGGGCCGTCACGCGACAAGCTACAGGCCAAGCAGCCTTGAGAGAGCCCGCCGCAGCCCGTACAATCCGTTCCGTACGGACATCGAAATCAAACAGCAAAGGACTGTCATGCCTCACACTCCCAAGATGATACTCGAAGGCTCGACGATTGCATTCGTGGGCAATTACCTGCCGCGGCACTGCGGTATTGCGACGTTCACGCACGACCTCTGCGAAGCCGTCGCCGCCCAGGCCCCGCGCGAGACGGACGTCTTCGCCGTGGCGATGAACGATATTCCCGAAGGCTACGACTACCCGCCGCGCGTCCGCTTCGAGGTCCGCCAGAACGTCCAGGCCGACTACCGACTGGCCTCGGAGTTCCTGAACATGAACCAGGTCTCGGCGATCAACCTGCAGCACGAGTATGGCATCTTCGGGGGCACGTGTGGCTCGCACCTGCTGAGCCTGCTTCGCCGGCTGCGGCGCCCGGTGGTCACCACGCTGCACACCATCCTCAAAGACCCCAACGAGCAGCAGAAGCTCGTTTTGCAGGAAGTCTGCCGCCTCTCCAGCCGCGTCGTGCCGATGGCCGAGATGGGCAAGGGCTTCCTCCAGGATGTCTACGACGTGCCGGAGGAGAAAATTGCCGTCATCCCCCACGGCATTCCGGACGTACCGTTCGTCGACCCGCACTTCTTCAAAGATCAGTTCGGCGTCGAGGGCAAGAAGGTGCTGCTGACGTTCGGCCTGCTCGGGCCTAGCAAGGGGTTGGAGTACGCCATCGAAGCCCTGCCGGCGGTGGTCAAAAAGCACCCCGACGTGGCCTACATCATCCTCGGCGCGACACATCCGCACGTCAAGGCCGCCTCCGGCGAGGAGTATCGCAACAGCCTCAACCGCCGCGTCCACGAACTCGGCCTGCGGGACAACGTCATCTTCGTCAACCGCTTCGTCGACCTCAAAGAACTCTGCGAGTACCTCGGGGCCGCCGAGATCTACCTCACCCCATACCTCAACGAAGCCCAGATGACCTCCGGCACGTTAGTCTACGCCATGGGCACGGGCAAGGCGGTGGTCTCCACGCCGTACTGGCACGCAGAGGAAGTCCTCGCCGACGGGCGGGGCAAGCTGGTTCCGTTCCACGACAGCGACGCCATCGCCGACAGCATCAACAGCCTGCTCGACGACGAACTGACCCTCAACGCCCTGCGAAAAACCAGCTACAGCTACTGCCGCAAGATGATCTGGAGCCGCGTCGCCCAGGATTACCTCGACCTCTACAAAGAAGCCACCGAAGCGTGGATCGAAGCGCACCGCTCGCCGAAGGCCCCGGCCAGGCCCCGCCGACGGGAGAAGTTCGACCTGCCCGACATCGACCTGCGCCACTTCCGCACGCTGACGGACGACACGGGCATTTTCCAGCATTGCAAGTTCACCGTGCCCGACCGCGACCACGGCTACTGCGTGGACGATAACTGCCGCGCCCTGATCGTCGCGGGGATGCACTGGGACCTCAACCACGACGAGTCCGTCCTGCCCCTGGCGATGACCTACCTGTCGTTCATGGCCCACGCAATGAACGAAGAGAACGGACGGTTCCGCAACTTCCTGGGCTACAATCGCGACTGGCTCGAACCGGCCGGCAGCGAAGACTCCCACGGGCGCAGCCTGTGGGGCCTGGGAACAGCCGTGGCCCTGCTGCCCCACGAGAGCATGATCGCCCTGGCGAGTCGGCTGTTCCTGGCCGGGCTGCCCACGGTCGAGGAGTTCACCTCGCCGCGGGCGTGGGCCTTTGCGCTGTGCGGCATCCAGGCCTACCTGCGACGCTTCGGCGGCGACTCGGAAGTCCGCCGCTACCGCGCGATGCTCTCCCAGCGCATCCTGCCGCGATTCCAGGATCACATGACCGACGAGTGGCCCTGGTTCGAGGACACCCTGACCTACGCCAACGCCAAGCTGCCCCACGTCCTGCTGATGTGCGGCAAGTGGATTCCGAATAACGAGATGATCGACGTCGGCCAGCGCGCCCTGGAATGGCTCTGCCAGATGCAGACCTCCGAGAACGGCTGCTTCTCGCCCATCGGCCATGATGGCTGGTACCCCCGCGGCGGCGAGAAGGCACAGT
This sequence comes from uncultured Planctomycetaceae bacterium, assembly GCA_964497475.1. Classification (GTDB taxonomy): domain Bacteria; phylum Planctomycetota; class Phycisphaerae; order SM23-33; family SM23-33; genus CAZCDM01. Next base: position 8,190 of record CAZCDM010000023.1, read on the forward strand.
TCGACCAGCAGTGCATCGAGGCCCACGCCACCGTCGACGCCTGCGTCGAAGCCTACCACGTCACCCGCGACGAAAAGTGGATCGACGAGGCCCAGAAAGCATTCTACTGGTTCCTCGGCGAGAATGATCTCCGCACGCCGCTGTACGACTTCACCACCGGCGGCTGCCGCGACGGGCTCCACCCCGACAGCGTCAACGGCAACCAGGGCGCCGAGAGCACCCTGGCCTGGCTGATGAGCCTGCTGCTGATGCAGGACCTGCAGATGGAACTCAGCCTGGCTGACATCCCCGGCGAGAAGCCGGCCGAGAAGCGTCCGGTACGCCCGGCCATCAGCTCGGCCGGGCCCGTCGTGAACCCGCGAGGCTAGCCCGCCCTGCCTTACCCGGCCGGGGCGGCGGTTTTCTGCTCGGCCTGGTACGTGCCGCTCGCCGCAGCCGATGCGTCCTTACAGCCGTTGGCGTAGCGCTGCTGGGCCGATTCGAGAATCAGCCGGAGCATCTCGGCGTATCGCAGCCCGGCAAAGCCGGCCATGTAGTTGTGCTTACCGTCCCAGCACCAGCCCGGGTTGGGGTTGACCTCCAGCAGCTTGATCGTCCCCTGCGCGTCGGCCCGCCAGTCGAAGCGGGCATAGTCTCTACAGCCCAGCCGATCGAACAGTAGCATGGAATAGTCCACCAGCTCCTGGCGTTTCGCGTCGGGCAGAGTCGCCTCGTGATACGCAATGTCGTTCCAGTACGGCGAGTCGGGCATCCATTTGGACTCATACCCAAGCAGCTTCGGAAGGGTCGGGGCGAGTCGGCTGTAGTCCACCTCCAGCACGGGCAGAGCCCGCATCGAGAGCCCCACATTGCCGATCAGCCCGACGCTGTACTCCGCGCCGCAGAGAAACTCCTGAACGAGCAACGGGCGCCCGGGCCACTGCTGCTGGACCTTGTCGAGGTACGAAAGCAACTGGGCCGAGTCGTTGACGACCGCGCCGGAGGTAATGCCGATCGACGAGTCGCCGCAGCAGGGCTTGACCAGCGCCGGGAAGACCGCCGGCAGCGTGGCCGCCTGGTCGGACGGGTCGAAGTAGGTCTCGGCCGGGACGGGAATCTCCAGGCTTTGGGCGATGCCGCGCACGAGGGCCTTGTTGTAGCACAGCCCCAGGCAGGCAGGCCCGGCCCCGCTGTAAGGAATGTCCATCATCTCCAGAATCGCCGGGACGTGCAGCTCGAGGAAGGCGTTGTTGTTGAACCCTTCGTCGCAGAGGTTCAGGACGAAGTCGGGGCGATTCTCCCGCAGGTCGCGCAGCAGGTTCACGTGGTGGTCGAGGAAGTCGAAGCAATACTCGCCCAGCTCGCCCAGCGCGCTCTTGAGCCGGCGGATCGTCTCGAAGTCTTCCGGGTTGAACTGCCCGCCGCGTTTGACCGTATCCGGCAGGGTCGGGTCGCCCATCAGCACGGTGACCTTCGGCCAGGCCGGCCCGCGCCGCGAGACCGCCACCGCCTTGCGCGGCGCCTGGGCCGTCAGGAAGAACCGATGGGCCATCATCCCCAGGTCCTGCTCGCGCGTACTGGCTGCGTGAAGCTGGCCGTGGAAGCGGATCGCATCGAAGCCGACCGAATCGAGCAGCTCGGCGATTTTCTCTTCGTTATACAGCCGCTCGGCGTAGAACTGATCGGCAATGACGCCTCGCTCGGCGTGGATGATGACCTCCCGGCTGATGAGTCGATCGCCGCGGGAATCCAGCGACCGCTCGCGGCAGACGAGATGATTCTGATCGATCCACTCCCAGCTGCGCGGCTCGAAATGCTCGCGCATCCAATCGCCGTCGACGAGGTCCATCGCCACCGTCCCCCCGCTGACGAGCACCCGCTGGATCGCGCGCAGCACCGCCCGGTCGTCTTCCTCCCGCTCGAAGTAGCCGAAGCTGTTGCCCATCAGCGCCACGCAATGGAACACGCCATCGCCCAGGCGAACCTGGCGCGCATCGCCCTCGCGGAAGGTCACCTCCAGGCCCAGCTCGCGGGCGCGTTTGCGCGCCAGCCGGACGAGGTAGCGGCTGCGGTCCAGGCCGGTCACGCGGCTGAAACCCCGCCCCGCCAGGGCCAACGCATGACGCCCCTGCCCGCAGCATAAGTCCAGGACCTGGTCGTTGGGTTCCAGCCCGGCTGCGGATATCAGCAGGTCGATCTCCGCGGCGGTGTTGGCATCGTTCTCGACAACGTCGCCGTCGGTCTTGAGGTAAAGGGAATTGAACAGCCCACGCCACCAGTCCGGTGGCAGATGACGTTCGAGATCGGAAATCGGCCCCAGGGTGCGCACAGGAACCCCGGCGGTGTTGGAAGAAGAAGCCATCGCGATAGCAATGCTCCAAGGCGTGCGACGGGATCGCGCCGGGGGGCACGCCGAACCCCAGCCGATGGCCGCTGCCCGGCAGCGGCGTCCCAGATATGCACCTATTATTACACGTCCTGGAAAATGCGAAGCAAAAAAGCGGTCGCCGCGAACGTTTTTTTACGGCTTGCGTGCCGTCAGCAGCAGCACGTCACTGGCGGCCAGGTCGAAGGGCCCGAATGCCAGATCGCCGAACCGCTCGATCTGCTCCAGCCCGGCCCGGGCGGCTGCGTCGCTGAGCTCATCTACCTGCCACGGACGAAGCTCCGTGCTGTGCAGCGACCAGGTCGGCTCGCCCGTGACGTGATCGATCTCCAGGACGTTGAAGCGAATCGTCTCGCCGTCGGGCAGGTCGTAGAAGCGGACGAACTCTTTGTCGCCCTGCCGGGCCACGCCGACGATCCGCTCGCCGCGGGCCAGCACGCGGGCGTAGTTCAGCAGGTGAATCAGCACCACGCCGCCGGGCTCGGCCAGCGAAGCAAAACACCCCATCGCCTTGCTGAGATCAAAGCGGGTCAACAGGTGCGGTATCGAATTGCCCATGCACAGCACCGCATCGAAGCGTGCGCCATTTCGGCCTCGACAAAGCTCCTGCATGGGCAGGCAGACCCAGCCGACATCCAGGGCTTCCTGGTCGGCCTTACGGGCGGCCTGTTCGAGCATCGTCGCGGAGATATCGCAGCCGAGCACCCGCAACCCCCGCCGGGCCAGCGGCAAGGTAAACAACCCCTGCCCGCAGGCGGTGTCCAGCGCAGAGGCTGGCCCGTACCGTTCGATCAGGCGGTCGATGAATCTCTCGGCAGGTTCGGCCCGGTCGGCCTGGCCGGTGATCTGGTCATAGTCGGCCGCGATCGTATCGTAAAATGTCATACCGCTCCCTTCATCAGCAAGTATGACATTGTAGGCAAGTGTTGGCCGGAGAATATGGTTCATGTACCGATTGCGGGCAGTGGATGCGCTCTCAGGGCCGAAGGCCCGGCAGTTTGTAGCCGGGGGCGCAAGCCCCCCGGAAACCGTGCCCCAAAAGTAATGAGCCCCAACGGGGCGAAAGTGCTGTTGGCGGTCGTCACTGTCGCCCTTTCAGGGCTTTTGTTCAGCCATTCCCTACCGGGGGCTTGCGCCCCCGGCTACATACTTTTGCCCCTACGGGGCTGATCTTTCGGGTAGCTTTACACCGTGGCTTGCTCTTTCGCCAAGGCTACGGGAGGACAAGTGCGCCCCCGGCTACATCCCTTCGCAGGAGTTCTCGACATTGGTCCCAAGAGGTTCCCCGGTAGTGGAACATGAACCGAAAGTATTCGCCTTCACGCCGGAGAGCAGCTCAGCGTGCGTCGGTTTCGTCCTGGCCGGTGGCCAGAGCTTCCAGGGCCGGGCGGTTGAGAATGCGGACGAAGGATTCGTCCACGACGATCAGTCCGCGTTGCTGGAGTTCGGCGAGGATCGACTCGATGAGTTCCTCCTCGGTGTGGGCCCGGCGGGCGAGGCGGGCCAGATCGATCTGGAAGGTATCGCACTCGGCGGCGTCGGCATCGAGCAGCAGCAGCCCGGCCAGGTGGCGGCGGTGATTGGTCCGGGCCAGGTCCGTCGGCCAGGCGGGCCAGGTCCTGCAGGCGGCTGGTCAGCCCGGCCACGAGGTCGGAAACGACCTCGACGTGCGAGCGGAGGATGGAATTGAAGGAATCGCCCTGGATGGCCAGCAGCAGCACGTCGTCCATCGCTTCGGCGTCGGCGGTGTGGGGGTGGCCCTTGAGGGCTTCGGTCTCGCCGAAGGCCTGGCCCGGCCCGAGGATGCGCCCGTTGCTGATGGCGCCGTCGGGCCTGGGCTCAAAGAGTCGCACATGCCCGGTGAGAATCACGTGGAAGAACAGGGCTTCGTCGCCCTGGCGGCAGATGACCTCGTGCGGACCGAACTGCACGCGGCTGGATTGGCCGGCGAGGGTGTCGAGCTGCTCGTCGCTCAGGGCCGAGAACATCGGCACGTTCTTGAGCATGGTCCGTTCGTGTTCGCTCAGGCCGCCCATGATCAGGTGGCGGCGATTTCGCCGGCCAGGGTGATGAGGGTTTCCGCCGCCGTGGTCAGATGGTCCTGCGTGGTCAGCGGCCCGAAGCTCAGCCGACACGTGCCGTCCGGCAGCGTGCCGATGGTTTGGTGCGCGAGCGGCGCACAGTGGATGCCCGCCCGGCTGCAGATGCCCGCCTGCTGCTCGAGCGCATCGGCCAACTCGTGCGGCGTGTAGCCGGCCACATTGACGCTGAACACGCCCGTGCGGTGGGCGACGTCCTTCGGGCCATAGATGCGAAGGTTGGGAATGTCGGCCGTGGCCTGCAGGAAGTACTCGCACAGGGCCACATCGTGCGCCTGCAGCGAATCGACGCCACGCTCGGCGACCCAGCCCACGCCCTCGGAAAGCCCGGCCAGACCGATAGCATTGTGCGAGCCGATCTCGTATTTGTCGGGCATGGTCGTCGGCTGCGTGGCCCGCTCGGAAACCGTCCCCGTGCCGCCCTCTTTCATGGTGCGGCAGAGGTTCTCCGCCCCGGGCCGAACGTACAGCACCCCCGTGCCCAGCGGCCCGAGCAAGCCCTTATGACCCGGGAATGCTACGAAGTCGGCCCCGAGCGTCTGGACGTCCAACTCCACATGACCGATCGACTGGGCCGCGTCGATCACCACCGGAATCTCCGCCTCGCGTGCGATGGCGGCGACCTCCGCGATGGGCTGGATCGTGCCGGTGACGTTGCTGACGTGCACGCAGGCGATGAGCTTGGTCTCGGGACGGATGGCCTTGCGAATGTCCTCCGGGTCGACCAACCCCGTGGCCGGGTCGCAGGCGATGAACTCGGGAGCAAGCCCCCGCTGCTCGGCCAGGGCGTTGAGCGGCCGAAGCACGGAGTTGTGCTCCATGGCTGTGGCGATGGCGTGCGAGCCGTCCGGTGCGGTGTTCAGCACGCCTCGGATGGCGGTGTTGAGCGCCTCGGAGCAATTCATCGCGAAGACGATCCGATCGGAACTCTCGGCGTGGATGAGGTCGGCCACGGTCAGGCGGCAGGTTTGCAGGAGGGTTTGACAGGCCTTGGCTTCGGCGTAGGCGCCCCGCCCGGCCGAGGCGCCGCACTCGGTGGCGAACTGCACCATCGCGCGCATGACTTCGGGCGGCTTGGGAAAGCTCGTCGCCGAATTGTCAAGGTAGACACGTTCCATCAAAAAGAGGATACGAAGCAAGCCATGGCGATGCAAGCCGGACGCGTCTATAATTGTTTGTCATGACCAAACTACATCAGCCTCAGCGTGCCGCCCGGGTTTGTGGGGCGTGGGTATTCATTTCCATTGTTCTGCTTGCCGGGTGTGGCGGGATCACCGAGACCTTCGTCGGCTCCGACGAGGGCTACCTTTTCTACGCTGCCGACGCGATCACCCCGCCCGGCCGGGAGGTCACCCTCACGGCCCGGTTGCAGTACGGCACGTTCCTGCGGGACCTCGAAGAACATCAGATCACCTTCCTGCTGAACGGCAAGGAATATGCAAAGACGCTGACGGGCGATGAGGGCATTGCCCGGGCGTCGTTCCGCCCGGAGGCAACGGGCAATTACCAGTTCAAGGTCCACGCGCCGACCCGCGAGAAAGATGACGGCCAAAAGATCGAACTGGCCGACCTGTTCGTGGCCTGTCGCGAGCGTGATGTACCCATCGCCGTGATCGACCTCGACCGCACCATCGTCGCCAGCAGCTTCAAGGAAGTCCTCATGGGCGACCCCCAGCCCATGCCCGACTCGGCCCGTGTGCTGCAGCGCCTCGCGGCCGACCATACCCTCATCTACCTGACCCATCGGCCTGACTACTTCGGCACGAAGAGCAAGCGATGGATCCGCAATCACAACTACCCGCTCGGACCGTTGTATCTCTCCGAGGCGGGCGAGTTCTTTGACGGCAGTAGCGATTTCAAGACCGCCAAGCTCAAGGAGTTCCGCCGCGAGTTTCCCAACCTGCGGATCGGCATTGGCGATAAGATTTCCGACATCGAGTCGTATCTCCGCGTCAAGATGAGGCCGATCATGATCGTCAACCTCCGCGCGATCGACACCACCGACGCCGACGACCTGCGGGACTACGCCGACGAACTCGGCACGCTGCCGGCCGACGTGGACATGGTCAACACCTGGGCCGATGCGGAAAAGGTGCTCTACAACCGCGCGCGATTCCCTCGCACGGCCATGCAGAAAAAACTGCGCGACATGGCCCGGCAGATCGAACTACGCGAGCAGAAGGCCAAAGAGGCCCGTGACCGCAAAAAAGACTGACGCCCGCTTTTTGACCACAGAGGCGCAGAGGAACCTTCTTTCCTCTCAGAGACGCCGCCTGCCTCCCGCCTCAATGCGAGGCGATGAAAGAGCAGAAACCGTTTGATGCTCTCGCTTTTCTCTCCGCGCCTCTGCGGCCAAAAGAGCATATATTCTGCCGTCCCGTTGTCACCCTGAGTGAAGCCCTATGGGCGAAACGAAGGCTCTTTTCGCGGAAAGATTCTTCGGCTTCGCGGATTGCTTCGCAACCCGCTTCGCTCAGAATGACACCATGCCGTAACGACATTTGTTCTGCAAAATGCGTTGGTTGTCCGATCACATCGTCCGCAGCACGTCGATCAGAATCGCCAGGCCCGCGTCGAGGTCTTCCTCGGTGACGGTCATCGGCGGGGCGATCCGCAGGACGTTGTTCTTGGCGATGCAGAGGATCAGCCCGCGCTCCATGCAGCGGAGCATGACCTGCTTGGGCTCGACGGATTCCTCCAGCGTCATGCCGAGCATCACGCCGCGGCCTCGGATGTTGCTCACGCCCGGCAGCTCGGCTGCGGTGAGGGTTTCGACGGCCCGGCCGCCGAGCGTTTTGGCCCGGGCGAGCAGGTCCTGCTCTTCGATCAATTGCATCGCGGCCAGCCCCGCCGCCGCACACAGCGGATTGCCCCCCAGCGTACAGCCATGCGTTCCGGGCACGAGCACGTCGGCCCATCGCCGATGAGCCACCAGCACGCCGACCGGCAGGCCGCCGCCGATCGCCTTGGCGAGCGTCATCGCGTCGGGCTCGATGCCGAAATGCTGATGGGCGAACCACTCGCCCGTCCGGCCCGGCGCGGTCCACACCTCGTCGACCACCAGTAGAATGTGATTGTCGTCGCAGAGCTTGCGCAACCCCTGCATGAACTCGGCGGTCGGAATGTTCATGCCGCCCTCGGCCTGGATGGGCTCGATAAAAACCCCGGCCGTGACGTCATCAATGGCTGCCTCGACCGCCGCCAGATCGCCGAACGGTACCTGGACATTGCCCGGCAGCATCGGCTCGAAGCCGACCTGGAAGCTCGCGGGTGTGAGGCTCAGCGAGCCCATCGTCCGGCCGTGAAAGCAGTTCTCGAACGTGATGATCTTGTACGGGCCGTCGGGCTTGCGTTCGCCGCCGCGTGCGGCAAGGCGGACGAGCTTCAGGGCGGCCTCGTTGGCCTCGGCACCGCTGTGGCAGTAGAACACCTTCCCGCCGAAGCTGTGGCGCGTGATCGCCTCGGCCAGGCGGACCTGCGGCTCGTTGGTCATCAAGTTGCCATGGCTCAGCAGCTTGCTTGCCTGGGCTGTGATGGCCTCGGTAATCTTCGGATGGCAGTGACCGGCCACGCCGCCAGCCCCGAAGCCCGGGAAGAAGTCCAGGTACTCCTTGCCCTCGCCGTCGTAGAGGCGCGTGCCGCTGCCCCGCTCGGCGAGAAACGGCAGGCGGCCGTAGTTTTCGATCAGGACATTCGTGCTGGCTTTGAGAAGGTCGGCTTGGGACATGACAGCTCCTTACGGCGGGTGGGGAAATCTGGCCGGTCGCCGGCCAGGATGTTGCAGACCAAAGCCGGGTATCATACGATAGGCCCACGGGAGATGTAAAGTACAACCGCCCGCTTGGAGTCTGTCATGGCTGTTCGTCAACCAGTGCTGATCGTGGGTGTCTCGGGGACCATCGGGTCCCGGCTGGGGGTTCAGCTTCGCCAGAAGGACATCGAGGTCATCGGCGTGGCCCGCTTCAGCAAGAAGGGCAGCCGCAAGCCGCTGGACAAGGCGGGCATCAAGACCATCGTCCATGACATCCTCCACGACGACCCGGCCGATCTGCCACCGGCGTCGACGGTGGTCTTCGAGGTCTGGAACCACCGCCACCATGCCGACCTGGCCACCCACGATGCGATCTGGGACCTCAACTACCACGCCGTGGGGCGAATCGTGGCCCGCTACGCCGCCGAGGGGGCCGTCTTCATCAACGGCTGCAGCGGCAATGTCTACGGCGTGGGCCCCGAGCCAAAGAAGGAATCCGACCCGCCCCGGCCGGTCACGGAGTACGGTCTGAGCCGCATGGCCCAGGAAACGCTCATCGACTTCCTCTGCCGGCAGCACAACACCCGCGCCGTGCACCTGCGGTACTACAACGCCAACACGACCGACTCGGGCCTGGTCTACCAGATGGCCCGGACGATCCGCGACGGCAAGAGCCTCGGGCCCAACCCCGACATGCTGACGCAGATCATCGCCTTGGACGATTTCACCCGCTGCTCGATGATCGCGATGCGCGGGCTGGACTCGCTGCCGCGGGCGATCAACATCTGCCACCCCCGCATCTGGACCATGCGCGAGCTGGCCGAGCGGCTGCGCAAGCTGCTGGACACCGGACGGGTGAAGTTCGACTGCGACAAGGGCGGGCGGGAGCTATCGGTCATCGGCGACCCGACGCTCATGCTCGAACGGTTCGGCCTGCCGACAGTTTCCGTCGAAGACATGCTCGGCGAAATCTGCCAGGCCGTCCAAAAAGAATAAAAGGGTTGGAAAGCTCTTCCCGATCCAACCATCGCAACAGCAATTGGATCCGGCCCGAAGAGAGTACGATGATCAGACCATGGGGCAGGAACAACAAAATCACGCACCCCTGACCAACCGGCAGAAGCCGGAAGAATCGGTCGCCCTTTCCGCCGTGACCGGATATTGCGACTATTGTGGCTCGCCGCTGGACCCGCGCGTCTACTTCTGCCTCGGCTGCGCCCAGCCTTACAAGTCGATCGAGAAGGTGATCCCGCGTGCTCGCCCCCGCGCGCTGATGGACGAGGAACGCATCGCCCGAAGCGCCCCGCACGCCTGGCCGATGTTCTGGACCTTTCTCGCCACGATTATCGCGCTGGCGGTGCTCAACTACTTCCTGTTCGACTTCCGGATTCACGTCCTGCCTCTGACGATCCAGACGATCGGCCTGGCGGCGGTGACCTCCTTTTTTGCCGTGCGACACTGGAGGACGCTGGCGGTGTCGCTGAAGAAGGTCGGCCTGCTGCACTGGCAGAACCTCGCGGGCTTGGCAATGTTGGCGGTGCTGCTGGTGATTAACTACGCCTATCATGGCTGGATCCAATCCTTGGCCGGCGACGATCTCCAGTCGTTCTCAGACGAAGTCGCCCAGGCGGGCATGAGCGCCTCGGCCCTGATCGTCCTGTTCGTGATCTGCCCGGCCGTGACCGAAGAGATCGGCTTTCGAGGGCTCCTTCAGCCTTGGCTAACCATCGCGATCCGCCCGTGGAAGGGCATGGTTCTTACGGCGGGGCTCTTTGCCGCGGTGCACTTTTCGATTATCAGCTTCCCCTACCTCTTTGCGGTGGGGCTGTTGCTGGGCTGGGTGCGCCGCACCACGGGCAGCCTGTACCCCCCGATGGTCCTGCACGGCCTGCATAATTACATCGTTATCATGTATCTCGTGAACCTTTAATATCCTGCTGGTTACGTAGGGAGACAACGCATGTGGATTCAATTGATTGTCGGCCTGGTCTGCGGCCTCATCGCCGCCCTGATTGCAAACAGCAAGGGCCGAAATGTCGTCGGATGGTTTTTTGGCGGATTCTTTCTCGGGCTCATCGGCATTATCATCGTGGCGGTGCTGAGCAACCTCAAAGCCGAAAAGGCCCAGCAGGACCACGAAGCCCGCGAGCGACGACGCCTGCGTGAACAACTCCGGCAGGAACGTATCAAAAACGAAGCCTTCCGCCAGCACACCGTCAGCCGGCTTGATGTACACGACCAACAACTCCAGATCGACACCCGCCAGACCGAACCACTCCAGCAACTCCAGAGCCAGGTGCATGAGCTGTCGATGTCGGCCGACCCCGCCAACCCAATCGACCGCATCGACCCCACGACCCAGGCCCTCCAGGCCATGAGTAACCAGACCGCCCAGCCCGCCGCACAGACCGTCTATTGGCACTACGAGCAGCAGGGCCAGAGCGTCGGGCCCGTCTCGGAAGAAGACATCTGCCTGCTGCTGGCCAGCGGGGAACTCAATGGCAATTCGCTGGTCTGGACCGAGGGCATGGCTGACTGGGCTCGCGCGTTGGACATTTCCACCTTCCGCAACGCGGTGAAGCCATGAGCGGGCATATCGAAGGAACCTACCGACTGGATGGCCTGGTCGAAGGGCCCCTGCCCGACCAGCCCGGCTCGCAGCAGCGATTGGCCGAATGGGCCCGCAAGAGCAAACCCACCGGTGCTGCGTTCGATGTGCAGATCGACCATGGCGGCTTCAGCGCCTTGGCCAGCGAGAGGGTTCTGGAGATTGCCTCGCAGCCCCAGCCCATCGAAGACATCGTCACCGAAACGCTCGATGACCTGCTGAACCTCTTTCCCCCCTCGCAGCGAGGCCGGCTTCTCAGCACGGTCCGAAGCCTGGAGTACCGCCCCAACGAAGAAGGCCAGACACTCTACGCCGTGGGCCCCAACGGGCGCATCGTCACCGAACAGCGCAGCGTCGAGGCGACGACCACCGCCCCGCCGGAACCGGCCACGCCCAGGGATATCGTAAAACTCGCCGCGATCACCCTGCTGATCCTAGCCTTGGGGTTTGGAATCTCCAGCTTCTTCGTCGACTACCACGCCATCTGGCGGGACTTCGTCCGCCAGGCCACCCCCCTTTCTGCCGACAGCCTCGCCATCGAATACGATTCCTTTCTGCCTTATTTCACCGTCGAAGAGACCCTGATCGAGGGCGGCAATCGCAGGGTTGTCCTGACGCTGAAACGAACAGGCCTTTATCCCAGCCACCCCGGCAGGATTCCCCCCGAGGTGATCGACCAGCTCGATCTGCCGAACCGCCTGGCCCTGGAGGCCGTTGCTCGCGGACGCATCCAGGCCGAGTGGTTCGACGAGAAAGACCACTGCATCGCCTACACCACCGTTCGCATCGCCGATCTGGCCCTGGATGAATCCATCAAGGTCGCTGTGGACATCCCCCGGCAGACGCGCCCGACTCGTCTGAAGCTGACCTACTGACCTGCCTGGGCGGAATCCGACCTGAACTTGCCACCGTTCTGGATCCGATAGATTCTCTACCGCCTGACGAGAGTTCAAGTCGTGTAAGTAGTTGTGTCCTGACTTCAACATTGGGACACCCAATCAATGGAGCAGGTCGTAGAGGGCCT
>CAZCDM010000024.1:0-19976 GCA_964497475.1 uncultured Planctomycetaceae bacterium
GGCTCATATTCCGCCGTTTTTTGCGATGCCGCCAGGGAGCGAAAAGACCAGCGATGCCGAATTTGAATTTTTCAAGGTGCCCATAAAGATCGAGCCGATGCCGACAGGGAACAGCAGCCCCCAGTCGGTCTCATCGGGATTGGTCAGCAGTCCGTGGAGACTGAGTGCAATGGCTCCGCCGCCGAAGAGCAGAAACAGCAGCCCGAAGAAAATGGCGCCGAAGGTGGGGCGGTATTGCAGGCGGTTGGGATTGACCAGAACCAGCCGGTGGGTGCGGAAGTTGGCACCGCCACTGGCCTGGGGGGGGCACTCGACCTTCTGCACCAGCGGGTCGGCGATCTCGGGGATGCGGTCCAGCTCGCTCTGCCGGGCGGCCCGGGCGGCTTCCAGAAGATTGCGAATGAATTTCTGGAACATAGCTCGCCTTCCCAATGGGTTCAACGCAAGAACTGGTTGTACGGCATCTCTCGGCCGCCGCTCATACGCCGGCGCTGGCGGGACAGGAGCCCCGCCAGCCCAATCGCAAGAATCGGTTTTGTGGAGCAGCTCGGCTGAGGGTGCAATCAGCGCCTCTGGCGGGACAGGAGCCCCACCATGCGAATGACGGCGCGGCTATGTGCAGCACGCGGGCTTATCCGACCAGTTCGACGCCGGCGGTGGTGAGCATTTCGCGCAGCGGGGCGCGGAACGACTCGGCCAGCGGGGCCAGTGGCAGGCGGACTTCGTCGCTGCAGAGGCCGGCCATCTGCATGGCTGCCTTGACGGGGATGGGGTTGGTCTCCATCGAGAGCATGCCCTTGAACAGCGGGAAGAGCGTCAGGTGCTGGGTGCAGGCGTCGTGGAGGTTCTGGGCTTCGATGAGGTCGCAGAGCGTGCGGACCTCGGCCGGCAGGATGTTGGCTACGACGCTGATGACGCCCGTGCCGCCGACGCTGGCGATGGGCAGGGTGAGGGAGTCGTCGCCGGAGAGGATGGTGATGTCGCACAGGCTGGCGATGGCCGAGGCCATGTCCAGCTTGCCGGTGGCTTCCTTGACGGCCACGACGAGTTCGATCTCTTCGTAGATCTGCGCGATGGTCTCGGCGGCGAGTTCCACGCCCGTTCGGCCGGGGATGTTGTAGAGGACGATGGGCAGGTCGGCCTCGGCGATGGCGCGGGTGTGCTCGACCATGCCTCGCTGGGGGGGCTTGTTGTAGTAGGGGTTGACGATGAGGCAGGCGTCGGCGCCGGCGGACTTGGCGTGGTGGGTGAGGCGGACGGCCTCGGCGGTGGAGTTGCTGCCCGTGCCTGCAATGACGGGAACGCGGCCGTTGACTGCATCGACGGTGAACTCGATGACCTTGTCGTGCTCGTCGTAATCGAGGGTGGGGCTCTCGCCGGTCGTGCCGCACGGGACAATGCCCTGCGTGCCACCGTCGATCTGGAATTCGATGAGGCGACCCAGGGCGTCGTAATCGACCTGGCCGTCGGTGAAGGGGGTGACGATGGCGACCATCGAACCGTGCAGTTGCATTCGTTCAGTCATGGATTGGCTTTCCTGGCTGTGGGGAGGGTTGGTTGCGGCGATTACAATCGTTTTTCGCCCGTCTGTAAAGGGCTATCTGCGGCTCGGGCGGCGGGTGGTGGCGATCAGGCGATGAGAGCTTTCATTTCGGCGACGGCCTGACGCAGGCCGACGAAGACGGCGCGGGCGATGATGGTATGGCCGATGTTGAACTCGCCGAAGCCTTCCATCGCGGCGACGGGTGCGACGTTGGTATAGGTCAGGCCGTGTCCGGCGTGGACTTCGAGCCCGGCCTGGCGACCGGCGGCGAGGCCGGTGGCGATGGCGTCGAGGGCTTCGGCGATGGCGGGCTGGTTGGGCAGGGAGCCGTCGGGGGGCGTGCAGGCATTGGCATAGGAGCCGGTATGGATTTCGATGGCGCGGCAGTGGGCGTGGGCGGCTGCTTCGATCTGGGCTGGCACGGGGGCGATAAAGGCGCTGACGATCGTGCCGCGGGATTGCAGACGGGCGGTCACTTCGGCGAGGCGGTCGGCGTGGGCGATGGCATCGAGGCCGCCCTCGGTAGTGATCTCCTGGCGGTTCTCGGGTACGAGGGTGGCTTGCTGGGGCGCGAGAGTTTCGGCGATGGCGACGATTTCCTCATCGAGCGACATCTCGAGGTTGAGCTTGACGTGGCAGGTCTGGCCGAGCAGCTCGACGTCGCGGTCCTGGATGTGGCGGCGATCTTTGCGGAGGTGAACGGTGATGCAGTCGGCTCCGCCGAGCTCGGCCTGGGCGGCGGCCCAGACGGGGTCGGGCTCGATGGTCCGCCGGGCCTGGCGGATGGTGGCGACGTGATCGATATTAACGCCCAGTCCGGGCATGGCGGGTTCCTTTCGTTAGGAGGCGGTCTGGCGGACCTCGTCGCGTATGGCGAGGAGGTCTTTCATGACGTTGTGGCAGTTTCCCTTCCAGCTGGTCGTGCCGAAGGCGTCGTGGAGTTGCTTGTAGAGACGCCCGAGGCGGTGGTAGACGCGGGCGGCGGCCGGGTCGGGCTGATAGGTTTTTTTGCGGACCGAGGTCATGGCCTGCTGGGCGTCGGCGATGGATTCGTACTCGCCGGCGACGGTGGCCGCTGCAATGGCGGCGCCCAAGGCTGACGCTTGTGACGAGCGGGCGACCTGCATGGGGCGGTTGAGGACGTCTGCATAGATTTGCAGCAGCAGGGGGTTGTGCTCGGCCACCCCGCCGCAGGCGACGAGTTCTTCGATCTGGATGTTATACTGTTCGAGCCGGTTGATGATGGTGGCAGCCCCGAAGGCGGTCGACTCGATCCACGCACGGTAGAGTTCGGCTGGCGTGGTCCAGAGGGTCTGGCCGATCATCAGGCCTGTCAGGCAGGGGTCGACAAGGACGGTGCGGTTGCCGTTATGCCAGTCCAGCCCGAGCAGGCCCGACGCGCCGGCGGGGATTTTGGCCGCCTGTTTGATGAGGTCGTCCTGCGGGTCGTTTTTCGCACCGGCCGGCGGGGCGAGCTGGGCGAACCACTGGAAGATATCACCGATGGCGGCCTGACCGGCCTCGAGACCGATGAGCCCCGGTACGATGCCGCCCGGCACGATGCCGCACAGCCCCGGGATGTCCGGCAGGTGGCGGTGCGAGGGCACGACGATCATGTCGGCCCCATTCGTGCCGAGGATTTTGACCATACGCCCCGGGCGAATGCCCGAACCGACCGCGCCGAGATGGCCGTCCAGGGCGCCGGTGGCAACCGGGAGGCCTTCCGGCAGGCCGGTGGTTTTAGCCCACTGGTCGGTGAGTTTGCCGACGGGCTGGTCGATGGTCTGCGCGGTGCGCGGCAGTCGCTGGCGGAGGTCGGCCAGTTTGGCGTCGAGTCGCAGCAGGAATTTTTCGTCCGGGTAGCCGCCCCAGGAGTTGTTGAACAGCCCCTTATGGCCGGCGGCGCAGATATTTACGCGGAGGATTTCCGGAGTGGCCGAGCCGGTGAGGATGGCGGGCACCCAGTCGGACAGCTCGGCCCAGGTGTACGCGGCGTCGAAGGTTTTCGGATCGTGTCGCAGGCAGTGGAGGATTTTGCTCCAGAACCATTCGCTGGAATAGATGCCCCCGCACTTGGAGAGATACTGCGGGCGCATCTTGCGGGCGAGGTCGGTGATTTCGTTGGCCTCGGCGATGGCGGTGTGGTCTTTCCACAGTCGGGCCATGGCTGAGAGGTCTTCGCCGAAGGGGGCGTGCATGGCCAGGGGATGGCCCGTGCGGTCCAGCGGCAGGGGGGTGCTGCCTGTGGTGCAGACGCCCAGGCCGACGACGTGGTCCGGGCGGAAGGTTTTATTGCTGCGTTTGGCTGCCCCGAGGGCCCGCTTGATGGTGACCTCGGCGCCTTTGATGTAGTCGGCCGGGTGCTGCCGGGCCAGGCGGGTATCGTCGGAGAGCACAATGCCCTCCGTGCCATGCTCGTAGGTCCAGGTGGCGGTGGCAATTTCCTTGCCAGTGGAGGTATTGGCGATCACGGCGCGGACGCAGTGTGTGCCGTAGTCCAGGCCGATGGTATAGCGGGGCATGGAGGTGTACCTTTCGGATCGGTCGATTCCCAGTCGACCCTACGAGCATAATTCCTCGGGCGGGGGTTGTAAAGGTCTGGCCCGGCGTGGCGCAAAAAAGAAGCGTCCGACCCGCAGGCCGGACGCGATCAGCGCAAAAAAATGGGCGACAATGGGGCTTGCTCATGGCCTCATTAATCGCCCTTCGCCTTGACAGAAGTCCCTCTCCAGGGTGGTTGCCTTGTAACGCGAAGTCCGGAGGAGGAGAAAACCGGATCTGACCTATGGGCGCTCAACTCCATAAGTTTTCGCTAAGTAAAGCAGCCGATACTTCCATCGAATGAATCTCATGACACTTGCGATCAAAAGGAGAGAAAATCGCATTTGCGTATGGGGTGGGCGCTCATCTCCACCGCGTCGCGTGCCATATCGAGATCCACAAGAAGGCTAGCACATATCTGTGCTCTCGTCGTGGGGGTGTCTCGCCGGTAGGGAGGACGATTCACCCAGGCTCCTCGACATAACTCCCGTTTGAACGGGAAAGGTTATTAACATTTCAATTCGCTTATCCGCCTTCGCGGTTTGCTTCATTTTTAACTTCGCTAGGTAAGTCGCAACCTACGTGCCAAAGCGATTGAAGAGATAAACTTTTTGTGTCAGTTTTTATAAAGCGATATTTGCCAAGCACTTGCGGCCAAATATGTTTTGTATGCGACTCACATGGACGCATTTTCGGCACGGCGGTAGGGGTGTAGCATTGATGCATCGTGTTGCACGAGGTGTAGCAGAGTGTCGCAGAATGCGACAGTTGGTGCGACAGTGCTCCCGTTGGGAAGAGAAGGAATCCACCCCATTGATGCTTCCGATTCCTGCCGGGATTTCCCGGCCCGAGGATCATGGAAATGACCAGCCCGGCCCGCTACGCGGTATGCCGGCGGGCGCAGCGGCTTTGCAGAGCACCGTCAACGATGGCGTGGAGGTCGTCTTCCGTGGGATCGACGAAGAACATCGCGCCGTGCGATCGGGCTGTTATCTCTGCCTGGGCGGTTGTGGAACAGACGGCGCAGAGGCTCTGGGGCCAGTGGCGCCGAATCCATTTCAGGCCTTGCTGGAGGGGCTTATCTCGGCCCGTCCGCAGGAGAACCAGGTCGGCGGACTGACGGGGAAGATTGGCTGCGAGCTGGCGAATGGAATCGAAGGCGAGCAGGCGTACATCGCCCCTCTCGGCCAGAGACGCTTCTATCGATCGAAGTTCATCGGCCGACATGCCGACGACAACGACCTGAATATGGTCAGCCGGACCATAATGGTCCGAACCGGGTAGGCTCCACGGTCTCATATGTAAATCCTCAAAAAAACCTACGAACTCACCGGGTCAATCCCGGCTGAGTCTCCCTCGCAGGCAGTAAACTTCATGCAATCTTCGTGCCAAGGCAGGCGGCGAGGCCTTATCTTGCCGTAATAGCTTTATTTGCAAGTAATAATGTTTTATTTTTTGGTCTCAGGTCATCATGACCAACTGTTGCATTACGACTCATTCGGGGCAAGATGCGGCAGTTGATGCAACGGGTCATCCTGTCGGCCGGTGGGTCGGATTGGGCTTGGTTTGCAGCGGATAAGTCGTTATCATTGCCGGTCATGAAGCCTACGGGTGAAAAGAACGACCTGGGCCAGTTCCGCGACACGATCGAGAGCATTTACATCGCGATTGTGTTGGCGTTCGTGTTGCGCGCGTTCCTGGTCGAGGCGTTCGTTATTCCCACCGGTTCGATGGCCGACAGCCTCTACGGCGAGCATTACAGACTGGTCTGCCCGGCCTGCGGGTATGAGTACGCCTACGGCGCCCAGCGCGACCCCATGACCGGCTCGCTGCCGGGCGGAGACGGGCCGGTCCTGCCGCAGGGCGGGCACTGCCCCAACTGCACCTATGCCTACGACGGACAGGGCGGGCCCAACGGACCGCGGGTCTACCTCCGCGGCGGCGACCGCGTCCTCGTCCAGAAGTATCTCTACGACTTCCGCCCGCCCACGCCGTGGGATGTCGTCGTCTTCAAGAATCCGCAGAACAATCGCGAGAACTACATCAAGCGGCTCATCGGCCTGCCGGGCGAAACGATTCAGATCATCAGTGGTGATATTTTTTATCGCCGCGGGGACGAGTCGCCGTGGCAGATTCGCCGCAAGCCCGCCTGGGCACAGAAGGATTTGTGGCACGTTGTTCACGATGCCGACTACCCGGCCGACCGGGAGATCCTGAACCTCGCCCATGTCGACGGGCCCGACTGGCAAAGCCGAGCCGACGGAGCCGCCTGGGACCTTTCATCGCACGACGGGCGGGTCTTTGTCTTTGCCGGCAGCGAGAGCCCCTCGCGGCTGGGGTACGAGCCCGGGCGCCGCAATTTCCGCCCGGCCGGCAGCTACAACACCCCCGCCAACGAGAGCAACAACATGGACCGTGAGGTCGACATCTGCACCGACTGGCGGCTGGAGGCGGTGCTTATGAAACCGCGCGGCCGGTCGAGCCTGGCCATGCAGTTCGAGATCATGGACCATCGCTACCGGGCCGTTTTTGAGACCACCGGTGCGGTGCACCTGGAATACCAGCCCCGCGCCGGCGGGCCGTGGAGCGTGTGGGGCCAGGCCGACGTCGGCCCCTTCCCGACCGATCGCGGCCGAACCGTCGCCCTGGTGCATGTCGACTACCGCCTGTCGGTCGAGGTCGACGGCCAGGAGGTGCTGGCCTCGACGGCTGAGCAGCTCGGCCGACCGTACGACCGGGCCATGCGCCGGGCGACCCTCCGCCAGCAGATGCGCACCAACGCCAACGAGATCGAACGGCTGCAACTGGACCTGGCCGAAGAGTCCCGCTCGGCCCAGACCCGAAGCGAACTGACCGAACAGCTCACCGCCGCCAATGCGACACGCGACCGCCTGCGTCAACTGTGGGACTGGTTCCAGAGCCCGGCGATTTCCATCGCCGCTACCGGCCAGCCGCTGGAATTATGGCACGTGAAGCTTTGGCGGGACGTGTTCTATACCTCGCCGATGCTCAAGGACCCCGGCGACTCGGCCCAGTACGATTACGTTCGCAACCTCGCCCGCCCAGGCCAGGACAAGCCCGCCGGGCCCAATCATTGGGTCCGCAGCCGCTCGGGCGACTACCTCGGCTGGGGCACGCGGGGCAATCCGATTACCCTCCGCGCATTTCCCGACGACCCGGCCCGCGACGAGTTCTTCTGCCTCGGCGATAACAGCCCGCTGTCGCACGACGGGCGATGCTGGATGGCCGCGGCCCCCTCGCTGCGACTGTACGACGAATCCGGCAAGCCGCAGTACCAGCTCGGCACGGTGCCGCGGTATAATCTCCTCGGCCGGGCCATGATGGTCTACTGGCCCGCCGGATACCGCCTGCCGATTCTCTCTTTGCCCATCATTCCCAATGCCGGTAGGATACGCCTAGTGCGATAGGACCTTTCCATGATTCTGCTACAGACCGAAAACCTCGTGAAGAAATACGGCGGGCGAACCGTCGTCGATCAAGTCTCCTTCACCGTCAACCAGGGCGAGATCGTCGGGCTGCTCGGGCGAAATGGCGCGGGCAAGACCACCAGCTTCCGCATGACCATCGGCATGATTACGCCCGAGTCGGGCAAGGTGACCTTCGACGGGGTCGATGTGACTTCCATGCCCATGTACAAGCGGGCCCGACGCGGCATGGGGTATCTCTCCCAGGAGCCGAGTATTTTTCAGCGTCTGACCGTCCGGCAGAACCTCCTGGCCATCCTCGAGACCATGAACCTCTCTAAGGGCGCCCGGCAGGAAAAGTGCGACCACCTGCTGGAACAGTTCGGCCTGACCATCCAGCAGAAGCAGCAGGCCCGGACCCTCTCCGGCGGCGAACGACGCAAGCTGGAGATCGCCCGCGCCCTGGTGACCAACCCCACCATGATCCTCCTCGACGAGCCCTTCAGCGGCGTCGATCCCATCGCCGTCGAAGACCTCCAGCAGGAAATCCTCGGCCTGCGGGATCGCGGCATCAGCATCCTGCTGACCGACCATAATGTCCGCGAGACCCTCACCGTTACCGACCGCTCCTACATCATGGATAGCGGCAAGGTGCTGCGCGAGGGCCCGCCGCGCGACCTGGTCAATGACGAACTTGTCCGCAAGACCTATCTCGGGCGGACCTTCCGCGGCGATGAGTTCGACGTCCGACGCCATTGAACCACCCCGCCTGAACCGACAGAACCGATATGCCATCCCAACGCGATTACTACGACATCCTCGGCGTGAAGCGATCCGCCACCGACGCGGAGATCAAAAGCGCCTACCGCAAGCTCGCGCGGAAGTACCACCCCGACGTCAACAAAGACTCCGACGCCACCCAGAAGTTCCAGGAAGCGACCGAGGCCTACGAAGTGCTCTCCGACGCCGAGAAACGCAAGACCTACGACCAGTTCGGCCATGCCGCCTTCGGTGGCGGGCCCAGGCCTGGCCCCGGCGGTGGCCCGCGAGGCCCCGCCGGCCAGAGCGTCCATTTCGATTTCAGCGACATCTTCGGCGGCGGTGGCGGAGGTCGGGGCGGCTTTTCCAGCATGGGGCTGGATGAAATTCTCGAAGCTCTCGGCGAGCAGATGCGCAGCGGCCGCGGTGGCGCAGGGTCTCGCGGAGCGGCCGGTCGACGAAGCCAGCCCCAGCCCAAGGGCCAGACCATCGAGCACCGCGTCCTGCTTGACTTCCTCGAAGCGATCCGCGGTTCCCAGACGACCCTCCGGCTGGAATCCCGCGACCCGAAAACAAACCAGCCGACCACCGAAACCATCAGCGTGAAAATTCCGCCCGGCGTGCGCGACGGCCAGAAGATTCGCGTGCGTGGCAAGGGCGGGCAGGGGCCCGGCGGCAGTGGCGATCTGATCATCATCGTCCACGTCAAGCCACACCTCTACTTCCGGCGGGAGGGCAATGATATTTACGTCGAGCTGCCGGTGAGCATCACCGAGGCGGCCCTGGGCGCGAAGGTCGATGTGCCCACCATCGACGGCATGACGACGGTGACGATTCCGCCCGGCGTGGCGGCCGGTCGTCGGCTGCGACTGCGGGACAAGGGCGTGCCCGTCAAAGGCGACGCCGACAATCGCGGCGATCAGTACGTCGTCATCCAGATCGTCCCGCCCGAGACGGTATCCGAGAAGGGTCGCGAGCTGCTGGAGCAGTTCGCCAGGGAAACCTCCTTCGATCCGCGGGCGGCGGCTCCATGGAAGTAACGCCCGATCCGCACCCTCTGCGGCGGGTGAATTATCTGCTCCTCTCGCTGTGTCTTGTGTTCATGGCGGCCTCTCTGGCGGTGGTGATCTGGGTGCTGGCCGGCGCGTATCACCAGGCGGAGACCGACGAGGCCCGGGAGATGTTCACCACGTGGATCGCCCTGGCGGCCGGTCTGCTGGGGCTGGTGGTGCTGCTGCTGGGCTGGGTGGTGCTGCGGTGGATGCGCCTGCGTCTTCAGGTCGACCGAAAAAAGTCTCACCAGGCCAGTGATCATCCCGACGCGTGGGTCGAAGCTGGCCGACGTATCGAAGCGTCAGACGACGAGGAATGACCGGGGACGTTAGTAGCCCGGCAGAGTGTAGGTCGGGCCGGGTTGCGGTGGATCACTCACCCGCCGCGGGCGGCTGGAAGAGGCGAACCTTCCCGGGCTGAAGCTCGATCAAGGCCGTGTCGGTCGCATTGACCACGAGGGGATCCTGTCGGAACTGGTTCGGCGTGGCGTAAACGGGGATCATCGCCGGGCCGTCGGATCGGCTGAGGGGGACGGCCACCATTTGCGTCCGCCGTGTGCGAACGGCCAGGCCCTCGCCGGCCGGGTCGACCCGGACGACGCGGGTCAGGTCCGGCCAGAGCTGCCACAACCCGACCGCCACCGCCACGACGAGAACGACTGCGTAGATCAGACGCACGCGGACGGACGTTGGGCGGAAGATGGTCAGCCTCACCAGGCCGGCTACGAACAGCGCCCCCAGCAAAAGCAGGAGCTTGCGGGTTCGCGCGGGCCAGGACATGGAAGGCAGGTTGAGGTTCTGGTAGGCCGCGCGGCCGTGCCAGATGTCCGGCGAGAGCAACGCAGCGGGCCAGTCGATGGTGGCCTCGCCGGTGGCGATGGGTTGAGCCAAGGGATCCGTCGATGCGAGCAGGTCGATGCGGCAGGGCTGCAGCGATCGCAGCGCGGGGATGAGCACGTCAATCTCGGCCTCGCTGCCGGGTGGCAGGAGGATCGGGACGAGGCGGGCCGGGCCGCCAGCGGCGGCGCGGATGCGTACGGCGGCGGCCTCGGTGGAGGTCGGGTTGGTCAGGGTCAGCCGGGCGCGTCGCCAGGCCTCTCCGGCGGGCTGATCGTCGGCTGGCTGGAGCGATGCGCGGAGCGAGTCGGCGCGGGCGAGTGCGGGCAGGGCCAGCAGGGCCGTCGCGACGAGCAGACGCAGCGGAGTCCTCACAGCGATGCCTTGGCCCTGGCGACGAGGCAGCGGGCGCGAAGCACCTCGGCCACGCTCCATGCCTGGGCAAAGCAGCCTCTCGGGGCGTGCGGGTCGTCGCCATCGTGGATTTCGTTGAGCTGGCCGATGCAGGCCACGTCGAGCTGCTCGCCGAGGGGTTCGAGCCACTGCTCGGCCCGGGCGATGGATTCGGCGTCGGGGTACACCTTCAGCCAACCCTCGATGAACCCGCCGATTAGCCACGGCCAGACCGTGCCCTGGTGGTAGGCTTGCTCGCGACTTTCCCACGAGCCGCCGTAGCGTCGGCGGTAGCGGTGGTCGCGTGGCGAGAGGGTGCGCAGCCCGGCCGGGGTGAGCAGTTCGTCGCGGACGACATCGAGGATGGCCCGCTGCTGGGCGGGCGAGAGCGGGCTGTGCGGCAGGGAGACGGCGAAGACCTGGTTGGGTCGCAGCGAGGCGTCGGCCCCGGCGGCGTTGACGACATCGTTGAGCCAGCCGAATTGCGGATTCCAGAAGACCTCGACGAATCGGCTGGCGATGCGGGCGGCCTGGCGGGCGTAGCGGTTGGCCTCTTCGGGGTCGCTCGGGCGAAGCCACTCGGCCAGCATGCAGTGGGCACTGTGCCACATCGCGTTGAGTTCGACGGCCTTGCCCCAGCGGCTGGTGATGACGGCCTCGCCGAGTTTGGCGTCCATCCAGGTCAGCTGCGTATCCGGCGAGCCAGCGTGCAGCAGGCCGTCGTCGGTCGCGTGGATGTTGAACCGCGTGCCGGCGGTGTAGTGGTCGACGATTGCGCGGCAGCTCGGCAGGAGCACTTCCGCCAGGAAGGCGTCCTGGGTTGGCTCGTCGATGGCCTCGATGTATCGCGCGGTGGCCATGATGAACCACAGCGAGGCGTCGGCGCTGTTGTAGTGCGGCAGCCCGCCGTAGTCGTCGAAGCGGTTGGGGATCATGCCCTCGCTGAGCGCGTCGGCGTAGGTGCGGAAGACCTTGCGGGCCAGGTCGAGCTGGCCGGTGCACAGCAGGGCGCCGGGCAGGGCGATGAAGGTATCGCGGCCCCAGTCGGCGAACCAGGGGAACCCGGCCAGCAGGGACGAGCCCTCGCCGCCGCCGGCGGAGATGCGCCGCACGGAAAAGCTCGCCGCCGCGGCAGCGAGGCGGCGCGTGGCGCGGTCGGCCTTGGCGAAGGGGGCGGCGAAGGAGGCCTGTCGATCGCGGCGGGCCTTGCGGGTGATTTTCCACTTGAGCTTCTCGGGCGGCTCGGGCAGCGACGGGCAGCACAGCCGGGCCGTCAGCGTGAGCTTTTTGTTCTTTTCCGGCTGCCAGACGAAGAGCCCCGGCGAAAAAATGTCTTCCGTGCCTTCCTGTCCGCGGGCGATGTCGTGACGATAGAGCACCTGGTACCACCATTGCTGGTCGTGTTCGAAGTGGCCTCGGTTGGTCGCCAGGTGCAGCGGGCCGACGGCGGGGTCCTCGCCGGTGACGGTGACGGTGACGGCCGATTCGGCCGGGGTGACTTCGAAGCAGTCCGGGTTGCAGCAGGTTCGCAGCGAGTGGAAATCCCGCAGGGGGGTGAACGGGCGGATCAGCAACTTCTCGGCCGGCCCGGTGATATCGTAGCGGACAGCGACGGCGTTGTCGGTATCGCTCAGCAGGACGCGTTTGCGGAGGGTGGTCTTGCCGAGGCGGTAGACGAAGGTGGCGGCTTCGTCGTCGCGGTATTCGGTGAAGTGGGTATGGCCGTCGGGGCAGACGGCGTCGATGAACTCGTTGGCCGCCAGGTCGTAGATTTTCCCACCGATGTGTAGCTGCTCCATGACCGTGCCGAGAGCGACGACGCGTTTGACCGGCGGGAGGGTGGCCGCGACGAGCAGGCCGTGGTATCGCCTGGCGTTGCCGGCCAGGAGGTTCTGGGCCGAGTACGTGCCGAGTTCGTTACTGCGGAGCCATTCACGCTGGAGCAGGGCGTCGAGGCCGACGTCTGCGGAGACGGGTTTGGATTTCGGCAGGCCGGCAGCCATGGGGCGTCCTTTCAGTGCGGGCTCAGGGGCAACGCTGGCGGACGTTGTCCAGGATGTTCATGAAGTTGATGTAGGCGTCGTAGGGCGACTCGTAGGGGTTGAAGTACTTGTGGACGTCGCCGTCGGCGAAGTACTTCGTGCACATGTAGTAGAAGTGGTCGGAGGTCTGGAGCTTGCGCCAGTCGCCGATGAGTTCGATATCGTTGCTGGCCAGCACGGCCGGGGCGAGTTCGTAGACGTCGTGCAGGGCGTTGGACTGCATGGAATTGCCCAGCCAGGCGGAAAGGTCCCGCTCGGTGTCGGCCCAGGAGATCATGTGCGGCACGTCGACCTCGCCGACGCTGGGGTAGCGTTCGATGGCCTGGCTGATGGTGCAGAAGTCATTCTTGCCGGACTCCATCACCGCCCCGGGCAGCGAGCGCATGAACTCGAAGATGCCCGTGTCGGCCCACTGGTGCTCGCCGAAGGTTTCGTAGTCCATGAACAGGTTGCAGACGTAGCCATTGCCGTTGATCTGGTCGACCCATTGGGCGAACTTCTCGGTGGTCATGGGCCACTCGGGCCAGGCCTGGTTGCCGAAGCGGAATGCGATGTCGTCGCTGAGGCGGTAGTTCTTCATCATCAGCCGCAGGTCGCCGCAATTGGGCGGGTTGTAGACGAAGTTCGGGCTGCGATAGCCCAGCACATAGTCGGCCCCCTCGGTGAGGATCGCATCGAAGCCCATATCCTCGACGCAGCCGGCGACATCGTTGTTGTACGTCAGCTCGGTGTTGCGGAAAATTCTGGGCCGCTGGCCGAAAAGCTCCTCCATCAGCTCGCAGTGGATCTGCGTCTGGCGGATGAACTCCTCGCGGTGGTAGAGGAAGCTCAGGCTGTGGTAGTACGTCTCGGAGATGAACTCCACGCAGCCGGTCTCGGCGAGGTCCTGAAAACTCTTGAGCACGTCCGGCCTCCACATGCGGAGCTGCTCGATGATCGTGCCGGTGATGGAATAGCTGATGCGGAAACGTCCCTCGTGAGCTTTGATGCAGTCGAGCATCAGCTCGTTCATCGGCAGGTAGCACTTATCGGAGACTTTGTGCAGAATCCGCTCGTTGCTGTCCTGGTCGAAGTAGCTCGCGGCGGTATCGAAGACGCTGTAGCGACGCAGCCGGAAGGGCTGGTGCACCTGAAAGTAAAAGACGACGGAAGCCATGAGGGTATTAGACTCGCAAGACGGCAGAATGCAAGGGGTTGTCAAACCGGCCGGGCCGGGATGAAGCTATCGGATCGGCCGCGGGAAAACTGTGATGGTCCATCGCGGAGGTCCTCAGCCGAGCAATGTTTCGTAGACGTCCTTGAGCTGCCTGGCGCTGTCCTGCCAGGAGAGCTTCTGCAGCTCGAATCGGCCATGTTCGCGGAGAGCGTTTTGCAGGGGCTCATGGCGCAGCACGGCAAGGATTTTGTTGGCCATCTCGTCGATGTCCCAGAAGTCGACCTTCAGTACGTGGGTGAGGACTTCCGAGACGCCCGACTGGCGGGAGATGATGACGGGCACGTCGTGGCTCATGGCTTCCAGCGGGGCAATGCCGAACGGCTCGGAGACGCTGGGCATGACGTAAAGGTCGGCCATGCGGAAGATGCGGGCGACGTCGCCGCCGCGGAGGAAGCCGGTGAAAGTGACGTGTCGGCCGAGCTTGAGGTCGGCGGCTTCGCGGATGCACTGCTGGATCATGTCGCCGCTGCCGGCCATGACGAAGCGGATCTTGTCGTAGCGGTCGACGACTTTCCGCGCGGCACGGAGGAAGTACTCCGGGCCCTTCTGCATGGTGATGCGCCCGAGGAACAGGACGATTTTCTCGTCGCGTTCGATGGGGCTCATGGGCATGGAGGCCTCGTCGGACTCGACGGCGTTGTAGATGACGTGGACCTTCTCGCTCGGCACGCCGTAGCGGTTGACGACGATGTTGCGCGTGAGGTGACTGACGCAGACGACGCGGGCGGCGGCGTGCATGCCGGCGCGTTCGATATCGTAGACAGCCTGGTTGACGTTCTGGCCGGAGCGGTCGAACTCCGTCGAGTGGACGTGGACGACCAGGGGCTTGCCGGTGACGGCGGCGACGGCAATGCCGGCCGGGTAGGTCATCCAGTCGTGAGCGTGGATGACCTCGAAGGGTTCGCTGATGGCCAGGGAGCTTGCGAGTTGGGCGTAGCGGTGCACCTGGCTCATCATATCGCCGGCGTAATGGATGCCCCCGCCGCCAATGACGCGACTGTTGCCGCTTTCACTGACGGGCTTTTCGTTCAGGGCCGCTGCGCGAATCGCCTCGCGCAGCAGGTGCTTGGTTTTTACCGCGCGGGCGTGCTCGCGGAGAATCTTCAGGTCGCGGGCGGGCGCGTCGTCCTGGGCTTCGAGGCAGCGGAGGTCGTCTTCGAGTTCGATCGTCGCAGCCGGGTCGATGTCGCCGTAGGCCTGCAGAGCGGCGGCGACCTGGCGGAACTCAACATGTTTGTATTGCCCCGGCCCGGCGGAAGCCTCGTCGCCGATGTCGTTGAGCAGGTCGGTCGGGCTGCGAAGTGTGACGTGCGTCTGGGTCGTGCCCTCGATCGGAACGGCTGTGGGCAGCACGAAGCAGACATCCACGCCGATTTCGTCGAGCCCGCGCGTCAGGCCCTTGCAGGCCGTACCGAGTCCGCCGCTGATGAACGGGGGGAACTCCCAGCCTAGCATGAACACACGCATGATTGCTCCGACGCTTGTTTATCTGCCTGGTCAGGCGCTCTGCCCGCCAGCGAATTGTAGCACACGTTTCGCGCTGTCAACGTCCCGTCGTCCCCCATCGCGGAGGCCCAGACAAAAACAGCGACCCTTCACCCAGATGCAAACGATCATAAAACCACGCCCCGGTCCGATAGTCAATGAAATATCCGAGAATTGTCATATAAGCCGATTGAAATTAAAAACCACTTAATATAAGAAGGCCCCGCCCATGCTGTTTGCCTTCTTGCGGGCGGGTTTCAGGAGTCCATCGAGCCGATGATCTGGCTGATGGAATCCAGGCCGTGGCGGTTGAGGTAATCGGCAATGCCATCTGCGATGGTCACGATGCAGCGGGGGTCGATGAAGAGGGAGGTTCCGATGGCCAGGCCGCTGGCGCCAGCCAGGAGGAACTCCAGTGCGTCGTTGGGTGTCTGAATGCCGCCCATGCCGATGATGGGTACGCCAGCCTCGCGTGCGACGGCGGTGTAGACGCGGTGGACCATGTAGACGGCGATGGGGCGGATGGCCGGGCCGGAAAGCCCGCCGGTGCGGTTGGCCAGGACGGGCCGACGGGTTTCGACGTCGATGGCCATGGCGGTGAAGGTGTTGATGAGGCTCAGGGCGTCGGCGCCGCCGGCCACGGCGGCAGCGGCCGTTTCGGTGATGTCCGATACGTTGGGGCTGAGCTTGACGATGAGGATGTTTTTTCCGCAGGCGGGCTTGATGGTGCGGGTGATTTCCTCGACCGCGCCGGGGTCGACGCCGAACTGGATGCCGCCGGCTTTGACGTTGGGGCAGGAGATGTTCAGCTCGCAGCCTCGGACGATGTCGACCTCGGCGAGGGCTTCGACGACGGCGAGGTAATCCTCCGGCGTAGTGCCGGCGACGTTGACGAAGACCGGCAGGCCGAGCGCTTCGAGCTGGGGGACTTTGGTTTCGAGAAATGCTTCCAGCCCGACGTTGGCCAGCCCGATGGCGTTGAGCATGCCGGCGCGGGTCTCGATGACGCGCGGGTAGTCATTGCCCTTGCGGACCTCGACGGAGATGGACTTGGTGACGAAGGCGCCGAGTCGGCTGAGGTCGACGAAGTCGGCGTACTCGTCGGCGTAGCCGCACGTGCCGCTGGCGGTCATCAGCGGGTTGGCGAGTTTCACTCCGGCCATGTCGACGGAGAGGTCGGGCGTGGTGTTGGTGGCGTTGGTCATGGGCGGATTATAGCACATCGGGCCGGGCGATACACCCGGCCGTGCGCGGTGCTATTGGGCGAGGGCGGCGATGGCGGCGCGGGCTTCGTCGTCGGAAACGTCGTCGTAGATCGCTACGCTGCCGAGCGCATCGGCCAGGACGAATCGCACCTTGCCGGCCCGGGCCTTTTTGTCGTGACGCATGCGGGCCAGCAGAGCCTTGGCGTCGAGGTCGGCCCGGCGGGTCGGCAGGGCCAGACGGTTCAGCAGGGCGGTGATGCGGTCGGCGAGGGCGGCATCGAGGAGGCCTCGACTGACGGCGATGTGGTTGGCGGCGACCATGCCGAGGCTGACAGCCTGGCCGTGGCCGAGCTGGCCGAAACCGGCCTCGGCTTCGATGGCGTGGCCGAGGGTGTGGCCGAAGTTCAGGTGGGCTCGGCAGCCGGCTTCGCGTTCGTCGTCGGCGACGACGGCGGCCTTGATGGCGACGTTGCGGGCGATGAGTTCGATCATGACATCGGCGGGGAATTGCAACTGGCCGTCCTGGCCGGCCTGGAGAGTGTCGGCGTGGGCTTCGATGAAATCCAGCAGGGCCGCATCGCGGATGACGGCGTGCTTGACGCACTCGGCCAGGCCGTTGCGGAGCTGGGCCAGCGGCAGGGTGCGGAGGGTCTCGACATCGATGACCACGCCGCGTGGCTGGTGGAATGCGCCGATGAGATTCTTCCCGACCGGGTGGTCCACGCCGGTCTTGCCGCCGACGGAGCTGTCCACGCAGGCCAGAAGCGTCGTGGGCACTTGCAGCACGGCGATGCCTCGCAGGGTCACCGCAGCGACAAAGCCGGCCACGTCGCCCGGCACGCCGCCGCCGAGGGCGACGACCACGCTGCCGCGGTCGATGGCCGGCTCGTGGCCGAGCAGTTCATCCAACAGGGCCGATGCGGTGGCGAGGGTTTTGTTCTGCTCGCCGGCGGCCATGGGCGTGGCGAGCCATGCGTTGCGGTCGGCGGCGGTGAGGCTCGCCATGGCGGCCGGGCCGTGCAGGGCCGCGACGGTCGAATCGGAGATGACGACGACCTGCCCGCTGGGGTGCAGTGCGGCGAGGGTCTGGCCGAGTTCGCCCAGCAGCCCGGCACCGATGCGGATGTCGTAGCTGCGATCGCACAGCTCGACGGGTACGGTTCGCGATTGGCTCATGCGGAATCCTCGGTTTCGTCGCCATGCTCGCGACGGTATTGCTCGGCCGCCGCGGCCAGGGCCGGGTCGACCGGCTCCTCGGAGTCGTCGGAATCCCGCAGGGGGGTGTACTCGCTGAAGCGAGGCCGATCGGTGGCCTTGCGTTTGCCCAGCAGGTGTCGCTTGACGAAGAAATACCCGGCCACGAGTCCGCAGCCCAGAAGCACGGTCATGACGGCCTTGAGCGAGCCGGACTTTTCGTGCACGAAGGTGCGGTAGGTCGGCTCGGCCCGGACCGTGAGGATGACCGGCATGGTGTGCATGAGGTTGTCTTTTTCGCCGGGGCGGCGGATGGTTTTGTAGAAGAGCCCCTCGATGCGGTATTCCGGCCCGGAGGCGTACTGGTAGCGGCCGTTCTCGGCGGCGGTGGGTTTGGGCAGGCGGAGGGGCTTGTGGTCGGCAAAGAGGATGATCGGCTCGCCGACGGGCGTGCCGTCCGGCCCGGGGGGCAGGGCGCTGGTGGCCTGGATTTCGTAGAGGGTTTTGTCGCGGGGCCAGTAGTAGTTGGAGCGGAGGCGACGGTTGGCGGTGGAGAGTTCCATGATCCGCCAGATGCGGACGGTGATGGCGATGGGCTCGTAGCGGTAGCGGTCGGGCCGGTCGATGAGGTTGGCCGGGGCGGGCGAGTCGAGATTGCTCGGCCAATTCTCCTGCTCCAGGGCGGCGACTTTGCTCATCAGCAGGAAGAAGGCGTTCTCGGCGACCCAGTCGGTCTCGTCGTGGACGGTGACGAGGACTTGTTTCTCGTCGGGACTCAGCGTGAGCACGGTCGGGCTGGGCGTGGAGGCATCATTGGTGGTCGGGGCCGATGCGTTCTGCGACGTTGCGGGTGCAGAGACGGGCTGTTGGGCGCGGAGCCCGGTCAGGCCGAGCAGCATCACAGCCAGGGAAAGCCAACATGCCAGCGTTCGTGCGGTCATGCCGCCATTGTAGCTTGCCGGGCCGCTCAGGCCAAGACCTGCTGCGCTTCCTCGACGAGGGAAATGTTTGCGCCCAGCTCGCCCTGCTCGAAGATGTGCATTCGCGTCGAGTCGATGTAGAGCTTGACGTCCTGGTCGGCCTCGATGCCGGGCACGGCGTGGACGCGGGCGACGATCTGCGGATGGTTCGGCGTGGAGCAGTACATGTCCATGTTATCGCCGAGGGGCTCGACGACATTGGCCTTGAGGGGCATGACGTTGTGATTCTCTTTGAAGCGTCCGTCAGCTTCGAGGCTCATGGCTTCGGGACGGATGCCCAGGACGACCTCCGTGCCGACGGCCTTGGTGACGCGGGCGGCCTTGTCTTCGGGCAGGCGGAGCTGGAAGGCCCCCTCGTCGAACCACACGCCGCCTTCCTTGCCGACGAGCTTGCCGTTGATGAAGTTCATCGGCGGCGTGCCGACGAAGCCAGCGACGAACTGGTTGACCGGGCGGGTGTAGACCTGCAGCGGAGAACCGATCTGCTGGATAATGCCATCCTTCATCACGACGATGCGGTCGCCGAGGGTCATGGCCTCTTCCTGGTCGTGCGTGACGTAGATGGTCGTGGTCCGCAGCGTGTGGTGCAGCCGTTTGAGCTCGGCCCGCATGGAGACGCGCAGCTTGGCGTCGAGGTTCGACAGCGGCTCGTCGAAGAGGAACGCCGCGGGGTGACGCACGATGGCCCGGCCGACGGCCACACGCTGACGCTGTCCACCGGAGAGGGCTTTGGGCTTGCGTTCCAGCAGATTACCAATGCCGAGGACATCGGCCGCCTCGCGAACGCGGGAGTCGATTTCTTCCTTGGGGAACTTACGCAGCTTCAGCGCGAAGGCCATGTTCTTGTAGACCGACATGTGCGGGTACAGGGCGTAGTTCTGGAACACCATGGCGATGTCGCGGTCCTTGGGGGCCACTTCGTTGACGACGCGGTCGCCGATCTGGATCGTGCCCTTGGTGATTTCTTCGAGCCCGGCAACCATACGCAGGGTGGTACTCTTGCCGCAGCCACTGGGGCCGACGAGCACGATAAACTCTTCGTCGGCGATATTCAGGTTGAAGTCATCCACGGCCAGAACATCGCCGGGGTAGATTTTGTAGACATTCTCAAGGGTTACTTCTGCCATGTCGCTACAGGTCCTTTCGTAAATCGCCAGTGCGGGTATCGCGAAACAGGTAGCCCGCGATTGTACCAGATCGCGAGGTCGAGGCAAGAGAGGACAGGGGGGGAATTTTTTCCGGCCGCACGACCTAGTAGTCTGTCCCATCTAAAAGGATGGGTAGAGTCGCTTCAGTTTCACTCG
>CAZCDM010000025.1:0-19937 GCA_964497475.1 uncultured Planctomycetaceae bacterium
TTCTTGGCGGCCTTGACGGCCGGGTCGAACGGCGTCCCCTTCTTGACGCGGGTGTAGACGTCGACGACCTGCAAAGCCTCTTCCAGCGTGATCGGAAAGGCCTTGCCCTTACGGATCGAATCGAAGGCGTAGTCCCAGATCGAATCGGTCGTGACCTTAAGCTTGGGTTTGACGGGAATGGATTTTTCGATCCACTTGAGTTTGTCCGGGCTGCCGAAGCCTCCATACGGCGGGGAGCTTTTCTTGGCCCGGCGGCGGGAGAGTTTCTGCTTCGGGTCGAGGTAACGCAGATCAAGGGTTTTCTCGTCGTGCGTCACCAACCCGCCCCTGGTACCCGAGACGATGTAGACCGGCTCGGGGATGGCCGAGCCGCCGGAGATTTCCAGGTCGACGAGTCGCTCGTTCTCGCCCTTCATGACGATCTTGAGATGATCCTCGGCATCGCCGACGGCGGCGACTTTTTTCAGATCGCTCCACAGGTCAGTCAGAGGCGATTCGAGGAACCGCAGGCCATGGTCGATGATGTGCGGGCCCCAGTTGAGCAACTGCCCGCCGCCGCAGTCGATCAGCGTCTGCCAGTCGTCCCGCCGTTGGTACTGCACGCGACGGAGCTTGATTTCGTAGACCTCGCCGAGGATGCCGCTGGCGATGATCTCGCGGATGTGCTGGAAGGCCGGCTCGAAGCGACGATTGTGACGCACATAGAGTGCGCCCTTGGATTTCTTCTCGGCGGCGACGAGCTTGCGGGCCTCGGCTGTGTTCGGGGCGATGGGCTTTTCCAGGAAGACGTCGAAGCCCTTTTTCAGGGCGGCGACGGCCTGGGGGACGTGGTCGTTGCTCGGGCTGGCGATGTCGACCAGCTCGACGTCCGGATCGCCGAGCAGGTCTTCGTAGCTGTCGTAGACGCGGCAGCCGAGTTCCTCGACCATTTTTTCGCGGCGGGCCTTGTCTGGATCGTACCCGGCGACGACCTTGAACTTGCCCTTGCGCCGGCTGAGCTCGCCGATGTGCATGCTTCGCCCGGCCCGGCCGTAGCCGATGAGCCCGATGCGGACGGCCTTGTTCGAGGTCTTGCCGGCAGAAGATTTTCGGGAGGGCGCCTTGCGGGCGGGTTTCTTTTTCGCGGTGGATTGGGCTTGCTTGGCCATGATGGGTCCTTTGAATGAAGTGCGGGAAACGTCGGCCATGGTAAGAGCTTCAGGCGGTGGTGTCCAGCAGCTCGTCGAGATAGCGGCGGTCGTTGGCGCAGAGGGGCACTTTGTGCTGCCCGCCGAGCTTGCCCCGCCGGGCCATCCATTGGTAGAACGTCCCGGCCGGTACGGGCCGGACTTCGACCGTCGTCATGCCCAGCCCGCCGCGCCGCTTGACGGAGTAATCGACGTTGACTTCCTGCAGCGTCGCGTCGATGGTATCGGCGAAGGCAGCCTCATCGGCCGGGGGGCGGGCGAACTCTACGACGTACTCGTGCGCGCCGGGTCGGCCCGGCTCGGCATAGCGGGGCCCGGCGGTAAAGGCGGTGACCTCAGCGCCGGTCGCCCGGGCGGCGGCGGCGACGGCCTGGCTGACCTGCTCGCCGATGATGTTCTCGCCGAAGGCGTTGATGAACTGCCGGTTCCGCCCGGCGAAAACCACCCGCGGCGGCCGGAGCGAAACGAACCGCACCACATCGCCAATGTCATACCCCCACAGCCCGGCATTGCTCGATAGCACCACGCAGTAGGGCACGTCCCGCTCGACCTGCTCGATCGTCAGCCGCGGCGGGTTGTCCTGGCCCCAGAGCTCCAGCGGCACGAACTCGTAGAACAGGCCATTATCCGTCATCACCTCCATGCCCGGCTCGTCGGCGCGGTCCTGGATGGCGACGAAGCCCTCGCTGGCCGGGTACACTTCCAGGTACTCCAGAGGCAGGTCGCCAGCAAGGCGGTCAAAGGCCGGTCGATACGGCCCGAAGTTCACCCCGCCGTGCACGAACAGTTGCAGGTTCGGCCAGATGGTCCCGAGACAGCCGTCGGTGGCCAGGCCGCGAATTTCGCAGATGCGTTCGATGAGCACCTTGACCCAGCTCGGCATGCCGGTGATGAATCGCACGTCGGCGGTGGCGAGTTTCTCGGCGACGCGCTGGATTTTGACTTCCCAGTCGTCCAGCAGGGCCAGGTCCTCGCCAGGCTCGTAGAGGGTCGTCAACGGCCAGCGGATGCTCCCGGTGGCAATGCCGCTCAAGTCGCCCACCATCGCGCCGGACTCGATGCGCGTCATGGCCGTCGACCCGCCGAGGAACAGCAGCTTGCCGTCCAGCATGCGCCGCAGCCGGGCCGGGCTCCGCCGGCGGTACATCGCGAAAATCCGCAGTGCCGCTCGGACATTGCTTCGCTGCATGTCGCGCGTCACAGGGATGCGTTTATCGCCCGCCGTCGTTCCGGAGGTCTGGGCGAAGTGGCGGACCACGCCAGGCCAGGCCACGTCTTCCTCGCCGGCGAGCATCCGCTCGACCCACGGCAGGAAGGCGACATAATCGCGAATCGGCACGCGTGCGGCAAAGTCGCTCGGCGTGGCGATCTCGTCAAAGCCGTGCTCCACGCCGAAAGCCGTCTCCCCCCCGGCGTCGATGAGCTCGGCGAAGGTAGTCCGCTGTGCCGAGCCCGGATCAGCACCCGCGCGGCGCAGAGTGCGGTCGACCCCGCGGAGATATCCAGAAAATGCCCAGCCTAACCAGTTCACTCGATGCGTTGCAATGGGGTTGAGATTTGCCAGCCGGCTACGCCGGACTCGCGCCGATGGCTCCGCCGGCCAGACGCGACGCCGGCGAGGTGAAATGCTCATTCCACCACCGGCAGACCGCCCGGGCAAAACCTTCCGGGCGCTCCAGCATAGCGGCATGGCCGCATTTGTCCAGCCAGCACAGCTCGCTGGTCGGTATCCGCTGGCGGAACTCCTCGGCCACCTCCGGCGGGGTAATGCCATCCTCCCGGCCCCAGATCAGCAGCGTCGGGCAGGCGATCTCCCCCAGCCGATCAGCGAGATTGTCCCGTTTGGCCGACTTGGCCATCGAAACCAGCACACGGCGGCACCGGCGGGACTCCAGCGTATGGACGACCATGTCGACAAGGTCTTCGGTGACGTGGGCCGGGTCGTAAAAAATTTCCTTCATCTTGTTGCGGTACCAGGTGCGGTCGGGGTTCGCGCCGCGATGGCTTCCCAGGTCACGCTCGAAGAGCCCGCTGCTGCCGGTGAGGATCAGCCCGGCGATTCTCTCCGGCATGGCCAGGGCCAGGTGCAGCGAGATATGCCCCCCCAGGCTATTGCCCCCCAGTACCACGCGGTCATACCCGCCGGAGTCGAGAAAGTCTGTCACGTAGCGGTCCATCGCCTCGAGGGTATTCAGCTCGGCGTCCTCGGCGAAGAAGGGAATCTCCAGCGCCGCGGCGCCGCAGCCGGCCGGCAGGGCCTGGAGAACCTGCTGGAAGTTCTCCGCCGCGCCCATCATGCCATGCAGAAAGACGATCCCCTGCCCATTGCCCCGCCGCAACGTCCTGAACTTCCCGGTCATGAGTCACCTCGTATTCGCATCGACACAGGATACCACCAATCGCGACGCCTCCGGTATAATTCGGGACGCTTCCTGAGTCTTTAACCCACATTTAACATTCCCTGTGGTACAAGGTGCAAGAGTTTGCTTCCGTGGATTACCATCCTGGGCTGGGCGTACCTGCTGGGCGTGATGTCTTCGGCGCCGATCGGGCCGGTGAACATGCTGGCCATCTGGCGCGGCGTGCACGGGCGGTGGACGCATGCGCTTTTCTGCGGCATAGGCTCGGCCCTGGTCGACAGCCTGTGGTTCGCAGCCGTCCTGGCCGGCGGGCAGGCCATCCTGCGCCACGTCGACACCCCGGCCGTGCACAAAGCCTTCGCCATCGTCGGAGCCGTCGTCCTCGTGCCGCTGGGCGCAGCGTTCCTGATCCGCGCAACCAGGCTGACGCTGCGCGACGTGGCCCGCATGCGGAAGAAGTACAAGTCCGCCCCGCCAACCCATCTGTGGCGCGATGTGCTCAGCGGGTTCGGCATCACAGTCATCAACCCAGGCACGATGCTCTTCTGGATCGGGCCCGGGGCATTCTGGCTGGCCTCGGCCCGGCGGACCATCGGCCCCCAGGCCGCCTGGTGGGGCTGGCCGCTGGGCCTGGCCGGGTCGCTGAGCTGGTTTGCCGCCCTGGCGATGATCATCCGCTTCATGCCCGACCGCGTCGGGCCGAAATTCCTCCGCAGCGTCAACGGCCTGTGCGGCGTCATTCTCCTCGGCGCGGGCCTGCTGGCCGTGGCCGAGGCGTTCTGGTCGGTCCTGCCGTAAAGCAAACGGGCAGAGAGCCAGAAGAGAATCGAATCAATCCTTTGCCCACTGCCTACTCCCTGCTGCCCATCGCCCCTCCCCGGCGGAAAATTTTTCCGCTCGCAGCGAACCCTTTTTCCCTCGCGGGCGTATAACAGTCACATCGGCCCGGCCGAGCTTCCGGGATCCGTTGCTGCCAGACGAAAGGACAACCCATGACACCCACACCGCAACCCACCCACCAGGACGTGACCGCCCTGGCCGAGAAAATCACCCCCGCCAGCGAACCCTTCCGCCGGCTGCTGGAAGAGATCGGCCAGGTCATCGTCGGCCAGAACCACCTGCTGAACCGCATGCTCATCGGCCTGCTCTGTCGAGGCCATCTGCTCATCGAGGGCGTGCCCGGCCTGGCCAAAACCCTCGCCGTAGCCAGCCTCGCCAAAGGCATTGATACCGGCTTCCAGAGGCTGCAGTTCACGCCCGACCTCCTGCCGGCCGACCTGATCGGCACGATGATCTACCAGCCGCAGAGCCAGACCTTCACCGTCCAGAAGGGGCCGATCTTCAGCAACCTCATCCTCGCCGACGAGATCAACCGCGCCCCGGCCAAGGTCCAAAGTGCCCTGCTGGAGTGCATGCAGGAGCGCCAGGTCACCATCGGCCACGAGACCCACCCCCTCGACGAGCCGTTCCTCGTGCTGGCCACGCAGAACCCCATCGAACAGGAGGGCACCTACCCCCTGCCCGAAGCCCAGGTCGACCGCTTCATGCTCAAGGTGATGGTCGGCTATCCCACGCGAGACGAGGAACGCATGATCCTCGACCGCATGGCCACCACCCAGCCCGACCTGCCCATCCGCCCGGTCATGCAGGCCTTCGACATCGCCACCGCCCGCACCCTCGTCGATGCGATCTACGTCGACAACAAGGTGCGCGACTACATCGTCGACCTCGTCATGGCCAGCCGCGACCCCCGGCGGTACAACATCCCCGCCGAGGAACTCATCGACTACGGCGCCAGCCCGCGCGCCACCATCGCCCTGACGCTCGCCGCCCGGGCCAACGCGTTCCTGGCCGGCCGGGCCTACGTCGTGCCCGAAGACGTCAAAGACGTCGCCATGGACATCCTCCGCCACCGCGTCATCGTCACCTACGAAGCCCAGGCCGAGGAGAAAACCCCCGAGGACGTCATCGCCCTGATCCTCGAGCACGTCCCCGTTCCGTAACCCGCACCCCCCACCATGCCCGAGACGATTGACCATTCCGAGCTGCTCAAGAAGGTCCGACGGATCGAGATCCGCACCTCGCACCTGGCCGACGACATGCTGGCCGGGCAGTACCACTCCGCCTTCAAGGGCCGCGGCATCGAGTTCGAGGAGGTCCGCCCCTACCAGATGGGCGACGACGTCCGCTCGATCGACTGGAACGTCACCGCCCGGACCGGCCAGCCGCACGTCAAGCTCTTCCGCGAGGAGCGAGAGCTGACCGTCGTGCTGCTGGTCGACCTCTCGGCCAGTGAGGGCTTCGGCTCGGTCGGGCAGCTCAAGCGGGACCTCATCGCCGAGGTCGCCGCGACGCTGGCCTACTCGGCGATCGACAACAACGACAAGGTCGCGATGATCGGCTTTACCGACCGCATCGAAACCTCCCTGCCGGCCCGCAAGGGTTCGCGCCACGTCCTGCGCGTCATCCGCGAGCTGCTGGCGGCCCACCCCGCCGGAGCCGGTACCGACATCCGCCTGGCCCTGGACCACCTGCGCAAGGTCGTCAAACGCCGGGCCGTGGTCTTCCTGCTCAGCGACTTTCTCGACGACGGCTACCAGCGGAACCTGCGCGTCTCGCGGAGGCGGCACGACATCATCCCGGTGGTCATCGAAGACCCGCGTGAGTTCGAGCTGCCCAACGTCGGGCTCATCGAGCTGCGCGACGCCGAGACGGGCCAGCCCTGCCTCGTCGACACCGCCAGCCGGGCCGTCCGCACCCAGTACACCGCCGGAGCCCGCGCCCAGGCCCAGCAGCGAGACCACTTCTTCGGCCGCCTCGACGCCGACGCCATCCACCTCCGCACCGACGAAGACTTCGTCGAACCCATCCGCCGGTTCTTCCACAAGCGGGAGGTGCGCCGATGACCCGCCGCCTGCTCGCCCTGGCTCTGCTGGCCGGACTGGCTGCCGCCTGCGATACGCGCAGCGAGCCCCAGCCGGATACGGCCCCGCCCCCGATCGACAAGACCGTCACGCGAGACGACATCACCCTGCGCCTCTCGGCCGATAAGGCATCCGCGGCCGTCGCCGAGCCGATCCGCCTGACCCTCCGCGTGACCGCCCCGCCCGGCGTGACCGTCACCCTGCCGGAGGTCCATGACACACTCGGGCGGTTCGAGGTCGAAGCACACTCATCCCTGCGCGACCTGCCCAGCCCCACCGGGCGCATCTGGCAGCTGGACATGACCCTGACCGCCCTCGATGCAGGCCCGGCCGAGCTGCCCGCACTGACCGTCCGCGCCGTGGACACCCGCACCGGCCTGGGCCAGCCCCGCACGCTGCAGACGCCGGTCGTGCCCTTCCGCATCCGCTCGGTGCTCACCGGCCAGGCCGACCCCAAACAGCCCCGCGACATCAAGGGCGCCGTACCCATCCCCGCCGAGCCGCAACACCGCTGGCTCGGACCGGCCGCCCTCATCGCCGCGGCCCTGCTGGCCGCAGCCGGGCTGACCGCCCTGGTGGTGTGGTACCGCCGCCGACGCGCCCAACGCGCCGAGCGACGCGCCCTGGCCCGGCTCGCCCGCATCGACCCAGCCGCCTGCACCACGCCCGAGCAACTCGCCGAACTGCTGGCCGAGCTGACCGACATCCTGCGGACCTACCTCGCTGAGGCGTTCGACCTGGCCGCTCCCCGGCTGACGACACGCGAGTTCCTCGACGAGATGACCTCCCATGAATGGTTCGACCCGCCCCAACAGAAAATGCTCGCCGACCTGCTCGCCCGCACCGACCTGGTGAAATTCGCCCGCCTGCGCCCCTCGGCCGACGAAGCCCGCGACGCCCTGGCCGAGGCCCGCACCTTCATCACCGCCACCCAGGCAGGCCCCCAAAAAAGGCAGGTGGCGGCATGATCTTCCGCGACCCATGGTTCCTGCTTCTCCTGCCGGTCGTTGCGGCCGTGCTGCTCTACCAGCTGCGCCGCCGCGCCAGCCGGGCCGTACTGTTCAGCTCCACCGCCCAGGCAGCGACGCTCAAACGAACCTGGCGCATCCGCCTGCGGTGGATTCCCCCCGTGCTGCGCGCCGTGGCACTGACGACGCTTGTCGTCGCCCTGGCCCGGCCAATGGAGGGCAACGAAAAGACACGCCTCTTCTCCGAAGGCATCGCCATCGAGATGCTCATCGACCACTCGGGCAGCATGCAGGCGATGGACTTCCAGCTCGACGGCCAGCACGTCGACCGCCTGACGGCCGTCAAGGACGTCGTCCGGCGATTCGTCTCCGGCGACGAGGAACTCGAACTGACGGGCCGACCGGCCGACCTGATCGGCATGGTGACCTTCGCCCGGTATGCTGACAATGCCTGTCCGCTCACCCTGGACCATGACTACCTGCTGGCCCGGCTGGGCGATACGCGCATCGTCACCCGACGCGACGAGGATGGCACGGCCATCGGCGATGCGATCGGCCTGGCGACCGAACGCCTCCGCGCCCTGAAGACCAAAGACGACGGCCGCGATGAGATCGAGTCGAAGGTGCTGATCCTGCTGACCGACGGCGAGAACAACGCCGGCGACCTCGACCCCCTGGCCGCGGCCGAGCTGGCCCGCTCGCTGAACATGCGGATTTACACCATCGGCGTGGGCACGACCGGTCGGGCGCCGATCCCCGCGACCGACCCCTTCACCGGGCGACGCACGCTACGACGGATCAACGTGAAGATCGACGAAAAGACGCTCAAGGAAATCGCCCGCATCACCGGCGGAGAGTACTTTCGCGCGACCGACACCGAAAGCCTCGCCGCCATCTACGCCACCATCGACCAGCTCGAAACAACCCGCATCGAGCAGCAACGCTACGGCGACTACCGCGAGCTGGCCGTCAGGCCGGCCCGGCTGGGGGGCATGACGCTCCCGCCGCTGTTGCTTTTGGCACTGCTGGCCCTGGCGGGCGAGGTGCTACTGTCGCGCACCGTCTGGCGGGCCGTGCCGTAAAAACCGCGAACCGCCACGCACCGTCGGGCGTACTACATAAAGCAAAACAGTCCACGAATGGCACGAATAGCGCGAATGAAAAAACCACGACTGAAAAATGATGCCCCGTTGCGATTGGGCGTATGCCAAAAATGAACGAGATCGTATGGAACAACCCGGATTACTTCCCCGCGATGTGGGTCGGCGCTGCGGTGGCTGTCGTCGCATTGGGGGCGGGGTTGTGGCGTCGGCGGGCGTTGCGGCGGTTTGCAGCCGAGCGACTCCTGCCGAGCCTGGCCGGGCCCGGGCGGACGGCCAGGGGGATGATCGCAGCGGTTCTGTTGACGGCGGCGACGCTGGCCGTGGCGCTGGGCCTGGCCGATCCGCGATGGGGCAAGAAGCCAACCGAGGTTCGCCAGCGGGGCATTGATATCGTCTTCGCGCTGGATGTTTCGCGGTCGATGCAGGCCCGCGACGCCACGCCCTACCGCCTGGCGCGGGCATCGCAGTACATTACCGACATGCTGGACGAACTCGGCGGCGACCGCGTGGCGCTGGTCTGCTTCGGCGGGTCGGCCCGGCAGATCGTGCCGCTGACGACCAACTACTCCGACGTAAAAATGGCCCTGCAGGAAGTCGGCCCGCACACCGTCACCCGCGGCGGGTCGAGCCTCGCCGACGCACTCGATACGGCAGCGGCCAGCTTCGTCGACGAAACCGCCGACCACAAAGCCATCGTCCTGCTGACCGACGGCGAAGATCACGGCTCGGACCCCGCCGACGTCGCCCGCGAGATTCTCCGCGACACGGGTATCCGCGTGTTCACGGTCGGCCTGGGCGACCCCAACGGTTCAACGATTCCGACCGGCAAGGGCCGGGTGCTGACCTACAACGGCCAGCCCGTCGTCAGCAAAATGCAGGGCAAGACGCTGGAAGACATCGCCCTGGCCGGCGGCGGAGCCTACATCCCCGCCGGGGTCAAAACCGTCGACATGCCCGCCGTCTACCGCCAGCACATCGGTGTGATCCCGCAGCGGGAATACCGCAAGGCCATGCTCGACCGCTACATCCCGCGGTACCAGTGGCTCATCGGCCCGGCCGTGGCGCTGCTGCTGGCCGAGATGCTCCTGGTCGCCGGCCTGCGACGAAGGGAGGCCCGCACCCAATGACCCCCCGGCCCATCCATTCTGCCAGTTATGCGGGCAATCTCATGCTCGCGTTCGTCATCGCGGTGGCCCTGCTGGGGGCCCTGCCGGTATTGGCATTCGGGCAGAACAGCCCGGCCGCCCAACAGCCGCCCGCACCCGCGCCGGCCAGCCAGCCCGTGCAGGTCGACCCGGCCGCCCGCGCCGAGGCCGTCTACAACCAGGCCGTCTCCGCCTGGCAGGCCCGCCAGCTCGACCAGGCCGAGCAGCTCTTCGCCGAGGCGATCTCCCGCGGCGATGAATCGCTCGCCGCCCGGGCGAGGTACAACCTGGGCAACTGTCGCTACGCCCGCGCCTTGAAGCTGCTGGAGAACCAGCAGCAGCCCGACACGCAGGGAGCCATCGAGCAGCTCAACCAGGCCGTCACCCTCTACCGCGAAGCCCTGGCCACCAACCCCGCCGACACCGACGCCCGAGCCAATACCGAACTGGCCCGCAAGCTCATCGACCAGCTCAAGCAGCAAGAGAAACAGCAGCAGCAAAAGAAAGATCAGCAGAAGGACCAGCAGAAGCAGGACCAGAAAGACCAGCAAAGCCGCGACCAGAAAAACCAGCAGCAGAAGCAGCAGGACAACCAGAAGAAGTCACAGGACAGGCAGGATCAACAGAAACAACAACAGCAGCAGCAGAACTCTGAGCAGAAGGAAAAGAACAAGGACCAGGCCGAGCCGAAACCTCAGCCGCAATCGCAGCCGGACCAGCAGAAGCAACAGCAGCAGAAGCAGCAACCCAAGCCCAGTCAGAGCGACCAGCAACCCCAGCCTGGCCAGGGGCAGGGTCAGGCAGGCTCGGCCCGACCCAACCAGGAAAAACCCCGCCAGCTCAGCGAGCAGGAAGCCGCCCGGCTGCTGCAGAAAATCCGCGACCGCCACCTGCGCCGCCGCATCGAGAAATTCCAGCAGCAGAAGCAATACCAGCCGCCGGTAGAGAAGGACTGGTAACCACCATGAGAACCACTTCGCAACATATCGATCGAACACTCCGCCGGGCCGGCTGGCTGGCGATGGCGGCACTGGCCGTCGCCGGTGCGAGCCTGGCCGCGGCCGCCGAGGTCCGCGCGAAGCTCTCGACCAGCGAAGCCTACGTCGGCATGTCCGTCTACCTGCAGCTGCAGGTCTCCAACGCTTCGCAACACGAGCCGCCCACGCTGCCCGAGATAGAGGGCGTCTCGACCCGGTCGCTGGGCACGCCCAGCCGAAGCGAGCAGACCACCATCATCAACGGGCACATGACGCGCAACGTCAGCCTGACGTACGTCTGGGAGCTCACGCCCGTCAAGCCGGGCACGTACACCGTCCCGGCCCTGTCGGTTCAGGCCGATGGACAGGTCTTCCACACGCAGCCGCTTTCGTTCCAGGC
Source organism: uncultured Planctomycetaceae bacterium (assembly GCA_964497475.1). Lineage (GTDB taxonomy): Bacteria > Planctomycetota > Phycisphaerae > SM23-33 > SM23-33 > CAZCDM01. The sequence continues at coordinate 11,065 of CAZCDM010000025.1, forward strand.
CGAGGAATCCCACGCCGGCGATCTGCTATTCGTGGACGTCGTCGGCGATCGCAAGCGGGCCTACGTCGGCCAGGCCCTGCCGCTGCGGCTGCAGATCTGGCTCCGCCCCTACGTCGACGTGAACCACAGCGTCCGACTCGATCCGGAGGACATGTGGGGCCTGGTCGTCCGCACCAGCCAGTGGGGCCCGTTCGCCGAGGCCGTCGAAACCCTCGCCCGCAACCGCCAGATGCCCAAGGTCACCATCCGCCAGCGGAAGAACGATCAGGGCCTCGAGCAGAGCTACTACGTATACGAAATCGAGCAGACCATCTGGCCCGAGCGGCCCGGCCAGCTGGACAACCAGAACGTCACCGTCGTGGTCCGCTACCCGACCGGCCTGGAAGAGTCGCGCAGCTTTTTCTCCCGCGGGCTGCAACTGGCCGGCGTGCGACCCATCGCCAAGTCGGCCCGCATCGAGCCAATCGAAATCATCCCGATCCCCCAGCAGGGCCGGCCCGTGCTGTACAACGGCGCGGTCGGTCAGTTCCGCATCTCCGCCGAAGCCCAGCCCCGCGTCGTCCACGCCGGCGACCCGGTCACGCTCACGCTGGACATCGAGGGCTACGGCCGACTGGACGCTCTCCAGGCGCCGCCCCTGGCGGAGATGCCCGAGCTGACCCGCCAGTTCAAAGTGCCGCACGAAAAACTCCCCGGCGTGGTCAGCAACGGACACAAGCTCTTCGTGGTCAACCTCCAGCCGCTGGACGAAACCGTCACGGAGATTCCGCCGATTCCGCTGGTCTACTTCAACCCCGACGAAGGCGAGTTCCGAACGGCCCGCACCGAGCCGATTCCGCTGGTCGTCAAGCCGGCCGAGAAACTCGCCATGGACGCCATCGTCAGCAATCAGCCTGCCGGGCAGAGCCCTGCCTCGGCCCCGGCCGAGACGTCCGACGCGCCCAGGCCCGTAACGCCCTATCGCGATCCGCAGGTGCTGCTCACCGGCCCGACACACCTGCCCGCCTGGGCACTGCTGGTCGGGTTGATCGGCCCGCCGGGGCTATTGGTCGGCCTGCTGCTGGGCCGGGCCGGGTGTCGAGCGCATCAGGGCTCGGCCGGCCTGCGGGCCCGCCAGGCGCGACGCTGCTGCCTGCACTGCCTCAACGAAGCCCGCGACGCCGACGCCATCGCCCGCTGCCTGCTGGGCTACCTCGCCGACCGCACCGGACGGCCCGCCGGAGCCATGACCCGCCGCGAGGCGGCCGCCATCCTGCAATCGGCCGGCGCCGATGAAACCCTCCACGCCCAGGTCGACTCGCTGCTGGAACGCTGCCAGACCCACCGCTACGCCGGGGCCGTCGGCCAGGACCCGCGCGAACTGGCCGCCGAGGTCCGCCGGCTGCTCGGCCGACTCGACCGGGAGGCCCTGTCATGACCGCCACCAGAACCATACCGACCCTGCTGCTGTGCGTCGCCCTGCTGGCCGCCTCGGCCCGTGCGGCGGTGAGCCTCGATGCCGCCCAGAAGCAGACCCTGCTCGGCGAGGCCGCCCGCGCCTACGCCGACGCAGCCGCCCTGAGCGCAGCCGACCCGGCCGCCGCCCGAACGCTCTACCGCGACTCGGCCGAGAAGTACGACATCCTCGCCCGCGCCGGGTGCGACAACGGCGCGCTGCTGATGAACCTGGGCCTGGCGCGACTCCGCGCGGGCCAGCTCGGCCGGGCCATCGCCGCCTTCCACCGCGCCAAGATCGAGCTGGGCCAGACGCCGCAGATCGACCGCGCCCTGGCCGAGGCCCGCTCCGCCCGCGACGGCGCCGGGCCGCTGACCTCTCGACCCGACCTGGCCGGGCAGGTCGATTCAATCGTCGCGCGAATCCCGCTGAACTGGCAGGTGATTTTCGCCCTGGCTGCGTGGGCGGTGTTCTGGCTGGCCGTAGCGGGAGCGGTGTTCCTGGGGCACTTCCCGTTCAAGGCGGTTTGGATCCCGGCGGGCCTGATCGTGCTCGTGCTGAGCGGTTCGATTCTCTGGCAGGTCATGCGGACCGAGCCGGGCGCAATGGGCGTGGTCGTCGACGAGCCAGCCATTCTCCGCAGCGGGGCCGGTGCGAGCTTCGCCCCGGCCGCTGCCGAGCCGCTCCTCCCGGGCCAGGAGTTCCGCATCGAGCGTCGCTCGGGCGGCTGGGTCGAGGTACGCCTCTCTGATGGCCGCATCGGCTGGCTGGAGGCGAGCCAGACCGAGCTGATCCCCCCGGCCAAGCTCATGCAGCTGCTCTCGTGACGGCCGCAGCGACCGAAGCGTGCCAGGCCGACCGCAGTGTGGACAATGGCGGATACCCGTTTTGCCGTTTGCCGTTTGACCGTTGCCTGTCGCCATTTGCCCGTTGTCTATTGCCGTTTGCCTGTCGCCATTTGCCCTTTCGGAGCACTGCATGCCCGCCAACGATCGGCCGAACATTATTTTTTAGGGTACTTTGAAAAATTCAAATTCGGATATCGCGTAGGATTTTCGCTTTCTGGCAAAGAGCAAAAAATGGTGCATATGGGCTCATATTCCGCCGTTTTTTGCGATGCCGCCAGGGAGCGAAAAGACCAGCGAGGCCGAAAAGTGAATTTTTCAAGGTGCCCTTTATTCTCTCCGACGACCAGGGCGCCTGGGCGATGGGCTGTGCGGGCAATGAGGAACTCTCCACGCCCAACCTCGACCGCCTGGCCCGGACGGGCACGCGGTTCGCGAACTTCTTCTGCGTCAGCCCGGTCTGCAGCCCAGCCCGGGCGAGCATCCTCACCGGACGCGTACCCAGCCAGCACGGCGTGCACGATTGGCTCTGCCGCGGCCACGCCCGGGGCGGGTTGAGCGGCCCGAGCGAGGATCGCCCGATCGAATTTCTCGCCGGGCTCAAGGGCTATACCGACCTGCTCGCCGAGGCTGGCTATGCGTGCGGCCTTTCGAGCAAGTGGCACTTGGGCGATTCGCCGCAGCCACAAAAGGGCTTTGACAAGTGGTACACGCACCTGACCGGCGGCGGGCCGTACTACAACGCCCCGATGTGCAGCGACGGGCAGGTCGCGCCCGAGCCGACCTACATCACCGACGCGATCACCGACCGGGCCATCGGCTTCCTCGATGAGTTCGCCGGCGGCGAGGCGCCGTTTTACCTCGGCGTGCACTACACCGCGCCACACAGCCCGTGGGACGCAGCCAACCACCCGGCCGATCTGCTGGACCGCTACGCACACTGCCCCTTTGCAAGCTGCCCGCAGCTGCCGCCGCATCCGTGGCAGGTCTTCAGCCCCGCCTGGGCCGACGTGCCCCGCGAGGACATCCTGCGCGGGTACTTCGCCGCCATCACCGGCATGGATGCGGGCATCGGGCGGATTCTCGACCGCCTCGAACAGCTCGGCCTGACGGGCGAGACCCTGGTGATCTTCACCAGCGATAACGGCATGAACATGGGCCATCACGGGCTGTACGGCAAGGGCAATGCGTCCTTCCCCATGAACATGTTCGACACGTCCGTGAAGGTGCCCTGCCTCATGGCCCGGCCCGGCTCGGCCCTGCCGGCTGGCCACGTCGAGACCGGCCTGTTCAGCCATTACGACATCTTCCCGACGCTGCTGGAGTACCTCGGGCTGGATAACCCCCTGGCCGATGAGCTGCCCGGGGCGAGCTTCGCGCCGCTGCTGGCTGGCCAGGCCATGCCCGGCCGGCAGTCCGTCGTCATTCACAACGAGTACGGCCCGGTCCGCATGATCCGCACGCGCGACTGGAAATACGTCCACCGCACCCCCTTCGGCCCGCACGAACTCTACCACCTCGCCGACGACCCCGACGAGCGGCACAATCTCATCGGCCGAGACGACCTCCAACCCCGCTGCCGCCAGCTGCAGGACGGGCTGGGAGCCTTTTTGCCCGCTACATCGACCCGACGCGGGACGGCAAGGCTCTGCCCGTCACCGGCCGGGGCCAGGCTGACCTCGTCGGCCCCGACCGACAATCACGCAACCCCTTCAGCCTCAACGGTCACTACCTCGGACCCGACGGCCAGCGACGCCCGCACGACTGGGCTCCGCCCGGGCTTTCCTGGCCCGAGGAAGGCTGAAACGCTGAAGCCGGACCGGCGAAAATTCCTGTTTTTTTCCGAACCGCAATAGTACAATTCCGCGTACCATATACAATCCTTCGCCGCTGCTGGCGGGGGATGTATCCAAACCAGGACCAACAGGCCATGGGAATCGGATCGGCCCGTGGGCGGTAGCTTTCAAGAAAGCACCTCCCCCATGTCGATAAAGTAATAATGGGCGCTGGTGAGGTGTCCAGGCTGTAATTCCATCGCCCGAGGTTGTTCTTATGAAACAAGCACTCCACAGACTCCTGCACCCGACCAATCGGTCTGTCCGCATCGCGGTCGGACTGTTGCTGGTGGCCCTGCTGCTGCTGCAGCTGCTCGGCAGCCAGGAAAACCAGGCCACCGCCACCGTCCAGCGCGTCGAGGGCAAGGCCAGTGAGGAAATCGAAACCCTCGCCCGGACCGATCACGTCGCCCTGCTGGAACTCTGCAAGCAGCATCTCAAAACCCACAACTGGGACCGCTACACCTGCACCTTCGTCAAGCAGGAACGGCTCGATGGCGAGCTTGGCGGCGAGCAGCATATTGACGTGAAATTCATGACCACGCCTTTCTCGGCGGCCATGCACTGGACCAAAAACGCCCCCCTCGGCGATGCTCTGCTTTACGTCCAGGGCAAGTACCCCGACGAGAAAGGCCGAAGCCAGATGCTCGTCCGCCCCAAGAGCGGCTTCCTGCAGAAGCTCGTGGGCGGCTCGGTGCTCCGCCTGCCCGACGGCCGCGACGCCATGAAAAACACCCTCCGCCCGGTCACGTCGTTCGGCTTTGCCAACTCCATCCAGAGCCTCATCGACATCTACAAAATCGCCCGCGAACGCAACGAGTGCATTGAAAAATTCGACGGCTTTGCCGAACTCGACGGCCGAAAGTGCATCGTACTGGTTCGCCTCCTGCCGCGGCGGGACGACTACCCCGCGCAGAAAACCGTCATCCTCATCGACCAGGAATATCTCCTGCCCGTCCAGGTCATCGGCTACGGATGGGAGGACGACGAGCTGCTCTGCAACTACGAGTTCCGCAAGGTCGACTTCAACGCAGAGCTGACGGCCGAGGACTTCACCCCCCAGGCCAACCAGATCCAGACCAAGTAACCCCGCCAGCCCTTGACCCTGCCTGCAACCCGGCCGCTCGCCATCGCGGTTTCTCTTGCCATCCCCACCCCGATTCTGCATGATGGATCGTCCCTGACCTGACCCTGTCCTACCCCGGAGACACCCGCCATGAGATTGTTCCTCGCCTTTTCGTGCCTCGTCCTGCTGGCCGGCGGATGCACCCAGATGTTCCAAAAGGACCAGCCCGCCACCGCACCGGCCACCGCGCCGGCCGGGCCGAAATATCCCGACGACCCCACCGTGCCTGTCGAGCTGCGCCAGCTTGCCCACATCGACCACGTCGCCCTGCTCGAAGAGGCATTGAAGGTCTACCGCACCACCCCCGTGCGGGACTACACCTGCACCTTCGCCAAGCAAGAGCGGATCGACAGCTCGCTGGGCAAGCAGCAGGTCACCCGCGTGCGGTTCCTCAACAAACCCTTCGCCGTGGCCATGACCTGGACGAAAAACCCGCCCCGCGGCGATGCCCTGATTTACGTCGATGGCTGGTGGAAGAACAAGGACGGCAAGAGCCAGATGCTCGTCCGCCCGACCAGCTCGTTCCTGCGAGCGATCGTGGGCGGTTCGATCCTCCGCCTGCCCGACGGCCCCGACGCCCGCAAGGCCTCGCTCCGGCCGGTTACCGTCTTCGGCCTGGAGAACATGATCCAGAACCTCCTCGACGTCTACCGCGAAGCTCTCCGGCGCGGCCTCTGTCAGATGCGATACGACGGCGTGGCTACCGTGGGCGGGCGCAAGTGCATCGTCCTGCGGCGCATCCTCCCGCCGGACATGGGCTACCCCGCCGAGGTCACCGAAATCTTCCTCGACGTCGAAACCCTCATGCCTCTGCGGGTCGTGGGCTACGACCTCGCAGGGCAGCTGCTGGTCGACTACTCCTTCACCGACGTGCAGTACAACGTCGGGCTCATGCTGGCCGACTTCGTCCCCCAGGCCAACGGCATTGACCCGCCCAAGGATCTCGAAATGCCCGACGTCGCCGAGGAATCCTCGCCCGACGAGACGCTCGCAAAGCCGGCCGACGTCTTCCACCCCGCCAACCTGCAGCCCTACCTCGACGGACGCGACCTGCCCGACATGACACCGACGCAGCCAACCTCGACCGAGAGCGTTCAACCAGCCACCGAGCAAAAACCCGACCCGACCACCCAGCCCACCGAGGGCGAAATCGAGATAGAGGAAACCGACCAGGCCGAGCCCGTTTCAGTCGTTCCCGCTCCAACTACCACCAGCCCCGAAGAAAAAACCGCCTCCACCCAACCGGTCGATCAGCCCTCCTCGCTGCCAGCCGTCGTCGCCGCCCCGCTGACCAGCAATGACTCCAGACCCAACACCCCAGCCGCCGACGCAGAGAAGCCCGATGCACCACCCGCCGTCCGCCCCGCCGCCGTGGCCACCAGCAAACGGCGCGGCGCAGACCTGATCCCCTCCGCCCGGCTCGCCCAAACCCCGGCCGCCCCGCCCGTCATACCAGCACCCACCATCGAGCCCCAGCCCGCACCGGCTGAAGCGGAAGCACAAGAAACCGCCGACTCCCAGGACGCGCCCACCGTCGCGACAAACACGCCCGCCGAAAAGCCCGTCGCACCGGCACCCGCCGTCGAACCCCAGCCCGCACCGGCTGAAGCGACAGACTTGCCTGGCGATGTGGGCATCTTCTGCAAGCTCCGCATCATCCGCGTCCAAGACGGCAAGCCGCTCGCCTCGGCCAACAGCATCGCCCTGAGCCAAAACCTGCGTCAACTGGCCCGGCGGTCGGTCCGCCGGCTCAAGACCGCCATCGACAACCCCGACCAGCCCGTGGCTGTCCTGCAGCTTCGGCACGAGGCCGACACCCCCGCCGGTGCCAATATCGCCGCCACCCTCGCCCGGGAAATTACCCTGGCCCTGGTCGAAGGCAAGGATGCCATCGACGTCGTCGAGTGGATCCGCCTGCAGGGCCTGGCCCCGGCCGAACTCTGGGACGACCCGGCCGTGCTCACTCGCCCCGCTGTCCGCGACCAACTCCAGGACGTCGTCTACGTCATCGTCGGCAGCATCAGCGCCTCCGGACACTAAACCATGCCCGCCCGCCCGCTGTCGCTGGTCCTGCTTGTGCTGATGATGCCCGCTGGCTGCGCCGTGCCCCCGCCGGCCGGGCCGACCAGCTACCCCGTCGACTTCGCCCCGCCCGCCGAGGCCCCCTCCCGCACGCCCATGGGCGCACTGGTCTTCGTCATCGACGGAGTCAATGCCGATATCTTCAACGAGATGCTCCACGCCGGCGAGCTGCCCAACCTCAAACGCTACATCGTCGACCGAGGCCTGTACTGCCCGCGCACCATCGCGAACATTCCCTCGATCACCCTGGTCAACCTCACCGCCATCGCCACCGGCGCCTTCCCCGGCCGATCGACCATCGTGGGCAACCACTGGTTCGACCGCGACCGCCTGATGTGGCGCGACTACGCGACCATCGCCCAGAAGAACGCCGTCGACGGCGACCACGCCCAGCCGCTGATCTACCAATATCTGCCCGACGATGAGATGAGCGTGTCGATCTTCTTCCAGCCCCATCGCGGGGCGAGCAAGTTCTTCGAGAACTGGACCTCGGCCGGGCCTGCGTTTTTCTTCGGCTGGTATGGCTACGTCGACCGCCTGAGCCTCTACCGCCTCGGCGAGATGATGGACCTCGCCCGCCAGCGTGGCCAATTCCCACGCCTGGTGATGACCTATCAGCTCTGGCCTGACTTCGCCGCGTACGGCCACGGCACGAGTCACGAAGTCTACCGCCACGCCATCCGCCACGCCGACCTCCAGGTCGGACGCATCTGCGAAAAGCTCGCCGAGGCCAACCTCCTCGACCGCATGGTCCTCGCCTTCGTCAGCGACCACAGCCATAGCGACATCCACACGCACTGGGTCCTCGAGGATGCCCTCGCCAAGGAAGGCTTTGTCCCGGCGAGGCGCCGGCTGCACGAGGCCGACTCCCCCTCCGCCCGGGCCAGGTACTACGACGACCACGACCTTGTCGTCGCCATCAGCGGCGACCGCGGCGCGGGAGTCTACCTGCGCGCCAAGGCCGAGGACGGCTCGCCCCTGCCCTGGTCGGCCAAACCATCACCGAACCGCCTGGCCAAGCTGGGCCAGTGGCTGCTGAAGCAGCCCGCCGTCGATGTCGTCGCCTGGAACGATGCAACCGGGCGAACCATCGCAGCCAACACCCGCGGGCGAATCCTCCTTGCGCCCGACCCGGCGGGGGGAACGATCCGCCTGAGCACCCCGGCCGGGGATGATCCGTTCGGCTACGGCCTGGCCGAGGCGAACCTCCCCCCACAGCAGTGGCTCGAACGCACTATCCACAGCGACTACCCGGACCTGCCCGTTCAACTGCCGCCCCTGCTCCATGCGGGCGTCCGGGCGGCCGACCTGTACGTCTTCGCCCGGCCGGGCTTTGATTTCCGTACCGAGCACAGCGGCGGCCATGGCGGCGTGCGAGCAAGAGAGGACATGCTCGTGCCGATGGGGTTCGCCGGGCCCGGCGTGCCGAACGGAATCACCCTCCCCCAGGCCCGTAGCGTCGATCTGACCCCGACGATCCTCCAACTGCTCGGCGTTGCCCCGCCGAGCAACATCGACGGCCGATCCCTCCTGGCCGATCACTAGTAGTC
>CAZCDM010000026.1:0-19455 GCA_964497475.1 uncultured Planctomycetaceae bacterium
TCGTTCTGCTCACGTTGAAGCCGCTCTTTACAGGCCTGCAAGCGGGCACGTCGGCCGGGGGCAGTTCGGCAATCACTTCGCGGCGTTCGGCGTCCGGCAGGTCGGTCAGCAGGTCAGCAATCACCGCCAGCCGGTCAGACCCGGAATCGGCGGCTTGCTGCACGATTTCGCGTTCGGACGGCACCAATTTCGGCACCACGCCCGAAGCCTTGGCCGTATCCCCTTGCTTCGGCAGTGCTTTAGGACCGGTGCCTTCTGGCTTCCCAAGCTGAATGTTGTGGGTTCGACTCCCATCGCCCGCTTTCCAATGACCAACGCATCGCGTTGCCACCAGGCGACACAAGGCGTCTTTCATTCGTCCACTTCGTGAGTTACGCAACAGCCGTACCACCGGGCCAACCAGCAGAAGGTCTCTCTGGGTAAGTGGCTGGCCAGGAGGCCCGGGTACTGCTCCTCGACGAACCGCCCTGCGTCGTCGACGTCGGCGCCAAGCGGGACATTTACGAGTTGATGAACCGCTGGACGGTCGAGGGGGTGATGGCGTAGTGTTCCACGAAGCTGCGGTGGAAGTGGCTGCTGTCGACGAAGCCCCAGTCCCGCGCGATGGTTTTGATCGGCTTGTCGGTTTCCTGCAGTTCGATGCGCGCCTGGCTGAGGCGGTAGCGACGGTCGAACTCGGCGAAGGGCAGGCCCATCGTCTGGCGAAACAGGCGGCCGAACAGGTTGCGATTGATTCCGCACCGCCGGGCCGCCTCGGCTGTGCTGACCCGCCTGCGGTGGCGGTAGACCAGTTCCAGCGCCGGCGAGATCCGCCCGAACACGTCGGCCGATTCGTGCTCCTGGCCGGTCGGGGGCGACCAGTTCTCCCGCAGCAGAAGCAGTGCCTCCAGCAGCAGCACCCCCAGCCAGGTCGCCTGCCTGTCCGAGCCGGCCTGGAGGATATCGCGTATGGCCCGGCCCAGCCGGAGCATCGGCTCTGGCTTGCTCGCTGCCCTGGGCCGACGCACCGGCTCGGCCGTGAAGCTCGCCAGCCAGTTGACGCGCCCGCCGGCGAGATCCGCCGCACGCAGCAGCACCTGCGGCAGCAGAATCAGCACGACCGCCTCGCAGGGAGCCTTACGCACCTCGTAGCCGTGCGGCTCCCACATGCCGCACATCCACACCTGCCCGGCCCGCAGCTCGCACTGCCAGTGGCGGTACTGCCTCCGCATCCGCCCGCGCAGCACAATGCCGAACTCCAACCCGTGATGCATGTCGTGACGGCTCTGCTCGGGCCGAGCCCAGCGGTAATGCATGCCCCGCAACGGCTCGGCCTCGTTCAGGCCAAATGCCATCTTCCGGAGAGGAACATCCCAGAATGGTTCGGTCGATCGGTTCATGGGGAGATTGCAAAAATACAACAAAACGTTGCACCATTTCAAGCTGTCTTCATTGATTGAACGGGCGCCTTGCGTCAAAATGTGTTCTCTGCGCGATGGTTCTTCGTACCACCGCCAAAGCGACGGACACCAGCCCATGCCCCGCAGCGACAGCTATCTTACCTTGCCCGAGCATCAGCCCAGCCGGGCGCGCTTCCCGGTTGTCGATGCGCACAACCATCTCTGGTCGCTCAAGAACCCAGCCGACGTCGACGCCGTGGTCGAAGTTCTCGATGGGGCCGGCGTGGTGGGCTTCTGCGATTTGACGGGCAATGCGGAGATCGCCTTCGCAGACGGGGGTTATCGCGTCCAGCCTCGATCGCTGGATTTCTTCACCGAGCAGGTCCAGCCTCGCGGCGGCCAGCGATTCTACGCGTTCACGATGGCGGCCTTCGCGTGTGATACCACCAAGCCCCTGTTCGACGACGCCGAGGCGTTCGTCGCGACCTGCATCGAGATGCTGCGCGACCATGTAGTCCGAGGCTGCCGGGGCCTGAAGGTTCTCAAAGAGCTTGGCCTGGCCCATCGCGACGGCAGCGGCGCGTTGATCGCCGTGGACGACGAGCGGCTCGGGCCGATCTGGGATGAGTGCGGGCACCTGGGCGTACCCGTGCTGATCCACCAGGCCGACCCGTCGGGCTTCTTCGACCCGATCACGCCGGACAATGAACAATACGATTCGCTGCGGAAGTACCCTTCCTGGAGCTTTGCCGACCCGGTATTCCCCCGCAAGGCCGAGCTGCTCGCCGCACGCAACCGCATGATCGCCGCCCATCCGGATACGACCTTCATCCTGCCGCACATGGCCAACCAGGCCGAGGACCTCGCCGCCGTCGAAACGCTGCTGGCTGAGCTGCCAAACGTCGTCATCGACTTCTCCGCCCGGTGCGACGAGCTCGGCCGACAGCCCTACACCGCCCGGCGGTTTTTCATCCGCCATGCCGACCGCATTCTCTTCGGCACGGACATGCCCCCCACGCCCGAGGTCTACCGCTTTACCTTCCGCTTCCTGGAAACCGACGACGAAGACTTCATCCCGCCCGATTACGACGGCACGTTCGGGCGATACCGCTGGAAAGTCCACGGGCTGTTCCTGCCGGATGACGTCCTGCAAAAAATCTACTACCGCAACGCCTGCCGGGTCATCCCCGGCCTGGCCGATCAGCTCGCCGGCGTCCTGCCGGACGACGCCTCTCCTGAGACTTCCTGAACAAAGGACCCCTTCATGCTGAAACCGAAAGTTGGATTCATTGTCTACGGCGTACACAAAGATGGCCTGGAAGATCCCATGGGCCAGCCCTTCATCGACGAGGCCATCGTCACGCAGTCGAAGCAGGCCCTCCAGCAGGCCGGGATCGAGCTGGACGAGCACGACCTGGTCATCGCCAGCAAGGCCGAGGCCCGCGCCTGCTTTGCCAAGTACAAGCAGGCCGACGACGTCGACGCCCTGGTGCTGTTTTCCGGCACGTGGGTCTGGTCGGCGCACCTGATCGGCGCGGTGCAGGATTACATCCGCTCCACGGGCAAGGCGGTGACGCTGTGGACGCACCCCGGCAGCCAGGGCTGGCGCCCGGTTGGCGGGCTGGTCATGCAGGGCGCGATGAAAGAAGTGGGCCTGCCGCACCGCTTCGTGTACGGCCCGGCCGATGATGCGACCGACGTCGAACGCATCGCCAGCTACTGTCGCGGCAGCGCGATGAAGGCTCGGCTGAACCTCACCACTGCCGGCGCGTTCGGCGGGCGCGGCATGGGCCAGAGCTGCGGTGCCGTCGACCCCTCGCAGTGGATGCGGACCTTCGGCGTGGATATCGACTCGCGCGACACCACCGAGCTGATCGGCACGGCCAACGCCATCACCGACAAGCAGATCGCCGAAGCCCGCCAGCGGATCGGCAAGCTCTTCGCCGAGGCGATCCCCACCGGCGAGGTGGCCGATAAGTCGATCCGGCTGTACCTGGCCCTGCGCGAGGTCGTAGCCCGCAACGAGTGGGACTTCTACACCATCCAGAGCTTCCCGGGCCTGGGCGATGACTACTCGGCGACCTGCTTCGCCCAGAGCATGATGCTCGAAGACCGCATCGCCACCTCGACGCTGGGCGACTTCAACACGCTGATGACCGTCAAATGCCTCACCGACCTCAGCACCGAGCCGGTCTACTACGGCGATCTGCAGCACATCGACAAGACGAACAATGAAATCAAGATCATCGGCGACGGCGCCTGCCCGCCCTCGCTGGCCGGCAAGCTGGGCCCGGCCGGGTTCGCCGAGCATGGCATTCCGACCGAGGGCGAAGCGGGCGGCTTGAGCGTCAAGCTCGTCTGCAAGGTCGGCCAGGGCGTCCTGGCCCGGCTGGGGCGAACCAACGCCCAGTTCCAGATGGTCATCACCCGCTGCGATATCTTCGAGCCGCCCGCCGATCAGCTCGAAACACGCCAGAACGAATGCGGCATTCCGTTCTGGCCGCACGGGTTCACCAAGGCCCAGTGCGACATCGAGCAACTCCTGGCCAGCTGGAACAATGAATACGCCTGCCTCGGCTATGGCGAGAACCTCTACGAAGACCTCCGGGCCTTCTGCGAACTGACCTCCATCGAGCCCATCGCCCTGTAAGCACGCGAAAGGATTCCTGCCATGCCGCTGATTCTGGACCGTACCGCCGTGCTGGACAGCTATGCCCGCGCAGCCGAGAACCGCTGGGTCGTGCCGACCTTCTGCAGCGAGAACCTCACGACCACCGAGGCGATTCTCGCCGCGGCCGTCGAGCATGGCCGCCGGCTCGGCCAGGCCGACATCCCGGTGACGCTGGCCATGACCAACCAGTACTCCCACCGCAGCCAGTCGGTCAACTTCACCCGCACCGGCCAGTGGGATATCGGCCTGCAGCTTTTCCTGGCTGAGCTGGACGTGCTCACCGCGCCCGGCTCGCCCTTTGCCGACCTGGACGTGATGATCCTGCTCGACCACGCCCAGTGGGATACCGACAAGTCGCTGCTGTGGGACTGGGATATGTGCCAGTTCTCCATGGTGATGTACGACGCGTCGGCCTTGCCCTTCGAGCAGAACATGGAAAAGACCGCCGCCTTCGTGCAAGCCCGCGGCGGCGAGGTCGTCATCGAGGGCGCGTGCGATGAAATCGTCGACGCCACCGGCGAGGACAAGAGCGACCTGACCACGCCCGACCGGGCCGAGCGGTACATCGAGCAGACCGGCGTGGATTACATCGTAGCCAACCTCGGCACGGAGCATCGCGCCAGTGCGGCCGAGCTGAAATACCACGGCGACCTGGCCAGGACCATCCGCGACCGCATCGGCCAGAAGCTCGTGCTGCACGGGACCAGTTCCGTGGAAACGGAACAGGTCCGCTCGCTGTTCGACGACGGTATTGCGAAGGTGAACATCTGGACCTGCCTCGAGCGCGACAGCTCGCCGGAGCTGCTGCGGCAGATGGTGACCCATGCAGCCAAGGTCGCCGGGCCCGGTGTGGCGGGCGAGCTGGCCGGGGCCGAGCTGCTTGGCCCGTCCGCCGACACGCAAAGCCGAGCCGACCTGGGCTTCTACACGACGACCTGGCGGCAGTCGATCATCTTCGAGCGGATGAAGGAGATCGCCGGGCAGTACTTCCAGCTGTGGTACACCTGAGAGACGCCATGAACGCGACGATGGGCGTGGACATCGGAACCAGCGGGGCCAAGGCGGTGGTCTTCGACCAGGGCGGGCGTCTGCTCGCCTCGGCGTATTGCAGTTATGACGTCCGCACGCCATCGCCCGGCCGGGCCGAGCTGGGCAGCCTCGAAGTCATGGACGCCTGCCGGGCGGTCATCGCCCAGGCGGCCGGGGAATGTGATCTGCCCGTGGTAGCCCTGGGAGTTTCCAGCCAGGGCGAGGCGTTCACTGCCATCGACGAGGCCGGCCGTCCTCTCACGCCGGCGCTGGTTTCTTCGGACATGCGGGCCGAGCCGTACGTCCAGACGTTTGTCGACCGCTTCGGCGGGGAGCGACTCTACGAGATCACCGGCCATACCGCCCACCCGATGTTCACGCTGTTCAAGATGCTCTGGCTGCGAGACAACGAGCCGGCCGCCTGGGCGTCGGCCCGTCAGCTGCTCTGCTTTGAGGATCTCCTCGAGCGGGAGCTGGGCATCGAGCAGCCGGCGATGGGTTGGCCCCTGGCTGGGCGGACGATGCTGTTTGACGTCTGCACGCATGAATGGAGCCCTGCGATTCTTGATGCGATCGAGCTCGACCCGGCCCGCCTGGCCAGGCCGATGGCGTCGGGCTCGTCGGCCGGTACGATCCCGCCGGCGATTTGTCGCCAGCTGGGCCTGGCCGAGGGAGCCGTCGTCGTCACCGGCGGACACGACCAGCCGTGCGGCGCGCTGGGGGCGGGCGTGACGCGGGCCGGCATTGCGATGTACGGCACGGGCACGGTCGATTGCATCACGCCGGCCTTTGCCGAGCCGACCTTCACCGCCCAGCTGCGGCAGAGCAACCTCTGCACCTACGACCACACCGCGGCGGGCATGTATACCACGGTGGCCTTCAGTTTGACGGGGGGCAATATCCTCAAGTGGTTCCGCGATCAGTTCGGCCTGGCTGAACTCGACCAGGCCCGCCGGAGCGGGCAGGATGTCTACGAGCTGCTGGTGGACTTGGCCGGCGACGAGCCATCGGGCCTGCTGACGCTGCCGTACTGGACGCCCAGCGGCACGCCGCATTTCGACACCGCCACGCCCGGCGCGATCGTCGGCTGGCGGATGACGACCACCCGCGGCGAGATGCTCCGCAGCCTGCTGGAAGGCGTGACCCTGGAGATGAGGCTGAACCTGGAGATTCTCGAATCGGCCGGCTGTGCCATCGACGAGCTGCGCGCCATTGGCGGCGGCGCCAAGTCGCGCCGCTGGATGCAGCTCAAGGCCGACGTGCTCGACACACCCATCACCATTCTCGATATCACCGAGGCCGGCTGCCTCGGCACGGCCCTGTTGGCGCGGTCGGCGGTATCGGGCGAGCCGATGAGCGAGCTGGCCGAGAAGTGGATCCGTCCGGTGCAAACCCTCCAGCCTCATCCCGCCCGGGCCGATCACTACGCCGAACTCCTGGAGCGGTATCGCACGCTCTATCAGACGATCCGGTCATTCGACTCCCATCGCCCGCTGTGACCTGCCGGCTGGGTGGTTGACACGCCCGGCCGAGCCGCTTACCATACTCGCAGTACCAATCCCCAATCCTCCCAACGCCCCCTCAAGGAGCAACGCATGGCATCGGAACACACGCTCGAACTGACCGACGAAAATTTTCAGCAGGAAGTCCTCGATTCGGACGTGCCGGTCCTGGTCGACTTCTGGGCCGAGTGGTGCATGCCCTGCAAGATGCTCGCCCCGACGATTGACGAGCTGGCCGAGGAGTACGGCGGGTCCGTGAAGGTCGGTAAGATGGATACCGACAACAATCGCGACACCTCGATGAAGTTCGGCATCAGTGCGATTCCGACGCTGATCCTCTTCCACAATGGCGAGCCGATCAAAAAGTTCGTCGGCCTGCAGCAGAAGAACGAACTCAAGAGCGCCATCGACGAGGCCGTCCAGGGCTGATCGTGGATTCGCTTTCCCGCGACCAGGTTCGCTCGATCGACCGTATCGCCATCGAAACCCTCGGCGTGCCGGGCGTGGTGCTGATGGAAAACGCCGGGCGGAATTGCGCCGATGAAATCGAACGATTCATGCGCGGCGTCTCTGCGCGGCGGATGGCGGTCGTGGCCGGCAAGGGCAATAACGGCGGCGATGGCTACGTCATCGCCCGGCAGTTGCACAATCGCGGGGCTCGCGTCGAAGTGTTTCTCCTGGCTGACGATGACGCCATTGCTGGCGATGCGGCCGTGAATCTGACGATCATCCGGAACCTCGCTCTGCCGATCCATTCCCCCGCGGACGCTCGGCCTGAATCGCTCGGCCAGAGGTTGCTGGACGGAGCGTTCGATCTGATCGTGGACGCCATCGGCGGGACGGGGATTTCCGGTACGCTGCGGGGCGGCCTGGCCGAGGCGGTCGAGCAGGTCAACCGCGCCGCGGCTGTCGGGTCGATTCCGGTCGTGGCTGTCGATATCCCCACGGGGCTGAATTGCGATACCGGCCGGGCTGAGGGGCCTGCCATCCGGGCCGATCGGACGGTGACGTTCGTGGCCAGGAAAATGGGCTTCGATCAGCCAGCCAGCCTGGAGTTTACCGGCGAGGTCGCGGTGGTGGATATCGGCATTGACCCGGCCGACGTGCTGGGCAGGTAGTGGCTGTAAAGGGTGCGTTAATTCGCTGTCAGGACAGGTGAGCTATTGTCACCCGGCCGGTTGTATCGTATAATCCCCAGTCCACCAGGAACACCCTAACCCCGAAAGGACATATCCACTATGCCCCTGATTCCCATGCGAACGCTGCTGGACCACGCCGCCGAGAACGACTACGGCGTGGCGGCCCTGAACGTCAACAATATGGAGCAGATCCAGGCGATCATGGAAGCCGCCGAGGAAACCGACAGCCCGGTGATTATCCAGGCCAGTCGCGGTGCCCGCAAGTACACCAACGACAACTATCTGCGTCACCTCATTCTGTCGGCTTCCGAGCTGTACCCGACCATTCCGATCGTGATGCACCAGGATCACGGCAATAGCCCCGAGACCTGCATGAGCGCGATCGAGAACGGCTTTACCAGCGTGATGATGGACGGCTCGCTGGACGAGGCGGGCAAGAACCCCAACACGTTCGAGCAGAACGTGGACGTGACCAAAGAGGTCGTCGACGCCGCCCATGCCAAGGGCGTCAGCGTCGAGGGTGAGATCGGCTGCCTCGGCGGCATCGAGGACGGCCACGGTGCGGGCCTGAGCGAGGAAGAAGCCCAGGAGCACCTGACGGACCCGGCCCAGGCCGAGGAGTTCGTCGCCAAGACCGGCGTCGATGCCCTGGCCGTCGCCATCGGAACGAGCCATGGTGCCTACAAGTTCACCAAGAAGCCCACCGGCGATGTGCTGCGGATGGACGTGATCGAGGATATCCACAAGCGTCTGCCCAACTGTCACATCGTCATGCACGGGTCCAGCTCGCTGCCGCAGGAGCTGCGGGACATCATCAACGAGTTCGGCGGTGACCTCAAGCCGGCCTACGGCGTGCCCGTCGAGGAAATCCAGCGCGGCATCAAGCACGGCGTGCGGAAGGTCAACGTCGATACCGACAACCGCCTGGCCATGACCGGCGCGATCCGCAAGGTCTTCTCCGAGAAGCCCGAGGAGTTCGACCCCCGCAAGTACCTCGGCCCGGCCCGCGAGGCGATGAAAGTCGTCTGCAAGGCCCGCATGACCGCCTTCGGTCAGGCCGGCTGGGCGGGCAAGGTGCCCACCACCTCCTGCAAGGAGCTGATCGACTTCTACAAGGCGTAATCCAGCCGGCAGAACCGAGCAGTACGAAGCAGTCATAAAAAAAGCGTCGGTCCGTTCGGGCCGGCGCTTTTTTTGTTTTAACTGTGATTGTCGCAGCCGCGAGCCATCTGTAGCGGCTGCGTTTTCGATGTCCGGCCGGTGCGCCTCAGGCAGGTCCGTCTTTGGCGGGCTGATTGCCCGGCCCGGCCGGTCAAAACAGCTTGCCCACCTCGGGCAGTCCGCCGACGAGCGGCAGGGCGTAGTCGATAAAGCCCTTGGTGATGTGATTGCCCGCCTTGTTGATGAACTTGCGCGGCAGGTCCTTGGTGTGCCGGGCGACCTCCTTCAGCTCAGCCCGTTCGTAGGTGACCTTGTAGCTCTTGGTCTTGGCGCGTTTCATGACGACCGTGCCGTCGATGTCGCCCTGGAGGGCGAGCTCGGCGGCAGTTCGGCCGCACTGGCGAGCCTCGGCCTGATCGACCGGGCTGGCAAAGCCGGCGAAGCTCCGCTGCAGGTAGCCGTAGGTGTCGGCCCGGACGCGCAGTTTCTTGCCCTTCTGCTTGCTCTTGAGGTTCTGCTTGATGTACTCGATGAGGAAGTCGCCCAGGGCACCGCTGCCGGAGAGCTGCACATTGCCATGGCTGTCGCGCTCGACGGTATGGCCGAGTCGCTCGGCGAGGTTGGCCGCCATGGACGTGCCGGTCTCGTCGGCAATGCCTTCGGAAACGGCCACGAGGCAGCGCCCGTGCTTGTCGTACGCCTTGGCCACGTCGTCGACGAACTGGTCGATGTGGAAGGGGATTTCCGGCACGTAGACCAGGTGCGGGCCACAGGCGTCGTCGATGCGGCCGAGCACGCTCGCAGCCGTCAGCCAGCCGGCGTGACGACCCATGACGACGGAGATTTTAATGCCCGGCAGGGCCGCGTTGTCGCGGTCTTCGCCCATGAAGGCCGAGGCCACGAACCGTGCCGCCGAGCCGAAGCCCGGCGTGTGGTCGGTGACGCGGAGGTCGTTGTCGATGGTCTTGGGCACGTGGAAGCAGCGCAGCTCGTAGCCGGAGGACTTGGCCATTTCGTTGACGATGCGGGCGGTGTCGGCCGAGTCGTTGCCCCCGATATAGAAGAAGTAGCGTACATCGTTCTTCTCGAAGACCTTGAAGATCTCTTCGCAGTAGGCTTCGTTGGGCTTGTCTCGGCTGGAGCCCAACGCCGAGGCCGGCGTGCCCGCCAGCGTCTCCAACTCCTTCTTGGAAATCTTCGTCAGGTCGATGAAGTCGTCCTGCACGATGCCCGCCACGCCGTGATGGGCGCCGAGTATCTTCGGGATGGACTTGCAGCCCTGCAGCGTCTCGACGACGCCGACGAGGGACTGGTTGATGACGGCGGTGGGCCCGCCGGACTGGCCGATGACAGCATTGCCTTTGATCATGCTCATGGGTGTGCTCCGTGCATTCGTAAAGGGGTTGGCTGGGCGGCTCAGCTGCCGGCCAGCATCTCGCGTTCGATGAAGGTCGTGTCCCACTGGCCCTGGACGAATTTGTCGTGCGAGAGGATTTCGCGGCAGAGGGGGTAGGTGGTTTTGGTCGGTTCGATGACGAACTCATCGAGGGCCCGCCGGGCCACGGCGATGGTTTCTTCGCGGGTGGGGCGGTGGACGATGAGTTTGCCGACGAGGCTGTCGTACGTCGGCGGGATGGTATAGCCCTGGTAGACGTGGCTGTCCCACCGCACGCCGAGCCCGCCGGGCGCGACGAATGCATCGATGCGCCCCGGGCTGGGGCGGAAGCCGTGGGCGGGGTCTTCGGCATTGATGCGACACTCGATGGCCGAGCCGTTCTGGGCGATGTCGTCCTGGCTGAGCCAGAGCTTCTCGCCCTGGGCGATGCGAAGCTGGGCGTTGACGAGGTCCACCCCGGTGACTTCCTCGGTGATGGGGTGCTCGACCTGGATGCGGGTGTTGACTTCCAGGAAGTAGAAGTTGTGGTCGGCATCGAGCATGTACTCGACCGTGCCGGCGTTCTGGTAGCCGACCTCGCGGGCCAGCCGGGCCGCAGAGGCACAGATCGCCTCGCGGAGTTCATCATCGATGCCCGGGGCGGGCGTTTCCTCGATGACCTTCTGCCGCCGTCGCTGCACGCTGCACTCGCGCTCGTAGAGGTGGACCACATTGCCGTGCGTATCGCCGAGAACCTGCACCTCGATGTGGCGGAAGTTCTCGATGCACTTTTCCATGAAGATCCGCCCATCGCCGAAGGCGACCTCGGCCTCCTGCTGGGCCTGGCGGAAGACGTTTTGCAGGGTGGCTTTGTTGTGGGCAAAGCGGATGCCTCGTCCGCCCCCGCCGGCGGCGGCTTTGAGGGCCACCGGGTAGCCAATGGCCTTGGCGATTTTCACCGCGTCGTCTTCGGTTTCGATCGCGCCGTCGCTGTCGGGCGTGGTGGGGACGTTGGCCTTTTTGGCCATGGCCTTGGCGGCGATCTTGTCGCCGAGGATCTGCATGTTCTCGACCGTCGGGCCGATGAACTGGATGTTGCAGTCGCGGCAGACTTCGGCGAAGTGGGAGTTCTCGGCCAGGAAGCCATAGCCGGGGTGGATGGCATCGACGTCGGCGATTTCGGCCGCGGCGATGATGCGCGGGATGTTGAGGTAGCTGTCGCTGCTGGGGGCGGCACCGATGCAGACGCTGTCGTCGGCGAGGTGGAGGTAGCTGGCGTCGCGGTCGGCCTGGCTGAAGATAGCGACTGTCTCCAGGCCGAGCTCTTTGCAGGCGCGGATGACCCGCAGGGCGATTTCACCGCGGTTGGCTATCAGGACGCGTGAAAACATGGGCGCTCCGTTCAGGCGGGCTTGACGCGGAAGAGGACCTGGCCGAATTCCACCGGCTGGGCGTTCTCAACGCAGACTTCGGCGATCGTGCCGGAGCACTCGGCCTTGATTTCGTTCATCACCTTCATTGCCTCGACGATGCAGACGACCGTCTCGCCGTTGACCTTGCTGCCGGCTTGGACGAACGGGTCGCTGTCGGGACTCGGGGCGGCGTAGAAGGTGCCCACCATCGGGCTGGTGATGTCCAGGAGGTTATCCGCCGGGGCGGGGGCTTCCTCGGCCGCTGCGGGCGCGGCCGCTACGGCAGCCGGGGCCGGCGAGGCGGTAAACACGCCCCGCTTGAGTGAGATTTTGCACTTGCCGTCTTCCAGGTCCAGCTCGGTGACGTCGTTGCTGGCCATCATGTTCATCAGCCGTTCGACGTCCCCCATCAGCCCGGTTGCGGGGCGTGCGGCCTTTTTTGCATTGGCCTTCTTCGCGACCGATTTCTTGGCTGCGGGCTTGCGAGCCGCCTTTTTCGCGGCAGACTTCTTCGCCGCTTTCTTTGCAGTTGTCTTCTTGGACTTGGCCATCGAGGCGTCCTTTCCTAGGTTATTTCAGGATCCAGTGTTCGATGTCGGCCGGTAATGTGCTGAGCTTCTTTCGCCCGGTGCCGGTTACCAGCACGTCGTCTTCTATGCGGATGCCGCCAATGCCGGGCAGATAAATCCCCGGTTCGACGGTCACAACCATTCCTTTTTTCACCCGATCCGTCGCCAGTCGGCTCAGGCTCGGGGCTTCGTGAATCTCCAGGCCAATGCCATGGCCCGTACCGTGGTTGAAGGTCTCGCCGTAGCCGGCCTGGGTGATGACGTCGCGGGCGGCCTGGTCGACCGTTCGCAAGGCCGCACCGGGCCTGATTGCACGAATGGCTGCCGCCTGGGCAGCAGCCACCACGGGGTATATCTCCTTCAATTCCGGCGGGATTGTACCGATAAAGCACACCCGGGTCAAGTCGCTGCAATAGCCGTTGACGCGGGCACCCCAGTCGAACAGCAGGGGCTGATTTTTCTTCACGACGGCCGAGCCCGGCTCGTGGTGCGGACGCGAGCCGTTGGCGCCGGCGGCGACGATGGTCGTAAAGGCCGACCCGGCCGCGCCGTGCTGCCGCATGAGGTAGTCCAGCTGCCCGGCGATGTCGGCCTCGGTTCGGCCCAGCAGGCTCCGGGCCCCGCCTGACAGAAGCTCGGTCAGAGCATCCTGGGCGATTTTGACGGCCTTGCGGAGGGGGGGCAGCTCGTGGCGGTCCTTGCATTGACGTTGGGCCGGGACGAAGGACTTCAGCGGTACGATGCGGCGCGAGCCCAGGGCGGCATCGAGGGCGTCTCGCATGGCCAGGGTGCAGTGGTCGGCCTGGACGCCCAGCGAGCGGACGTTCCGCCCGGTCAGCGAGTCGGCGATGGCGTCGGACATCTTCCCTTTGCGGATGTGGATGTCGATGGAAAGACACTCCTGGCGGGACTGTTCGTCGTATCGCCCGTCGGTGACGAGCACCGCCCAGTCCGCGCCGAGCAGCAGGATGCTGTCGTCGCCGGAAAAGCCGCTGAGGTAGCTCACGTCCGGCACGTGGGAGATCGCCAGGGCGGAGACTTTGCTGAGTTTGCGGGCGTTGCGGAAGGCTTTGTCGCGCCGGGCCCGGAGGGTCTGGTGGGGCAGGGTGGTTCGTTTGGATTTCATGAAGGCACTATACGGCATGGGCCAGCGGCGGTCACGCGGTTTGTCTGGCTGCAAGGGCAGGGCGCGGGCGGCGGTTTACCCGGCTCGCCGGCGGCGGTACAATCGGGCCGTGACCCACGAAGTGGAAGCCAAGTATTACGTCGAGTCGCACGAGCCGATTCGCGATCGGCTGGGCCAGATCGCAGCGGAGTTCCTCGGCGCCTTCCTGCAGACGGACCGGTTCTACGACCGGCCTGACCATCGCTACCGTCGCAGCGGGTGCGGGTTGCGGCTGCGGTCGGTCGAGCTGATCGAGCCGGGCCCGGGCGAGCTGGACCTCCGCCCGCTGATTACCTTCAAGGGGCAGATCGAGGCCGGTGCGTTGAAGCGGCGAAGGGAGATTCAGACGCGGTTCGACTCGCTGGAGGCGGGCTTGGCGATGCTGCCGGCCTGCGGGCTGATCCAGACGCTTATCACGCAGAAGCGCCGGGCGAGCTGGCAGGTGGGGCCGTGTACCGTTGAACTCGACGAGCTGCCGCTGCTGGGGTGTTTTGTCGAGATCGAAGGGCCGGACGAGCAGGCCATCGAAGCTCTGGCCGAGCGGCTCGGCATCGAGGGCGAGCACATCGCCCGGGCGTATCCGGACCTGCTGGCTGATCGGTGTCGGGCCGATGGGCTGGACGCCGAGGAGATTATCTTCGGGCGGTTCGGTTGACAGGAGAGCTATACTGACCCGATGGATATCGCAGCCTATCCCGAGCATCTCCAGCCTGCCGTAGCGGCCGTGCGCGAACTGATCCGCCGGCTGGGTTCGGTCGCGGTGGGGCTTTCCGGCGGGGTCGACTCGGCGGTGGTTCTGGCGATGGCGGCTGATGAGCTGGGCAGCGAGAAGGTCCTGGCCGTCACGGCCGTGGGGCCGATGCATCCGCCGGAAGAGGCCGACCTGGCCCGGGCCATCGCGGAGTACCTCGGCGTGGAGTTGGTCGAGCTGGACACGGCCGAACTGGACGACCCCCGTGTGCTGAACAACGCACTGGACCGCTGCTACTGGTGCAAGCACTGGATTTTCAGCCGGCTGGGGCACGTGGCCGAGCAGCGCGGGCTGGCGGCGGTGCTCAGCGGCAGCCAGGCCGACGACGAAAACCTCGACCGCCCGGGGCGAAAGGCTGAGCGGGAGCTGGGCGTGGCCCGGCCGTTGTTGCAGGCGGGTGTCGGCAAGGAAACCGTCCGCCAGATCGCCCGTGCCCGCGGGCTGAGCAATTGGGATCGCCCGGCCCGGCCTTGCCTTGCAACGCGATTAGGGCAGGGGCGGTCGCTCGATCCGGAGGTGCTGGCGCGAGTGGCTCGGGCTGAGCGGTCGCTGCACGAGATGGGCTTTGCAGGCTGCCGGCTGCGGGATCATTACGACATCGCCCGGATCGAGCTGGCTGGCCAGGACATCGCCGGGGCTATCGAACAGCGGGACGAAATCGTCAAGGCTGTCACCGCCTGCGGGTATCGCTACATCACGCTCGACCTGGCAGGGTACAGCAGTACCTGAGTGCCTGAGTGCCCGGGTGCCTGGGTGCCTGAACAGCAGCAGTACCTGAGTGCCTGAGTGCCTGAGTACAGCAGCAGTGCCTGAGTGCCTGAGTTCTCTGCGCGTGAGCGTACTTCCTCGGCGGGGCGGTAGCTCATGTTGGCAGCGGATGATTACAGCCCGCCGCCGCCTTCGAACTTCTCGATCTTGATCGAGTCGCGTCGCATGTCCCATATGATGGTGGGGCTTTCCCAGGTCTGGAGGCGTCCGGTCTGGGGGTCTTCGTAGGTCACGCGGGCGGAGGTC
Organism: uncultured Planctomycetaceae bacterium; assembly: GCA_964497475.1. GTDB lineage: Bacteria > Planctomycetota > Phycisphaerae > SM23-33 > SM23-33 > CAZCDM01. Next base: position 15,168 of record CAZCDM010000026.1, read on the forward strand.
TGGGTGTCGGCGTTGGGCAGATAGCCCCAGACAGTCAGCAGCCGTTTGAAACCTTCGTAGAGCACCCGCTGGCCGTCGATGGTGTACGGCCCGTCGGAGAAGGTCACTGAATCGACGGCGGTGAACATCCGCAACGTGCCGAACTGCGGGCCCGAGTCGAGGATGTCGCCCTGGCCGGTGGTTTCCTGCCGGAGGGGTTCGTCGAACCAGGCATCGACCTCGCCGGCGCGGAGGGTGCTCTTGCGACCTTCCGAGAGCTTGCCCCAGTCGGGGTGCTTGAGGCCCTTCATCACGAGAACCTTCCCGCCGCTGCGGTGGACCATCGTGACGTTTTCCTGCAGGTTGATGTGTCGCTCCCGCTGGGAGAGGAACAGTTGCTTCTTCCAGGTAAAAAGGGTCTGGCTGGGGCGTTCGAGTTGCATCGAGGCCATGGCGATGTCCTGCCCGCCGCGGGGCGCGGAGCGCCGGCCGGGCTTGGGCGGGCGGTAGTCTTCGGCCAGGAATGTACCCTGCCCGAGAACCTTGGTATCGCCCGAGCGGGCGTCGTAGAGGACCTTCTCGCCGCGGAGTTCCATCCGCTGCTGGAGTTGTTCGCTTGCGCCGGGGACGGTCCGCTGGGCACGCATCAGGGCCAGTCGCTTATCGCCCTTGCCGCTGATGGCTTCGATGCGGTGAATCTCCCGGCTGGAGTAGCTGTCCACGCCCAGGCCCAGCGAGCGGGTTTCGGCCTTGGCTTTGCGCTGGCGGGGGTTGGTCTCCTTCTCGAAGAACAGGCGCAGCTCGCCGGCCTGGAGGAGGTCCTCGCCGCTGTCGAGGTCGACATCGCCGGCGAACACACCCTGGCCGCTCTGGCCGTGGTAGAGCATTTTGCGGGTCCACTGGATTTTGATCGGCCGTTTGCGCGCCAGCGCATTGCCGCTCAAGTCCTGGTCGGTCAGGAAGGCCAATCGGCCCGCGCCGGTTACGAGGACGGCTTCGGAGTTCTCATCGAGGTGGATGACTTCGCCCTCGATGAGGTTCTCGCCCTGGGCGATTTTCGCCGGCGAGCCGGTGAGCACGCCCAGCTCTTCGAGCAGGTCGGCCTGGATTTTGTCCGCCTGGACCTTCAGCGGGGGCTCGTCGGGCTTGGTTGCATCCACATAATGGATCGTCACCTTGCCGCTGGCGTCGACGGCGGTCGGCTCGATGTTGCCGCCGCCCTGGAAACCGCCAAACGAGGCGGTCTGGTCGGTCGCGACCGGTTGGCTGGTGGCGGTGGCGTCGCTGTCGGCGGCGGGGCGGAAAAAGACGGTGGCCTTCTCGGCGGTGATGTTGCTGGCCTGCTGGCGGGCGCGGACGTTGCCGGTCGCGTCGGCCCGGGTGGGGTAGACATCACCGTCGATGGTCGTTTCCAGCGTGACTTTCAGTTCGTCGCAGTAAACGTAATCGCCCACCTGCTGCTGGTCGGGTGTGACCGACTCATCGGCCGGCGGGAGCAGCTGCTGGAGCTTGACGTCCTTGTAGAAGGTTGCATCCTTGACGAAGGGGCGTCGCTCGCTGCCGCCGGTAGCGGTGGCGAACTCCCGCTCGGAGAAGTGAGCCAGCACGCGGTCGTCCCACTTGACTCGCTGCGAGACGGGCTGCTTGGCCCAGACGCCCAGCAGCTCGGGCCCGACGTATTCCGGCGGGTCGATGTAGCGGACCATTTCGCCGCGGCCGATCATTTCGGCAATGCCCGTCGAGCGGTCGAAGCTCATCGAGTCGCTCACGCGGACTTCGTCGCCTCCGGCCAGTTGCAGGATAGCGGGGCGGTCGGCCTTGGAGGAGAAGACCGCCTTCTGGCGCGGGTTCTGGAAGGAGAAGGCCTGGCAGATCACGCGGGCCTGCTCGGCTGAGAGGATGACGTTCTCGCCGTGGCCGGTGACTTTGTAGTGGTCGCGCGAGGGAGTCTCGGTGTGGCCGATGGGCAGGATGGTCAGCGGGCCGTCCCAGTAGATTTCCATTCGGCTGCCGGTGTCTTCGTAGCTTTGGGGGGCGAGTTCCTCGGCCGGCTGGGTGGTCAGGGCCGCGGCGGCCTGGGTTTCGCTGGTGGGTCGGCCGGTGGCGAGGCGTTCGTTGGGTTTGTCTCGCGAGGAAGCGTAGGCCGGGGCGGACTTGTCTTTCTCGTCATCGTCATCGGTTCGCCAGGAGCGATCCCACTCGAACTGCAGGGCCAGCTCCACGGCCCCCAGTAGCTTACGCCGCCCGGCGTGGATGCGAACTTCCTCGTGGAAGGTGGCTTTGAAGACGTTGCGGTCGGTCGTGGTTCCCGGTTCGAGGATCACGACGCGTCCATCATCGTCGGTCGGCAGGGTGCCGATTTTGACCTCCTTGGTCGAGCCCGGTTGGGTTGCGGGCTGCGACTGGGGTTGGGAGGCGGCCGCCAGGGCGGGCTCGTCGGCCGATGCGGTGGCGGGTTGGCTTTGAGGGTTGCCTTTGAGATTCCACAGGTCGGCGACGTTCTGGCTGGCCGGGGCGGAGGTGGCGGCCTGCGGGGCCGGCTGCGATTCGGCGGGCTGGGTGGTGGCCAGTTGGGTGGTCGGCTGGGTTTGAGCCGGTTGCGACTCGGCCGGGCCGGTGAGGATGATGGCCCCGTCCTGGCCGGGCTGGGTGGTCGGCTGGGTTTCCGGCACGGGCAGTTGGATCATGTCCATCTGCTCTTCGAGCTGCTTGACGACCATGATAAAGCCCTTGTCGATCTGCAGCAGGCGCAGCTCGCGGGGCTCTTCGTTCCAGAGAATCTTCAGCCCGCGGCCGACGATATCCAGCCGGCTGGACCAGAGGGTCACGCGGCTGTCGGTTTTGATCTCCAGCAGGTCGCGGTCGAAGGCGATGTCCTCGACGGTGATCTCGATGCACTCTTCGACGCGCTGGGCGTGGGGGCGGTCTTCGGGGTGTTTGCGTTCCATGCGGCGGGACTGGTCGAACCAGACCTTGACGTTGCCCTTCATCATGCCGTGGCGGACGTTGAAGCCGTTGGCGACTTCCTCGGCCCAGATTTGTCCCTCGTCGGCACGCATGTAGGTGCGCCGGCCGTCGCCGTGGAAGATCACGGCGGTGGGGTGGTCCAGCAGGAAGCTGCCGTCGTCGGCTTTGTCCCAGCGGGCTACCTTATAAACGCCGCGCAGCTCGCCCTCGCCGCTGCGGTCGTAGATGGTGATCCCCCGCACGGTGCGGATATCCGGTTTGCCGGTGCGGTTGAGGTTCTGCGGCCAGAGGGGTTTCCAGTGGCCCTCGGGGTTGAACAGCGCAATACCGGGCACGAACAGCTGGTATGTCCCGAAGGCAAGCAGCAGCACGATAAACGTACCGGCCATCAGCAGGATTTTGCGTTTCATGCGTCCGCGCCTTCCGTGGGTTCGTATCGCTGCATGATCTGCTCCCATCGACCGGCCCGGCGGAGCAGCAGCTCAATCAGCTCCCGCACGCAGCCCTTGCCGCCTGGCCTCTGGCAGCAGTAATCGACCTGCCGGCGGACTTCCTCGACCGCGTCGGCCGGGCAGGCGGCGAAGCCCACCCGATGCATCATGGGCAGGTCGGTCAGATCGTCGCCGATGACGACGGCCTGCTCGGCGGGGGTGTTCAGCTCGGCCAGAACCTCTTGCAGGACGGGGGCCTTGTTTTTGGCGCCCTGGCGGACGGCATCGACGCCGAGTTCCTCGGCCCGGCGGTCGACGACCACCGAGCTGCGCCCGGTGATGATCGCCAGCTTCCCGCCGGCGCGTTTCCAGTACTTCATGCCCGAGCCGTCGCGCACGTGGAACATCTTCAGCTCATCGCCGCCGGCGCTGTAGCCGATCGAGCCATCGGTCAGAACGCCGTCGACGTCGAGAACCAGCAGCGTCAGCGATGCGAAGTCGATCGGATTGTCGGGTTCGTGTGGCATTGCGATCACATACGATCTGTGCGAGCAGGGGAGGTCGTCGACGTCCCTGTCGCTGGAACGGGTATTATCACTTGTTGCAGCCGTCGGGGTCAAGTAAAACGGTGGGTATGGTTTGGCGGCCGATTCGGCTGGCATCGGTTGGCCCGGCCGGGCCTGCATCTACAGGAATCGTCCGCATCGTATCTTCTCGTCAGGAAACCGTATGACTCAGTCCAACGACACATCGCCCAGCCTCGAACAGGAAGTGCAACACTACCGCCAGGAGAAGGAAAAGATCCGCCACATCATCGGACAGATCGGCGGTGCCGAAAGCCAGCGGCGCGACACGATGCTCAACATCGTCTTCATCGTGTTGCTGTCGGTATTGCTCGGGCTGGACCTGCT
>CAZCDM010000027.1:0-5702 GCA_964497475.1 uncultured Planctomycetaceae bacterium
GTCACATTGCCATTCGGCTCGAGGGCGATATAGCACCGCCCGGCCCCGCAGCCGCCGAGATACTTGGCCACCACGCGAGCCTTCGTGCCACTGCCGCCGCCGGCATGACTGCACGGCACGAGGCCGTCGTCCAACGCAGCCCCGGCCAGGCAGACCCGCCCCAACTGCGGCGCCGTCGAGATAATACCCATCCCGCCGGCCTGCATCTTGGCGTTGAAGATGCCCAGCAGCTTCTCCCGCTGGGCCGGCGTGATGTCGCCCTCGACCATCGTCAGCCCCCGGCCGACCGGAATGAAATTGAAGTGCGCCAGGCAGCCCGCGCCGAGGTCCTCCTCGGCGAAACGGATCATCTCCTCGACCTCGTCAATATTGCCCTGATGCACGCACATCGCAATGCCCAGCCGAAGCCCCTCGGTAGCCACCACGTTCCGCGCCCCGCGCACGGTCTTCTCCCACATGCCCGGGATGCCGCGGAACGCATCGTGCCGGGCTGCATCGACCGAGTCGAGGCTGATCTCGACATACCGCAGGCCGGCCTCGGCGAGTTCCTGACATCGCTGGGGCGTGAGCGTCGTGCCGTTGGTCGCCAGCGACAGGTGCATCTCGTATTCCCGCGCGCGGCGGATGATCGGGAGGAGGTCCTTGCTGAGGGTCGGCTCACCGCCGGAGATGGCCATCATCGGAATCTGCATACGCCCCATCTGGTCGACGACGGTGAGTTTCTCCGCGAGGCTGAGTTCGTCGGCGATGCACTCGTGCTCGGAATCCTGGTAGCAATGCTTGCACTTGAGGTTGCAGCGGTTGGTGAAGTTCCAGACCACGAACAGCGGGCTGGTGAACTTTTGCGGCACGGTCAGGCCGAACTCCGCCACGCTGCGGGCGACGATGTTGATCCCGCGGACGGTCGCGCCGAACTGCTTGCCGCGATGGCGGAAGTTCTCCCACGACTCGGCGGTGAACATGCGGTCCATCAGCCGATGGATCGGCCAGAACAGCCAGCGGTCGCTGCCGGGAGCGTCGGGGTTGCGGTAGCTGCGGAGCATCCGCTCGAGGCGCGTCAGGCCGTGGCGGTCCGGGCGGGACAGCACCCGCAGCAGTCGGCGGATGATGGGCCGGTCGATCCAGTCTTCCAGCGGGTGGTGATACTCCAGCTGCAGGGCCTGGCTGGTCGTCTCGTCCGTGCAGGCCAGCGCCTCCCGCAAGTAGGCGTCGCTGGTGTGCGTGCCGTCGTCGGTTCGGCTGGGGCGCTTGTCGGCGTTCTCGCTGGGCGGGAACTCGTGGAGGTAGCTCTTGCCGACCCGCGCGGCGGTAGTGTGGTCGGCTGCGGCCGTATAGGAGCTGTCGGCGGATGGGGGTTCCCGGCGGGTCATGAGCGGCCTGGCTTTCCAAACGGGTTTTCGATGGTCACGCCGCGAATGACCTGTCCGTTCTGGAGGTCTTCGGTGCAGAGGGTATCGCAGCAGGCGGCCTCGGCGGCGGCAAGAATGAGGCCATCCCAGAACGACAACTGCGACAGCACGCTGCAATCGATGGCGTTTTCAATAAGCTCCGGCGTGACGGTCACGACGTCGAAGTGGGCAAAGGCACGAACGGCCGCCTTGGCAGCCAGCGGGTCCATGCCGAGCTTGGTCACGGCCACGACGTAGAACTCCTGGAGCACTTGCGTCGAGAGCACGCCCTGGCGGTCGTCGTCGGCCTGGAGCGACCGCGCAGCCTTCCGCCGGGCCGGGGGCCCGTCCGTCGGCGGCGTAGACCAGGACGTTGGTATCAAGAAAAACGCGTGAGCCGCTCACCGTAGATGTCCTTCCTGCTCCACCTCTTGCCCTTCGATCGGGCGTTCTGCCGGTCGAACAGCTCCAACACATCATCCAGCCAGGCGTCGGACTGATCGGTCACGGTGCGCTCGAGCATGGTACGGATCAGGGCGTTGAGCGACGTATTGTGCTTCTGGGCGTACGCCCGACCCGCACGAAGCAGGTCGTCGTCGAGCGATATGGTGAGATTGGCCATGGCGAGCCTCCTATGTAACACATTATATGTGTACACAGGGCCTGTGTCAACTCGGATTGCTACCGAGCCGGCTGGACGTTGATGTGAACCTGCGGGGCGGTTTGATCTCGGCCGTTGAGAAAGCCACGGACGGCCGTCGGGCGGAAGGTGTTCCACTCTTTCGTAACGGGCAGCTCGACTGTCCAATGGCGACTCGCGCCGGGCCCGAGCGTCCAGGTCTTCATGACCGTCAGGGACGCCTCGGGGTAGGTTTTGACGATGTCCCAGCCCCGGCCGTGATCGGTCAGCAGCTCCAGTGTCCAGAGCGTGGCGCGATGGGACGTGATGCGGATCGGCTCGCGGGAGGTGTTCTCGGCCCGGAGGGTGGCGATGAGGGTCTGGCCCGGCTGGAGGTCGTCGTCGGCGAGGACGAGCGAGACGATGAGCCCGTCCTTGGCTTGGGCGGTATGGGCCCCAGCCGGCGGCTCGAGCTGGCCGGTCATCGGTTCCGGCGTGCAGCCGGGCAGCAAGGATGCGACAGTGAAGGTGACGATGGACAAAACGATGCGATGCATGGATCAGTCCTTTTTGTGGACAGCCTGGGTGAGGTAGCGATACTCCGGCCCGCAGTTGTGCGTGCAGAAGGGGAACACGCCCAGCGGCGTGGAGTAGAGAATCACGCAGCGTTTGACGCGTTCGACGTCGTAGTTGTAGCGATCCTGAAAATGCATGCCCGCGCACAGCAGCGAGCGGTAGTTCTTCAGCCCGCTCTTGCCCCGGCCGATTTTCTTATCGACCATGCCCTGCAGCGTGCGGACGAACTTCAGCAGCGTCAGGTCAGGCGGGGCGGTCTGCTTCTGCCAGTGGGTCTTGAGCATCCACAGCAGGCGGAGTTTGTCCAGCCAGGTGCATCGGCCTCGCGCCTTGATGCGGCGGGCGTGGCGGTTCATGTCGCTGAACATGCCCTCGACGTCGATGACCGACGGGAACGGGTACGCCTTGCCTTCCGGGCTGATGAGGAAGTAGGTGCCCATCGCGCAGTCGGTGTGGCAGCTGGCGCGGATCTTCGGCTGGCCGGTGATGGCTTCGAGGATGTTCGAGAAGGGCACGACGAGGCTCAGCGGGAAGATGTCCCGCCGCGGATCGACGGCTGGGTGCTTTCCGAGGTCGTGAGCGAGGTCGCCGAGGGTGTAGCGGTGGGCGGCCACTTCCTCCACGCTGCATCGGCCGGTGAAACTCACCGGCTGCCAGCTGATGCCGCTGATGACGTCGACGTTATCGATCGCAAACTGGAGGATGTCCTGGACCTGGTCATCGTTAATGCCCTTCAGCAGCGTGGGCACGAGGCAGATCTTCATGCCGAGCTTGCGGCAGTTCTCGATGGCGGCGAGCTTCTTGGCCCAGATGCCCTTGTAGTTGCGGGTCTGGCGGTGGGGTTCGTCGCCAATGCCGTCGAACTGGAGGTAGAGCGTGTGCAGGCCGGCCTCGTGGGCCCGGCGGGCGAAATCTTCGTCGGCCATCGTGATGCCGTTGGTCGCGATCTGGATGTACGAAAAGCCCATCTCGGTTGCGGTGGCGACGATGCGGAGGAAATCCGGATGGATGGTCGGCTCGCCGCCGGTGAATTGGATGGCGGTAGTGGGCGTCGGCCTCATGTCTCGCAGGACCTTCATCTGCCGGACGATTTCGTCGTAGCCCGGCTCGAAGATGTAGCCCTGGGCGTTGGCGTTGGCGAAGCAGATCGGGCAGGCCATGTTGCAGCGGTTGGTCAGGTCGATCTGCGCCAGGCAGGGCGCCGAGATGTGCTGGTTGCACAGCCCGCAGTCGCTGGGACAGTGGGCGGCGTCGGTGACCTGGGGAAACTGCTGGCCGGGGTGTTCTTCGTAGCTCCACCAGGCGGCCTTGGAGAACAGCTCGGCGTCGGCGTTGATTTTGTCTCGCACGTAGCCGTGCTCGGGGCAGGATTTTTCGATCCAGACCGCGCCGTCCTGCACGAAGTATCGCCCGACGATGACAGCCGAGCAGGTCGGGCAGAGGGTCTGGATGGTGCGCGGCAGGCGGCGGGCATTGGGGCGGATGCGCGAGCCGTGCAGTGTGTGGGTGGGCGAGCCCTCGACGTCGCTGCGCTGATCGGTCCAGATCGTATCGTGGTGAACGATGGCGGGGTTGTCGCAGGCGGGGCAGTCGAAGTGCAGGACGACCTGGCGGCCGCACTGCTCGAAGCGGGCGTCGACGACCGTCTCGCAGGCCGGGCAGGTCGCGCGGGTCGTCACGGGCAGAGCGGCGTAGGTTTCGGCGAAGCGGCGCATCCGCAGGCGGAACTTGCCCAGCGCTCCGGCTGGGTCGTCCGGCTGGGCGGCGTGGGCCTGGCCGGCGGTTCTGTCCTGTACGTGCTCAATCATCGCGGCCTCAGGCGAAGCAGGGCGGATAGCGGCGGGTGGTGGTCTTGCGGTGCTGGTAGCTGTTGGCCAGCTCCATGAAGATGTCCAGGTCGCGGTCCATGTTCGAGCTGGACGCGTCGAAGTAGAAGTTGCGGATGGGCAGGTTATCGTGGTCGGCCGAAACGTCGTGATAGACCGCCTCGGAGACGATACCGTTCATGCAGCTGAACGGGCTGATGTCGATTATGCCATCGCCGCCCTTGTGGTAGATGTAAATGCTCTTGCCCACCGAGAGGACCATCTCGCCCAGGACGCCGTCGGCCGGCAGATAGGGCCAGGCCGGCTTGAGGACTTCCTCGTAGACATCGTGGGGCTCTTCGTAGCCGATGAAATCCTCGGCGAACGGCTCCAACAGCGTGTGTTCGTCGGAGGCCTGGACCTTGTTCTTGATGACGGCCCCGAGCATCGCCAGGGAGTACTTCTTGCCGTCACGCTTGAGCAGTTCCTTCTGCGACCAGTTGGTGTACCAGACCCACTCGCCGATATCGCTCAGCCAGCACTCGCCGCCGTGGGCTTCGATGTTGCGGACCGCTTCGTAGTTGCTGAAGGTATTCAGCCGGCAGAAAATCTCGCCCACCACGCCGATGAGGGGCCGACCCTTTTCGTACCGGGCCGGGACGTTGCGGAACATCTCCCGGCTGCGGCCCAGGGTTTCCATCAGCCGACTCATGCGCTCGCGGTCGGAAAGATTCTGCGCACTGAGGACCTCCTCGCAGAGCTGCATCGACTGCTCGAAGACTTCGTCGGTCGCGCCGGGCTGGGTTTCATACGGGCGCGTTTTGAGGAGCATCTTGCGGAGGATGTCGCTGGCGATGAGTCCGCGCCACAGCGAGCGGATCATGTTGCCCTTCTGGTTCGCGTTGGCCAGGCCGTCGTAGCCGTTCTTGCTCGTTGGCGAGACGACGGGGATGTCCTCGTGGCCCATCTCGCGGAGGACCTGCTTGAGGTAGGGCGCATACTGGCCGAACCGGCAGGGCCCCTCGGCGGTGGGCATGAAGAAGGCGTGTCGGGCCGGGTCGAAATCGTCGGCTTCGAGAATCCGCAGGAAATCGCCCAGGGTGATCTTCTCGGGGTAGCACTCCTCGCCGGAGGTGTACAGCCCGCCGAGCTCGAGGGTGCGGTTGTCGCTGGGCGGGCAGACGCGGCAGTCGATACCGGTGCTGCGGAACACGGCGGCGAAGAACCGCGCGCCGATGTCGCTCATGCGCGGCACCCAGAGGGTCCGCCCTTCCAGCCGTTGCATGGTTGTGGTGTCGGTACTCATGGCAGGTG
>CAZCDM010000027.1:5802-9287 GCA_964497475.1 uncultured Planctomycetaceae bacterium
CTGGAGAGAGTCATGGACGACGCCCAACTTCGTACCGTCTGGCAGCAGCGACAAGGCAAATACCGCCTGACCCCCCTGGCCGAACCCCTGGCCGTCCTGATGAAGCAGAAGCTCGCCCGGCGTGTGCGCAGCCTGGGCGAACTGGCCAGCCTGTGGGACGAAATGATCCCCAAACCCATCCGCGACCACACCGCGCTGGAAGGCTTCCACCAGGGCGTGCTGACGGTCATGGTCGACTCGGCCAGCCAGCGGTTCCACCTCCAGACGCTGCTGACCGGCGGGCTGCTGCGACAGATGCAGGAGGCCTTTACCGGCACGCTGCACAAGGTCCGGCTGCTGCCGGGGCAGTTCTACTCGGTCGATCTGGAAACCGGCACGCGCCGCTACGACGTCTGAGTTCGCTTGACACTGGCAGGACTGGCCGCGGGGCGTATAATGCAGCCATGCCCCTTCGGTTCGCCTCATGTTCCCTGTTTGCTCTGGCCGGGGTCCTGCTCTGCCCGGCCGGCGCGGGGGCCGAGGCACCCGATGAGCAACTCCGCCAACTCGAGCAGGCCGTCCGCAAAACGCCCGACGACCGGGCCGCCCGCGAAGCGATCATCCAATATCTGCTGATCGTTCGAGGCGATCCCCACCGGGCACGGCGGTACCTCCACCCGGCCATGAACGAAGCCTGGCGGAGCTACGTCCCCCTCGCCGCCCGACCGATCCATACCCTGCCGGCCGAGGTCGCCCTGGAAATGGCCGACTGGTACGCCACCCTCGCCCAGGCCGCCCCCACCGATCGGCGAGGAACCATCCTGCGGCAGGTCCGCGCGTATCTCAACCAGGGCCTCAGCCGGCTGGACGACTCCGACCCGCGCACCGAAACAACGCTCAGCCGCCTGCGAACCATCGACCAGACCCTGGCTGAGCTGAACACCCAGACCGACAAGCTCCCCTGGTCGCTCGATGCACCCACGCTGGGGCTCGTTGCCGATCAACTTATCCGCAATTCGATCACCCAGGCCCAGCGGTACCTCTTCCGCTCGCAACACGAGCAGGGCTACTGGGACCCGGGCTCGGAGAACCCCCACCGCTACTCCCGCCAGGCGACGACGGCCCTGGTCTGCTACGCCCTGCGGGAGACCGACACTCGCGTGTGGAATCCAAATCTGCGCAAGGCCATCGCCTGGCTGACCGAGCAACCCCAGCCACGCGACACGCTCGGGCTGGCCTGGCGGGTGATGCTCTGGCAGTCGCTGCTGGGCGAGCGGGCCTATCGCAACCAGGCCGAGAACCACCTGCGAAAGGATGCCGCCCTGCTGCTGGCCGGCACGGTGGATGGCACATACACCCGGACAATCGACCCCGCCCAGCCGACTCGCAATGGCATGGCGTTTTACACCGCCGTAGCCACCCTGGCCCTTGCGCGGGCATCGGATGCGGGCGTGGATATCTCCAAAGACCAATGGAACCGCTTTGCCGCCCGGTGGAAAACCCGCCAGACCACCAGCGGCGGCTGGGGCGAGCTGCCCGGCAATCTGCCCTCGATCAACGCAACCGCCGCGGGGCTGACCTCGGTTCTGCTGGCCCTGGACCGGGCAGGACGCCCTCGTGAAAACGCCCTGCGGTACAGCGCCGTCCGCACCGCGACGGCATGGTTCGATTACCGCTTTGATGGCAAATCCATCGACGACCCCATGCACTACTATCTCCTGCTGGGGCGGCAGGCCGTGGCCCGGGGTGAGAACCAAATCAACAACATCGAATGGTTCCCCTGGCTGTGCAAGGAGCTGCTGTTCACTCAACTACGCAGCGGAGCCTGGCAGCCCAAGGGCCATTCCCCGCAGGTCAGTACCGCCGCAGGATTACTGGCGCTCCGCCTGGCGACCATCGGCCGCTGACTCCGGGCGGGCTTTCTGGTATGATGGGGCCATGAATCCACGAGATAAAAAACAGACGATCATCGCGCTGGTGATTATGGCGGTGATTATCGCAGGCACGGCCGTGCATTATGCCATCTACCGCCACAACGCCAGGAAGCGCCAAGCCGCCGGTGAACCCACCCATCCGCAGAGCAAAAACGTCATCGACCTGCTGACCGGCAAGCAGGCCGTCGATGCCAAGTCCTCCGCCGAAACCACCCTCGGCCAGGCCACCGCCGCCCACAACCAGGCCGTCAATGAGCAGATCAACGCCACCCAAACCACCATCCAACCCAGCACCGCCCCAGAGGATTCCGCCCCATGATCGTTGTTATGAAACCCGACGCCACCGAGCAGCAGGTCCAGCACGTCATCGACCTCGTGCGCGAGTACGGCCTGAAGGAACACCCCATCGTCGGCACGGACCGCACGGTCATCGCCTGCATCGGCGATAAACGCAACGTCGATAAGGGCGCAATCGAAAACGCCCCGATGGTCGAACGCATCGTGCCGATTCTCGCGCCGTACAAAATGGCCAGCACCGAGGTCAAGCAGGACAAGTCCCAGGTCGAGATCGGCCCGGAGCGGTTCCCGCTGGGCGGACGGAAAATCGGCGTGATCGCCGGACCCTGTGCCGTCGAAAGCCGTGACCAGATTCTCCGCATCGCCACCGCGGCCAAGCAAGCAGGCTGCATCGGCCTGCGCGGCGGGGCGTACAAGCCCCGCACCAGCCCCTACAGCTTCCAGGGCATGCGGGAAGAGGGCCTCAAGCTCCTGGCCGAAGCCCGCGAACAAACCGGCCTGGCCGTGGTGACCGAGGTAATCGGCGTCGAGACCGTCAGCGTCGTCGCCCGCTATGCCGATGTCCTCCAGATCGGCGCACGCAACATGCAGCACTACCCCCTGCTCGAAGCGGTCGGCCTGGTCGACAAGCCCGTGCTGCTCAAACGCGGCATGACGGCAACGCTGGATGAATGGCTGCTGGCGGCGGAGTACATCATCAACGCGGGCAACAAGAATGTGATCCTCTGCGAGCGGGGCATCCGCACGCCGGAAGATTACGTCCGCAACACGCTGCCCCTCGCGGCCGTGCCCGCCTTGCAGCAGCGAACCCACCTGCCGATCCTTGTCGATCCGTCCCACGGCACGGGCCATGCCTCCATGGTCCCGGCCATGAGTCGAGCCTCCATCGCAGCCGGGGCCGACGGGCTCATCCTGGAGTGTCATCACGACCCCGAGCACGCCATGAGCGACGGAGCCCAGTCGATCACGCCGGCGAGCCTGGCCGAACTCATGCCCGTCCTGGCGAAAATCGCCAACGCCGTCGGCCGGGAGATGTAGAGCCCGGCGAGCTACTTCGCCCCGGCCAGGTGGGCAAGGATCGCCCGGGCCAGCAGCTCGGCGAGCTTCTCGCGATAGGCGCCCTGGCTCAGCAGGGCACGGTCGTAGCGGTTGGAGAGGTGACCGATCTCGACCAGCACAGCCGGGCAGCGCGTCTTTTCCAGCACGCGGAGATTGACCGGGTGCGACCGGATGCCCCAGCCGACGACCTCCTCCTCGGCGAAGGCAGCCTTCATC
>CAZCDM010000027.1:9387-12239 GCA_964497475.1 uncultured Planctomycetaceae bacterium
CGCCGGGCGATGTCCAGGACGATGTCCTTTTCCTCCACGCCGGCTCGGTGGGCGCCGGGGTCTTTCCCGCCGTGGCCCGGGTCCAGCAGAACCCGTCCGCTGACGGGGAATTCTTCCGGCTCGACAGGCTCGGCCGGCCGGGGCGTGACCACGACGGCTGGCTTGGGAGTAGTCCTCAGCAGCGGTCGAATCTCGTCGAGGATCGACTTCGGCAGGCGGCAACGTCCTTTGCGGACTGGCACGCCGCCGTGGACGGCGAGCACCGTGCCGTTGACGCGCACCTCGCCACCGGGGTCGGGGAAGATCGCCACGATGTTGCGTTTGTCCCGCAGGCGGACCATGCTGGGGGTGTAGCGGTCGACGGTGAGGTTGAGCTGCTCGGCCAGTTCCAGGTCGGAGATCGTTTCCTCCGCTGGCACGGGCGCAGGCGGCGGGCTCGTCGCGACGGATGGCGGCGGCCAGGTGCAGCCGGCGACAGCGACGGCGCAAAGACAAGTCAGGATGCACAGGCGAATAGTTTGCATGGTTCGGCCGATCAGACGACCAGCCAGAAGTATACCAGAACCCCTACCCACGCTCCAAATGCAGCCAGTACCCAGAGCAGCCGGCGGCGGGAGGGGCAGGCCGCCCGGTTGGGCATGCCGTCGTGAACATCGACCGGCTCGGGGGCGGCGGGTTGGCTGGTCTTACTCGGGGGCATTCTCGCCCAGGGAGATTTCGTCGGAGGTGTCGAAGTCGGCCTTGAGGTCGAACTGATCGCGGAAGTCTTCGACGGAGTCCTCCTCGGTTTTTCGCATCAGGCCATGCTCGATCAGCAGGTAGACCATATTGCCGAAGTCGATGCTGCCGTGGATGCCCCAGCGTCGCAGGACGGCGGCGGACATCATGCCGTATCGCTGCCGTGCCAGGTCGCGCAGGGCGTGGCAGAGCTGCTGGCCGGTGACGTGCGAGCTTTCGCCCTGGCCGTGGACGGTGCGGACCGCCCGCGCCAACCCCTCGTGCAGGAAGCTGAAGGCTTCGAGACGGTAGCGGCCGTCCTGGAGGATCACCTGCTCGATCGACTGCGGATCGGATTGCTCTTCGTGATTCATTCGTCTTTCTTGCGGGGGAAGAGGGGTTCGCCCTTGGCGACGGATCGGCCGGCGAGCTGGCCCCAGGCGAGTCGCTCGGCCAGGGGGCGGGCGTCGTCGGTCGGTTCGGCGAGCATGGCCAGCCCGGCTGGGCACTTCGTCGGGAGGATCGGTTCCAGGCAGATCAGCACCTGCCGGACCGCTTCGGCGCAGGTCGTCAGAATCGTCGCCAGGCGGTCGGTCTGCGTTTCGTCCTTGGCGAGCTTGAACGGCTGGGTCGCGTCGATGAACTGGTTGGTCGCGTCGACCAGGGCGGTGATCGCATCGAGGTAGCCGGTGAAGCTGCACCGCGCCATCCAGCCGGCGGCGCCATCGGCCAGGGCGTCAGCGGCGGCTCGGACGGGCTTGGCCTCGTCGACCGAAACCATCACGCCGGGCACGGTCCCGTCAAAATACTTGCCGATCATGTTCACCGTGCGGCTCAGCAGGTTGCCCACGCCGTTGGCGAGGTCCTGGTTGTACGTCTGGCGGAAGAGCGTCTCGGAGAAGTCGCCATCCGAGCCGAACGGCACGGCCCGCAGCAGATAGTAGCGGTACACGTCGCGATGATACTCCTGGCAGATCGTCTCGATGATCTCCCGGCTGATGAAGTTGCCCAGACTCTTGGACATCTTCTTGCCCTCGGAGGTCCACCACCCGTGGGCGAAGACGCACCTGGGCAGGGGCAGCTCCAGCGCCAGCAGCACGCAAGGCCAGTAAACCGCGTGGAACCAGAGAATGTCTTTGCCGATGAGATGCACGTCGGCCGGCCAGTAGCGGGCGAACTGCTCGTCGTGCTCGTCGCCGATCGGCGGAATGCCCAGGGCGGTGATGTAGTTGCTCAGCGCGTCGATCCAGACGTAGACGACATGCTCGGGGTCGTTGGGCATTTCCACGCCCCAGGGCAGCTTGGCCTTGTTGCGGCTGATGCACAGATCGTCCACGCCCTGCTTGAGCTTGCTGAGAACCTCGTTGCGGCGGGCGGTCGGCTGGACGAAATCGGGGTTCGCCTCGATGTGCTCGATCAGGGCCGGCACCCACTTGCTCAGCCGGAAGAACCAGTTCTCCTCGCTGTAGCGCGTCAGGTCCTTGCCGCTGATGGGGCTTTTGTACTCGTGCTCGCGCGCGGTCGACTCGGTGACGTACTCTTCCTGCCCCTCGTCGTACCAGCCCTCGTAGCTGCCAAGGTAGACCTCGTCCCGATCGACCAGCCGGCGGATGATCTCCTGGACGCGCAGCTCGTGGCGGTCCTGGCTGGTACGGATAAAGTCGTCATGCGTGATGTCCAGCTCGTCCCAGAGGCTCTGGAAGTGGACGACGACGTCGTCGGCCAGGGCTTCGGGCGTGGTGTTCTTTTCCTCGGCGGCCTTGACGATCTTAATGCCATGCTCATCCGTCCCCGTCAGGAAGCGTACATCCCGCCCGGCCGCGCGGTGGAAGCGGGCCAGGACGTCGGCCGCGATGGTCGTATAGCTGTGGCCGATGTGCGGGACATCGTTGACGTAGTAGATCGGCGTGGTGATGTAGTAGGAATTGCTCATCGTGGTATGGTTCTTTCGGAGAGACAGCTTGGCCGGTGCGGGCGAAAAACGCAAGGCCCAATCAATGGGATGCTTCGGCCGCCGGGATATGATAGCATTTTGACCGACGGGGCGGAACGCGAAACGAGGCGGCAGAAGCTATGCATGTGCTGATTACAGGCGGAGCGGGATTCATCGGCTCGCACCTGGCCGGGGCGCACCT
>CAZCDM010000027.1:12339-15017 GCA_964497475.1 uncultured Planctomycetaceae bacterium
TGCTGATTACAGGCGGAGCGGGATTCATCGGCTCGCACCTGGCCGGGGCGCACCTGGCCGGCGGCGATGCGGTGACGGTCCTCGACGACCTCTCGACCGGCCGGCGCGAGAACCTCGCGGACTACGCCGATAACGACCGGCTGGAGTTCGTCCTCGGCTCGGTGCATGACGCATCGGCCGTCGAGCCGCTGATCGCTCGCGCCGACGTGGTCTATCACCTCGCCGCCGCCGTCGGCGTGCAGCTCATCGTCGACAGCCCGGTCGAGACCATCGAGACCAACGTCCACGGCTCGGAGGTGGTGCTTCGGCTGTGCAACCGTCACTGCCGACGCGTGCTGGTGATGAGCACCTCGGAGGTGTACGGCAAGAGCACGGCCGAGCCGTTCAGTGAGGATGACGACGTGACCCTCGGCAGTACGAAGTTCACGCGCTGGAGCTACGCGGCGAGCAAGATCGTCGATGAGTTCCTCGCGATGGCCTACCACCTGCAGCACGGGCTCGAGGCGATCATCGCCCGGCCGTTCAATACCATCGGGCCGAGACAGAGCGGGGCGTATGGCATGGTCGTGCCGCGCTTCCTCGAAGCAGCCCTGGCTGGCGATCCGCTGGAAGTCTACGGCACGGGCCAGCAGAGCCGCTGCTTCTGTCATGTGGCCGACATGGTCGATGGGCTGATGGGCCTGATGACCTGCCAGGAGGCTCTCGGCGAGGTCGTCAACATCGGCAACGATCAGCCGATCACCATCGCCGAGCTGGCCCGGCGGATTATCGAGCTGACCGGCTCGACCAGCGAGGTGCGAACGATTTCCTACGAGCAGGCGTATGGCCGGCCGTTCGATGACATGCTGATCCGGCGGCCGGATTTATCGAAAATCCATCGCCTCATCGGGTATACTCCCCGATTCACGCTGGACGAAACCCTGCGAGACATCATCCACTCAGTGCAGACATAAAGGACGGACCATGGCGAAGTACCTGATTACCGGCGGAGCCGGCTTCATCGGCAGCAACCTCACGCGATACCTGCTGGCCCGCGACCACGAGGTGGTCGTGCTGGACGATTTTTCCACCGGCAAGCGGGAGAATCTCGAAGGCATCGACGGGCCGTTCACGCTGATCGAGGGCGACATCCGCGACCGCTCGGCCGTCGACCAGGCCGCCGCCGGCTGCGCGGCGATCTTCCACGAAGGCGCCCTGGGCTCGGTACCGCGTAGCATGGAAGACCCCCAGACCAGCCACGATGTCAACGTCAACGGCACACTGACGGTGCTGGACAGCGCCCGGGCGGCCGGCATTCGGCGGGTGGTCTTCGCCGCCAGCAGCGCCGCCTACGGCGACCAGAAAGAATCCCCCAAGATCGAGTCGATGACGACCCTGCCGATCAGCCCGTACGCGGCCAACAAGATCGCCTGCGAAAAGTACCTCCAGGCCTACGCGGCCGCCTACGGCATGGAGACCGTCTCGCTGCGGTACTTCAACGTATTCGGGCCGCGGCAGGACCCCTTCGGCGCCTACGCGGCGGTGATCCCCGCCTTCGTGTCGAACCTCCTGGCCGGGACCTCGCCGACGGTCTACGGCGATGGCGAGCAGAGCCGTGACTTCTGCTTCATCGAGAACGTCTGCCACGCGAACTATCTCGCCGCGACGATCCCCGGCGAGCGGTGCGACGGCCGGCCGATCAACATCGCCTGCAACCAGGCCACCACGCTCAATGAGATCCTCGTCCTGCTCAAGGAGCTGCTCGGCAAGGATATCGAGGCCGACTACCAGCCGGTTCGCGCCGGCGACGTCAAGCACAGCCTGGCTGACATTACCCGCGCCCGCGACGTGCTCGGCTACGAGCCGCAGGTCTACTTCGAGGACGGCCTGCGTCGGGCCATCGACTGGTACCGCGAAAATCTCGGGTAAATTTTCGCAGGCCCCCACCGTCTGATCCGATAACTCTGTGACCCATTTCGCCAACAGGGAAACAGACATGGACAGACGCGCTCTGATTACAGGAATTACTGGTCAGGACGGCAGCTATCTCGCCGAATTGCTTCTCGAAAAAGGCTATGAAGTTCACGGCCTGGTGCGGCGGTCCAGCACGTTCGGTACCGAACGCATCGACCACCTTTACCATGACCCGCACGAGGAAAAGGCTCGCCTGTTCCTCCACTACGGCGACTTGACCGACGGGGCCGGCCTGCGCGAAGTGCTCAGCCAGTGCAACCCGCAGGAGGTCTACAACCTCGCCGCCCAGTCGCATGTGCGCGTAAGCTTCGACCAGCCCGTCTATTCCGCCCAGGCCGGTGCCATCGGCACCCTCCGCCTGCTCGAAGCCATCCGCGACCTGAACCCCGAGACGCGTTTCTACCAGGCCTCCAGCAGCGAGATGTTCGGCAAGGTAATGGAAACGCCCCAGCGCGAAACCACGCCCTTCTACCCCCGCAGCCCCTACGCCTGTGCGAAGGTCTTTTCCTACTGGCAGACGGTCAACTACCGCGAAGCCTACGGCATGTTTGCGTGCAACGGCATCCTCTTCAACCACGAAAGCCCCCGCCGCGGCGAGACGTTCGTAACACGCAAAATCACCATGGCCGCCACACGCATCAAGGAAGGCCTCCAGGATAAGCTCTACCTGGGCAACCTCGATGCCAAACGCGACTGGGGCTTTGCCGGCGACTACGTCGAGGCGA
>CAZCDM010000027.1:15117-19206 GCA_964497475.1 uncultured Planctomycetaceae bacterium
GGCAACCTCGATGCCAAACGCGACTGGGGCTTTGCCGGCGACTACGTCGAGGCGATGTGGCGGATGCTCCAGCAGGACCAGGCCGAGGATTTCGTCGTCGCCACGGGCGAGACCTGGTCGGTCCGCGACTTCGTGGCTGAGACCTTCGCCTGCCTCGACCTGGACTGGCAGAAGTACGTCGAGATCGATCCGCGCTACTACCGCCCGACCGAGGTGGATCTGCTGCTCGGCGATGCGACCAAGGCACGCACCAAGCTCGGCTGGGAGCCCAAGGTCACCTTCACGCAGCTGGTCAAGATGATGGTCGAAGCCGACTGGGCCCACGCCCGCGAAGAGCGACTGCTGAAAGACTACCGCCAGACCGGCCGGGACCGCCGCACCCCGCTGCCCAGCCGCAAGGCGTCGTAACCCGATCGCAGCCGCAGATCAGGCGTTTTTCTCCGCAGCCTTGTGGCGGAGGTATTCGTCGATGAATCCCTGAATCTCGCCGTCGAGAATGCGGTCGGTGTGCGGGCTTTTGCGGTCGGTGCGTTCGTCGCGAACGAGCTGGTAGGGGTAGAGCACGTAGGAGCGAATCTGATTGCCCCAGGCGATCTCGCCCTTGTCACCGTAGAGCTTGGCCAGCTCGGCGTCGCGTTTGGCCTGTTCGTACTGGTAGATTTTGGCGGTGAGCATCTTGCGGGCTTCGGCGCGATTCTTGTGCTGCGAACGCTGGTTCTGGCACTGCACGACAATGCCGGTCGGCTGGTGGGTCAGGCGGATGGCCGAGCTGGTTTTGTTCACGTGCTGGCCGCCGGCGCCGCTGGCGCGGTAGGTATCCTCGCGGACCTCTTCGTCCCAGTCGACATCGACGTCCACATCCTCCAGTTCGGGCAGGACATCGACACTGGCGAAGCTGGTATGCCGCCTGCCCTGGCTGTCGAACGGGCTGACGCGAACCAGCCGATGCACGCCACGCTCGGCCGAGAGATAGCCGTAGGCGTACGGCCCGGTCACGTGCAGCGTCACCGAGCGGACGCCCGCCTCCTCGCCGTCGGTGCGGTCGACCTCCTCAGCCGAGTAGCCCTCCCGCTCAAAGTACCGCACATACATCCGCAGAAGCATCTCGGCCCAGTCGCAGCTTTCGGTGCCGCCGGCCCCGGCGTGGACGGAAAAATAGCACGCCCCGCGGTCATGCGGACCCGACAGCAGCGTCTTGAGTTCCAGCCGTTCCAGGTCGGCTGCGATGGCCTCGGCCAGGCGGGCCACTTCCTGCTGCTCGCCGGCGTCGTCGGCCTCGCAGGCCAGCTGGTAATGCACCTCGAGGTCCTCGATGCGCCCGAGAAGATCTTCGGTGGGGGTGGTGATGGCCTTTTCGCCCTTGAGCTGGGCGACGATTTCCTGGGCGTGCTCCTGGTTATCCCAGAAGCCCGGCTGGGCCATTTGCTCTTCGAGCTGCTCGATGTGTTTCAGGCGGCCGGAGTAGTCAAAGAGAGTCCCGGATGGCGATGATCCGGGCGCTGAGGTTTTCGACTACTCCGGCGAGGTCTTCTAGTTCGATCATGGGGTTATTGTACCGCAAGTGGGTCAATGGCGGAAGAGGCTCGCCCGTTAGCGGCCGTGTCGCATGTCGAGGTATATTTTCCGTCGGGCCTGGGCGGCTTGGAGGGTCTGGTAGATGGCGGCGGGGTCGTCGGCCGCTTCGGCTACGTCACTCCGCAGCGCGGCGAGCTGGCTGGCGGCGGCATCGAGCGCTTCGAGGATGGCCGGTGAGTTCGTCGCGACGATGTCGCGCCACATTTCCGGGTCGCCGCCGGCCAGGCGGGTCATGTCCGCAAAGCCCGTCGCGGCCACGGGCCAGTCGGCCAGGTCGGCGGTCTGCATCAGCGCCACCGCCAGCAGGTGTGGCAGGTGGCTGATGCGGGCTACGGCGCGGTCGTGGTCGGCCGGTGCCAGTTGCATCGTCCGCATGCCCACGCCCTGCCAGAACACCTCAGCCCGGGCCAGCAGCTCCCGCGGCGTCGAGGCCGTCGGCGTCAGCACGCACAGGGCATTTTCCAGCAGGCTCGTCGAGGCGAAGGCGGGGCCTTTCTTTTCCGTCCCGGCCATAGGATGGCTGCCCAGGAAGGGCCCGTCGGGGCCGAGGATCGCCTCGGCGGCAGCCACGACGTCAGCCTTGGTCGAGCCGACGTCGGTAACCAGGCAGCCGGGCTTGAGCAGCGGCGCGATGGCCCGGAGGTACTCGCCGAACGCGCAGACGGGCGTGGCGAGGATGACCAGGTCACTGTCGGCTACGCAGTCGGCCGCGTCCAGCCAGGCCGAGTGAATGCAGCCGCGGGCGATGGCGTCGCTGAGCGAGCTCTGCCGCCGGCCCACACCGGCCACGTGCGCGCCGGGCCAGGTGCGCCGGATCGCCAGACCGATCGACCCGCCCAGCAGGCCGACGCCGATGATGGTGACATGATGGACCTCGCAGCGTTGCATGGCCTGAGAGTACCAGCCCGGCCCGGGGCGGTCAATCACGCCGACAAAGATGTACCCCCGCCGGCTGCGACGCATATAATGAAGCAACGCTAACCCAAGGAGCATCTTATGAAATGGGCTTGTCTGCTGACCGTACTGGCGGTGTGCCTGCTTGCCGCCGGCTGTGACGATATGAAAACCAACAACAGCGACTGCGGCTGTGCATCGGCCCAGCCCACCGCCGAACACGACGCCCCAGCCCGGCAGGGCTGAGCCACTCGCCAGAAAGGAACCCGCCATGCGTTTGCCATTGCTTGCCCTGCTGTTCGCCGCCGCCCTGCTGACCGGCGGCTGCAACGACGACGAAGTGAAGGTCCACCGCAGCTACGAAGGCTCGGCCCCGCGACGATACGAGTCGGCCGACGACGGCCGCGGCACGATCACGCGCCAGGAGACCCGTGCCGTGAGCTACGAATCCGAAGACTGGGACGATGACGATGAGGACGACCGCGAGGTCAAAATCCATCGCAGCGAACGACGCACGACCACCCACACCGAAGAGGTCGTCGTGCCGTAAACTCATCGCCCGGCCGAAAAAAAAGTTCATCCGCGATCCGTGGGGAATGCTCGTCTTTGGGCCCCGGATGCCGATGCCCTCTCTCCCCAAGCCTCAACGGGGCGAACGTGTGTAGCCGGGGGCGTACTGGTCCTCCCGTAGCCTTGGCGAAGGAGGAAGCCCCCGGTGATAAGCTACCCGAAAGATCAGCCCCGTGGGGCACAAGTATGTAGCCGTGGGCGCACTGGTCCTCCGGTAGCCTTGGCGAAGGAGGAAGCCCACGGTAGGTAATGCCTATCCACCAAGCCCTGAAAGGGCGACAGTGACGACCGCCAGCAGGACTTTCGCCCCTTCGGGGCTCATTGCTTTTGGGACACGGTTTCCGGGGGCTCGCGCCCCCGGCTACAAGCTGCCGGGCCTTCGGCCCTGAAAGCTCATCCCCTCCCCGCAATCGGGTCCTGCATGGTGCCATGCTTACGCTTGCGTAAGCATGCTGCGGGACGATTCACCTGCCCACCCGTGCGGGCAGGTTGCGAGCGCAAGCCTTCCCAGCATGCCTATGCGAGCATAGGCATGGCACCTGGCGAGGTCAAAATCCATCGCAGCGAACGACGCACGACCACCCACACCGAAGAGGTCGTCGTGCCGTAAACTCATCGCCCGGTTGACACAAAAAAACCACGGACAACGGTCCGTGGTTTTTTATGCGCTCCGTTATTACGCGGCCGGGCCGACGGGATCGGTCGGCTCAGAAGTTGGCCGCTTCGATTTCGAAGTAGGCCCGCGGGTGATCGCAGCAGGGGCACTTGGCCAGGGCCTTTTCGCCTTCGTAGACGTAGCCGCAGTTTCGACAATGCCAGCGGACCTTCTTTTCCTTGGCGAAGAGCTTCTCTTCCTTGAGGTTGGCCAGCAGCTCGCGGTAGCGGTCGCGGTGGTGGGCTTCGATCTGCCCGATGAGTTCGAACTGCCGAGCGATTTTCTCGAAGCCTTCCTCGCGGGCCTCGGCGGCCATGCGGGGGTACATGCTGGTGGTCTCTTCGTTTTCTCCGTCCGCGGCGGCCTGGAGGTTGGCGGCCGTATCGCCGAGTTGT
>CAZCDM010000028.1:0-19139 GCA_964497475.1 uncultured Planctomycetaceae bacterium
TCACGTATCGATGTGTCAATGTTTTAGGATAGGCTCTAAACCGAATAGCCGCTCTGTAATCAGGATCACCCATGATCAAAGTCCTTGTCGTCGACGACTCTGCCATCGTCCGCCAGGTTCTCTCGGCGGAGCTGTCCAAGGTGCGCGATATCGAAGTCGTCGGCACGGCGATGGACCCCTTCGTCGCGCGCGACAAAATCCTCCAGCTCAAGCCCGACGTGCTGGCCCTCGACATCGAAATGCCCCGCATGGATGGGCTGACCTTCCTGGCCAAGCTCATGCGCCACCACCCCATGCCCGTCATCATCGTATCGAGCCTCTCGCAGGATGCCTCGGCCACGGCCGTCCGCGCCCTGCAGCTCGGCGCCGTCGACGTCATCGCCAAGCCGGGCGAGACCAAACCCGCCGCGCCCGTGCACGTAGCCAACTCCGGCGCGATGATCGCCACGACGAACAAAATCCTCACCATCGGCGCATCGACCGGCGGGACCGAAGCGATCAAAGAGGTCCTGCTTCACCTGCCCCCCACCACGCCGGGCACGCTCATCGTCCAACACATGCCCGAGCACTTCACCAAGAACTTTGCCGACCGCCTCAACCAGATATGCCCCATGGAAGTCCGCGAAGCCAAAAGCGGCGATGCGGTCATTCCGGGCCTGGCCCTGCTGGCACCGGGGAACTTCCACATGGTGCTGCGCCGCAGCGGCGCACGCTACCTCGTCGATCTCAAAAAGGGCCCCCGCGTTCACCACCAACGCCCCGCCGTCGACGTGACCTTCCACTCCGTGGCTCAGTATGCAGGGGCCAATGCTGTCGGCGTGGTGCTCACGGGCATGGGCGCCGACGGGCTGCTGGCCATGCGACAGGCCGGCGCCCGCACCCTCGCCCAGGACGAGGCAACCTCCGTGGTCTACGGCATGCCGCGCGAGTGCATGAGAAACGGAGCGGCCGAGAAGGACGTGCCCATTCAGTTCATGGCCCAGCGGATCGTCGACCTGCTGAGCAAGAAGTCCAAAGCCACCACCGCATAACGCAAGCCACGCCGAAACGGTCAAACCGCAACGGCCAAAGAGCAAGCAACGGTCACAGCCTCTTGCCGTTTCCTGTTCGCCCGCGTTACTTCTGCTCTTCCTGGGTGTCGCTCTTCTTATCGTCCTGGACTTCCTCGCCGGCGTTGCGGATCGCCCACCGGGCCATGGTCATCCGGGTATTGTCGGAGACCTTCACGACGACCTCGGTGTCGCGAGCTTCGACGATCGTCCCCACAATACCGCCGATGGTGATGATCTTGTCGCCCTTGCCCAGCTGCGAGAGCATCTCTTTGCGTTTCTTTTCCTGCTTCTTTCGGCTGCGGGACATGAAGAGGTACAGCAGGATAAACCCACCGATCATGACGAAGAGGAATATGTTGTCGCCAAAGGGGCTGGCCGGTTTTTTCTGACTGCCGGGCTGGGTGGCCGGCGCTTCGCCCTCGGCACCCTCGGCCGGGGCTGCGCCGTCAGTAGTCTCTGCCGGGGCGGCGGTATCGTTCTGGCCGGTGGGGGCCGGCTCGAAGCTGCCGCCGTCGGTGCCCTCCTGGGCAGCCAGCGGCGAAACAAAGGCGAACATCGTCGAAACAGCGAAGATCAGCATCAGGCGTCGAAGGGTCATGGTTTCCTCGGGGGGGTTAAAGTGCGGTGTCGGTTGCTCGCCGGTATGGCGAGTCGGCCATTGTGTCGCAAACACCCCTGAAAGACAAGTGTTTTGTATACGCCGGATCAAGGTCTGGGCGTTGTACTGCCTTGGCTTGCCCCGGCCTGGACGCTTACGTTCCGGGCGTCTGGCTGTCGTCGCCGTACATCTGTTCCAGCCAGGCCTCGGCCCGGGCGGGCAGGTCGCCGTCGAAGATCGCCTGGCGGATCGCCGCCATCATCTCGGCGAAGAAGTGCAGGTTGTGCAGGCTCACGAGGGTGGGCCCGAGCATTTCGTCGGCCTGGAAGTAATGACGCAGCGTGCCGCGGGAGAAGTGGCGGCAGGTGTAACAGGCGCAGGCTTCGTCGATGGGGCGGGGGTCGGTCTGGTGGCAGGCGTTGCGGAGCTTGAGGCGACCGGCCCAGGTGAAGGCCTGGCTGTTGCGTCCGTTGCGGGTGGGCATGACGCAGTCGAAGAGGTCCACCCCGCGCTGCACGGCCGCGAGGATGTCCCGCGGCTCGCCGACACCCATGAGGTAGCGAGGCCGATCGGCCGGGAGAAGTTCGTCAATGTCGTCGAGAACGTCGCACATGGGGGCGTGGCCCTCGCCGACGCTGAGGCCTCCGATGGCGTAGCCGGGCAGGTCCAGCTCGACCAGGCGCCGGGCCGAGTCGGCCCGGAGATCGCGGAACACGCCGCCCTGCTGAATGCCGAACAGCGCCTGGGGCTGGCCCTGTGCGGTCAGGCGGTCGTGGGCGTCCCAGGCGCGGCGACAGAGCTTGGCCCAGTCGGCCGAGCGACGAACCGCCTCGGCAACGACCTCACGCGGCGCATCGCCGGAAAGACACTCATCGAGCTGCATCATCACGTCGGCTCCCAGGGCGTGCTGGATGTCCACCGCCCGGGCGGGCGTGAGGTGCTCGGTCGCCCCGTCGATGTGCGACTGGAAGGTCACGCCCGAGTCATCGAGCTGGCGCCGGTGGGCCAAGCTGAAGACCTGAAAGCCGCCACTGTCGGTGAGGATCGGTCCGGGCCAGGCCATCATCTCGTGCAGGCCGCCAAGGGCGGCGACGACCTCCGGGCCGGGCCGGAGCATGAGGTGGTAGGTGTTGGCGAGGATCATCTCGGCCCCGGCCGATTCGAGCTGGTCCGGGGTCATGCCCTTGACCGTGCCGGCCGTGCCGACCGGCATGAACGCAGGCGTGGCGACCGAGCCGTGGGGGGTGTGGAACCGCCCGGCCCGGCTGCGGCCGGTGGTGTGTGAGATTGACATCGAGAACATGGGCGATACCTTAGCGACTGCGAGCACCCAGCGAAAGAGCCTACTCGTCGAACAGCGGCGCGGGGATGACGAAGTCGCTGGCCAGCAGTGCGGCAACGGCCTGGGAGAGCTGATCCGGGGTGAAGGGCTTCTGCAGGAAGTGCGCCTGATCGGACTGGATTTTCTCCCGCAGCATGTCGCTCTCGGAAAAGCCCGAGACGTAGAGGACTTTGAGTTTCGGCCAGCGTTCCACCAACCGCTCGGCCAGGGCCGTGCCGTGCATCTCGGGCATGATGACATCGGTGACGACCATGCGGACGGATTCCTCGGCGGCTTCGATGATGGCCTCGGCTTCGAGCGGATTGCCGGTTTCCAGCACGCGATACCCATGGCCGGCCAGCACGCGGACGATGAGCTTTCGCACGCCGGGGGTATCTTCGACGACGAGGACGCTTTCGCTGTGGCGGTCGATCGGGCAGGCCGGGCCCACCTTGCTGACGAGCTTGACCGGCTGGTCGATGCGGGGCAAGTACATCCGCACGGTCGTGCCCTGGCCGATTCGGCTGTCGACCTTGACCGCGCCGCCGGACTGCTTGACGAAGCCATACACCATCGCCAACCCCAGCCCCGTGCCCTTGCTCTTATCCTTGGTCGAGAAGAACGGCTCGAACATCTGCTCGATGGTTCCCTGGTCCATGCCCACGCCCTGGTCGTGCACGGCGATCATCACGCAGGGGCCTGGCAGCTGGCCCGCGATACCCATCGCGCCGCCTGGGCAGGTGGGAATGTTGGCCGTCTGGATCGCCACCGTGCCGCCCTCGGCCATCGCGTCCCGCGCGTTGAGCACGAGGTTGAACACGGCCTGTTCGAGCTTGCCCGGGTCGACCCGCACATTGCCCACATCCAGCGCCAGGTCGAACGTGACCGGGACGCTCGAGCCGAGGACCTCCAGCGAGGAGTGCATCTGCTGGAGTACGCGATTGGGGTTGATCACGTCGGGCTGGAGGATCTGCTTTCGGCTGAAGCTCAGCAGCTCGCTGGTGAGCGAGCCGGCCTTTTGGGTCGCCCGGTGAATCTCCTGGGTAAAGTCGGCCTCGTCACTGTCGGGCGGGAGGGTGCTGGCAAGCAACTCGCAATACCCGCGGATGACCGTCAGCTGGTTGTTGAAGTCGTGGGCCACGCCGCCGGCGAGCCGGCCGATGGCTTCCATGCGGGAGGCGTTGCGAATCTGCTCGTCGAGCTCGGACTGGTGGGTGACATCCTGAAACTGCACCAGGAAGCCCTCGATCTGCCCCGAGCCGTCGGTCATCGGCGTCAGGCCGATTTCGAGAATCAATTCTCGCCCTTGGCTGGCCGGCCGGTTCAGCCGAAGCCGGGCCTGGTTGCCCCGCATAACGGCTTCGGCGAGCTGGGTCATTTCGTTGCTTTCCAGATCGCCCAGAACCCCCACCAAGGGCTGGTTGAGATAGAGGGCCTCGTCAAGTTCCAGCAGGTTCACAAAGGCAGGGTTTGCATAGACGATCCGTCCGAGAGTGTCGATGAGGGTCGTGGCCTGGGCGCTTTTTTCGATGGCGCTGCTCAACCGGCGGCGCTCGGTCTCGCCATGAAGGATCGAATAGAGATGCCCCAACGAGTCGGCCAGAAGCACCATCAACTGCTCCTGCATTCCGGAGATGCCCTCGCCGGTCAGGAGGTTGTCCATCGCCAGATACCCCAGTGTCTGCTTGCCGTCGCAGATGCGTGCGATGGCATGGTCGCCCCGACCGACCTCCCGGCCGAAGAAGTCAAACAGCCTCACATCGCGCCGTACGCGCACCGCCATCGACTCCAAATCCGAATCCGATACGCCATCCCATTGTTTCATGAGACTGATCCGGCAGGATCGCTCATCACGCAACTGGCCTTGCTCGTCAATCCCGAACGTCCCCCGGCAGCTCCGCCCCTCGGGCCCATCCCACAGCCAGATGCTGCAGCGCACCCCACCGAGCAGGCTCGCGCCTTGCAGCACCGCCCGGCGGAACAGTTCGTCCGCATCGTCAATGGACATCAGGTCGATCAGCAACCGATGCAGGTGGGTGAGCTTCTCGCGAAAGGTCTGCTCGGCCGCCTGAGACTGCCGTATCATCTCGACCGCTTCCTTGCGTTGCGTAAAGTCCTGGAAGCTCTCGATGAGAACCTTCTGGCCCTGGACGTCAATGGTGTTGACGCTTTTGAGAATCGGCAGCAGGCTCCCGTCGCGCCTGCGGATCGTGGCCTCGATATTGCTCGCGTGCTCCTCACGGCAGCAGGGTTCCTGGCCGGTTTCCCGGGCCGGGCAGATGACGCTGCAATGCTCGCCGATAAGTTCCTCGCGGCAATAGCCCAGCAGCCGACAGAGTTCCTGGTTGACTTCAATGATCGTCCTGTCATCGCACCGAAGCAGAAACGCACCGCCCGGCAGCGAGGAAAAAATATCCATAAGCTGCTGGCGATGCTCTTCAACAGCTCGGAATGCCCTGCGTCGGCGGAGATGAATACCAATCCAGGCTACCACCGAAAGCACGCCCCCCACGCCCAAGACCCACCAGACAAACCAGTGCGAGAGAAGTTGCTCCCCCAAAACAACCGAAACATTATCCGCAACCGGGGCTGCATCTGGGCAAGGCACCTCGCCAGCCCGAGCCAGACCGGCCCAGAATACCGCAGAAGTGGCAACGGCTATCTTGCGACAGACGCTAACCGCAGGAATATGACACTTTTCATGCAAGATCGGCCCAAAACGTTCGTGTCAGAGAAGAAGACAAATGCTGGCTAACAGACTATTCTAATTATGCCGCAAGGCCCGATAAATTGCAAGGCATTGTTCCAGAATCTGCGACATTTTTCCCACCGGCTGCTGGCAGGCGGCGTCGGAGAGGGCGTGATCCGGGTCGGGATGCGTCTCGATGAACAGCGCGTCGGCACCGGCGGCCAGGGCTGCCCGGGCCAGAACCGGCGCGTACTGCCTCTCGCCCCCCGAGGCCGAGCCCAGCCCGCCCGGCTCCTGAACCGAATGGGTCGCATCGTAGACCACCGGCGCCCAGGCGCGCATCTGCGGGATCCCCCGCATGTCGCTGATCAGCCGATTGTAGCCAAACGTCGTGCCCCGTTCGGTCAGCAGGATATTCTCATTGCCCGTCGAGCGGATTTTCTCCACGACGTTCTCCATGTCCCACGGGGCCATGAACTGACCCTTCTTGACGTTGATGCACCGCCCGGTCTGCCCGGCCGCGACGAGCAGGTCCGTCTGCCGGCAGAGAAAGGCGGGCACCTGCAGGCAGTCGACGACCTCGCCGGCCCGGCTGCACTGCTCCGGCAGGTGGATGTCCGTGACGACCGGCACGGAGAACTCCTCGCGGATCGCCGCCAGCCACTCCAAGCCCTGCTCCAGCCCGGGCCCGCGATAGCTCGCCGCGCTGGAGCGGTTGGCCTTGTCGAAACTGGCCTTGAAGACGTAGCCTATCTCCAGACGAGCCGTCACCTCGCAAAGCGACTCGGCGACGGTGCGACACAGGTCCAGACTCTCAGCCATGCACGGGCCGGCCAGGACGGCCAGCTTCCCCGTGCCGATTTCAACCGAACCGATGTGGGCGGATGGGGTCATACGGGTTCTCCTTGATCGGCCATCAATCCTTGGCCGGGGCCAGCAGGTAATGTTTGTAATCGGCCAGGCGAACCTCCAGCGGGCTCACCGGCCCGACGTCGCCGTCGATCTCACAGTTGGCCTCGGGCTGGGTTACGATGCGGAAACGTTTGCCCTGGCGATAGATGATCGGGTTGCGTCCGTGCTGGCGCTTCAGCAGCGTCCGAGCGCTGTGCAGCACGAGCGAGACCTGATGCGTGCACGGGAAGATGACCAGGTCCAGCAGGCCGTCGTCGCTGTGGGCGTCGAGGCAGATCCGCAGCCCGCAGGAATAGCGGCTGATGTTGCCCACGAAGGCCAACCCCTGCCCGCGGAAAATTTCCTCGCCGTCGGCTTCGATGCGCATCGGTGGATAGCGGTGCTCCCAGAACGTCCGCCAGATCGGCCAGAAGTACGCCATGTGCGAGATGTGCCCCGTCCGCTGGGAGGCCACCCGCCGGACGACCTCGGCGTCGAAACCCACGCCCAGAATCGAGTGAAACGTCTGGCCGTTGACCTCGCCGACGTCGCAGCGAAGCACCCGCCCGCCCAGCAGCACGTCGGTGAGTTTCTCCGGGCTGCTCGGCAGGCGGAGGTCCTTGGCCAGGAGGTTTTCCGTACCGGCCGGCACGATCAGCAGCGGCACCTTGGCCCCGGCCAGGCCATCGGCGACCTCGTTGACCGTCCCGTCGCCGCCGAAGACGATCACCTTCGAGGCCGAGCTGGCGATCCGGCTGGCGTAGCGCTGGCCCTCCCGCGGGCCGGTCGTTACGTGCTCGATCGGCACGATGCCCCGCTCGGCCAGGCTCCGCCGGAACGTCGCCAACTGGTGCTTGCGCCCCCCGTAGCCGCTGAGGGGGTTGATGATCAAATGGATGGGTTGGTTCTCTGAAGGCATGGGGCTCCGATCGTCAGGCCGTGCAAATCGGATTGCAGCCGGCGCATGGTTGGTTATAATACTCAATTCGCCGCCGGAGACAATCAAGGGTTTTCGGCAGCGAGCCTGACCAACCCGACCGTTCCACACAACACGGATTCCACCGACCGCACAGGAGAGCATCCGATATGCCCGACACCGCCACTGCACTTGACCTCGAACAGATCGCCTCGCGCGACACCTGGAGCTACGAAGACTACACCGAGCTCCACCAGCAACTCTTTGCCACCGTCGACGCCGTGGGCAAGTTCCGCACGACCCTGGCTGACATGGAAGCGGCCCACCCCGACGCCTCCGGCACGGACGCGCTGAAGATCGGCATGGGGCGGTTCATGCTCTGCCGCTTCGCCGAAGCCCTCGAGAGCTTCTCCAACGCCACCGACAACAAAGACCGCCGCTTCTTCGCCGGGCAGTGCTACCACGCCCTGCAGCAGTGGGACAAAGCCATCGAAGACTTCGGCCGGGCCAAAGACCGAGGCTGGGACGGCCCCGAGCCGGACATGATGATCGTCCGCTGCCACGCCATGGCCGGTCAGCTCGACCAGGCCCGCAAGGCCGCGACCAAACTCATCAGCCAGATCGGCAAGGACTCCGCCGACGCCGCCTTCCTCGAAGGGCTCCTGGCCGAGATGGATCACGACATCCAGACCGCCATCGACTTCTACATCGAGGCCCGCACCCGGCAGGAGCGTCACCCCGAGGCCACCTACCGCCTGGCCTACTGCCTCGACCTCTACGGCGAGGAAGAAGACGCCATCGACCTCTACGAAGAGTGCGAGTCGGCCCCGCCCGTCTACGCCAACGCCCTGCTGAACCGCGCCGTCCTGCTCGAAGACAACGGCGAGTACGAAGAGGCCATCGACTGCCTCAAAAAACTCCTCAAGGGCTTCCCCAATCACGCCCGGGCCAGGCTGTTCCTCAAAGACGCCCAGGCCTCGCTGAACATGTACTACGATGAAGACCGCGCACGACGCATCGCCAAACGCAACGCCGTGCTCGATATCCCCGTGACCGATTTCGAACTGTCCGTCCGCGCCCGCAACTGCCTCAAGAAGATGAACATCCACACCCTCGGCGACCTGGTCAACACCTCCGAGCAGGACCTGCTGGGCTACAAAAACTTCGGCGAGACCTCCCTCAAGGAGATCAAAGACATGCTCGCCGCCAAGGGTCTGCGACTCGGTCAGGCACTCGAAGACGAACTGCCCGAAGGCGAACTCGACCTGCTCGACGACATGGAATTGACCCATGAGTCGGCCGGCGTGCCCATCAGCCAGATCGAACTGTCCGTCCGCACCCGCCGCGTACTGGAACAGCTCGGCGTGCATACCCTCGGCGAGGTCGCCAGCCACTCCGAAGCCGAACTGCTCGCGCAGAAAAACTTCGGCCAGACCAGCCTCAACGAACTCCGCCAGCACCTTATGGAACACGGCATGGAGTTCAAAAGCTAACCCCATCTCGCCCGCAGGATTTTATTCGTGATGCGAACCGGCCGACAATCCGCCGCCTGGCACCGCCTGGCACCGCTGCTGCCAGCGGGCATGATCCTCTCTGCCTGCCTGGCCGCGTCGTTCATCCTCAGCAGCTGTCAGCCCGCCGGGGAGGTCCTCGTCCCGGCCAAGCCCCTCCGGCTCGACGGCGTGCCCACCGTCCGCGTCCGCCTGACCGCCAAGCCTGTCGACGAGGTCAAACTCTCCACCAACGGGCCCTACCGCGTGCTCGTCGATGACGAGGTCCGCGCCGACTCGGCCAGCAGCCTCCCGCCGACCACCCTCACCCGCGCCGGCGGCAAGTGGGTGCTCGGCATGCTCGTCGCGCGAGGCCGACACATGACCATCGAGCCGACCCGCCCTGCCGGGCTGATCGACTGCAACGGGCGACTCTACCGCGGGCAGCTCCACCTGCTGGCCGCCGACGAGAACCACTTCTACGTCCAGAACCATATCGACCTGGAAAGCTACGTCGCCAGCGTCATCGCCAAGGAGCTTTACCCCAGCTTCCAGCCGGAGACCTACCGCGCCCAGGCCGTCGCCGCCCGCACCTACGCCCTCTACGAAATGGCCACCCGCGGCACGGCCAACCCCTTCGACGTGTGGGACTCCCAGCAGTCGCAGGTCTACCACGGCTACCTCGCCGAAACCGACAAAAGCTGGGCCGCCACACGCAGCACACACGCCTGGGTGCTCGCCTGCGGAGAGCCCGGCCAGGAAAAAATCTTCATCACCCAGTTCTCCTCCTCCAACGGAGGCTGGGTCCACGGCGCCCACGTCGTGCGGGACGTGCCCGACCCCATCGAGCCCCTCGGCGGAGGCTATCAGGACCCCGACGACGCGCTCTCGCCCAAGCACACCTGGCCGGCCGTCAAAATCGCCAAGGCCGACATCTACGCCGCCCTGGCCCGGCGGTACCCGGACATCCGCACCCTCGGCAGCCTCAAGACCATCCGCGAAGCCGGCAGCACCCACTACGGCCGACCCATCTGGGTCGACATCGTCAGCGACGAGAACAAAACCGTCCGCCTGCGGGCATCGAACCTCCGCATGGCCCTGCTGCTGGAAAAGGTCAAGCCCGCCAAAAAACTCTACAGCAGCTTCTTCAAGATTCGCGACCTCGGCTCGTCCATCGAGTTCTACGACGGCCGGGGCTTCGGCCACGGCGTCGGCATGAGCCAGTTCGGTGCCGAAGCAAAAGCCCGCAAAGGCAAATCCGCCACCGACATCCTCGAGTTCTACTACCCCGGCTCGACCATCTTCCGAGCCTACTGACCCGCATCGTCGGTTGATTGGGTGATTGGGGGGCTGGTTAATTGGTTGACTGGCTTGGCCGCCCCGCCCCATGCTGGCGTTTACGTCCTGCCTGTGATTTATCGTGTAGCACAGCCGCCCCCGGCTGTGCGCGCCCCATGCCTCCCTGCGAACAGGCTGTGAGCGTAAGCATGCCTATGCGAGCATAGGCACGGCCACCCGTACGCAGATTTATCCTCAGGTCGCCCGGGGCCCACGGCATCCCGTGAGTTCTCCTGTTTTCAGGGCCGAAGGCCCGGAAGAATGTAGCCGGGGGCGTCAGCCCCCGGAGCAAGACTCCCAAGGATCATGAGCCCCGGCGGGGCGAAAGTGATCTTGCCCTGCGCCCCTGTCGCCCTTTCAGGGCTAGATCGTTCGTGGCCCGGACCGGGGGCTCACGCCCCCGGCTAAGAACTTCCGCCGCTTCGCGGCTGGCACGTTCCCGTTCTGAATCTTCGGGCCTGCTGGCACTTCCACCCTGCCTGTGATTTATCGTGTAGCACAGCCGCCCCCGGCTGTGCGCGACCCATGCCTCCTTCGAACTCGTGCGGTGGGGCCCCTGTCCTGCCGCCCAGCCATCCTATCCGCTGGCGGGATGGGAACCCCGCCAGCCGGAGGCGCATAGTCACCCCTGCCTACTGCCTTCTGCCGATTGCCAACTGTCTACCGTCTCCTGCCTACTGCCAACTGCCTTCTGCCAACTGCCGATTGCCGCTGTTCTAGCCATTGGCCTTGCCTTTTTTCTGCATCTTGGCCCAGGAGTCGCGGAGGGTCACGGTGCGATTAAAGACGGGCTTGTCGGAGGTAGTGTCCGGGTCGATGATGAAGTAGCCGTTGCGTTCGAACTGGCAGCGCCAGCCGGCCGGCTTTCCGGCGACCTCCGGCTCGGCCATGGCGGTGACGGTCGTGGCCGAATCGGGGTTGAGGTTGTCGAGAAAGCTGCCGCCCTCGGGCACGTCGGTGGGGTCTTCGACGGTGAAGAGGCGATCATACAGCCGCGTTTCGCACGGCACGGCGTGCCTGGCGCTGACCCAGTGCAGCGTGCCCTTGACCTTTCGCCCGTCGGGGGCGTCGCCGCCGCGGGTGGCTGGGTCGTAGGTGCAGTGCAGCTCGGTTACATTGCCGGCCTCGTCTTTGACGGCCTCCTGGCAGGTGATGAAATACGCGTAGCGCAGGCGGACTTCCTTGCCCGGCGAGAGGCGGAAGAATTTTTTCGGGGGGTCTTCCATGAAGTCTTCGCGTTCGATGTACAGCTCTCGGCTGAAGGGCACCTGGCGGGTACCGGCCGATTCATCTTCGGGATTGTTGACGGCCTCGAGGGTCTCGTCCTGGTCTTCGGGATAGTTGGTGATGACGACCTTCAGCGGGTCGAGCACGCCCATGACGCGCGGGGCGATCTGGTTGAGGTGGTCGCGCAGGCAGAACTCCAGCAGCCCGAGGTCGACGGTGCTGACGAACTTGGCCACGCCCACGCGGCGGAGGAACTCGCGGATGGCTTCGGGCGTGTACCCGCGGCGGCGCATCCCGCGGATGGTCGGCATGCGGGGGTCGTCCCAGCCGATCACATGGCCGCCCTCGACCAGCTCGCGCAGCACACGCTTGGACATGACGGTGTAGGTGAGGTTGAACCGGGCGAACTCGATCTGCTGGGGGTGGTGGATGACCTGGCCCCACGGGCCAGAGCCGTCTTCGGTGCGGCCCTGGTTGATGGCGTCGATGAACCAGTCGTAGAGCGGGCGGTGGTTTTCGAACTCCAGGCTGCAGAGGCTGTGCGTGACGCCTTCGATGGAATCTTCCAGGCCGTGCGCCCAGTCGTACATGGGGTAGATGCACCAGGCATCGCCGGTGTGGGGGTGCGTGGCGTGGAGGATGCGATACATGACCGGGTCACGAAGGTTGATGTTCGCACTGGCCATGTCGATTTTGGCACGGAGCACGCGGCTGCCGTCGGGAAACTCCCCGGCCCGCATGCGCTGGAAGAGGTCGAGGCTTTCTTCGACAGGCCGATCGCGGAAGGGGCTCTCCGTACCTGGGGCTGTCAGCGTGCCGCGTCCGGCGCGGATCTCCTCGGGCGTCTGGTCGTCGACGTAGGCCAACCCCTTGCGGATGAGCTCGACGGCGTAGTCGGCCATCTGCTCGAAGTAGTCGCTGGCGTTGTAGAGGTGCTCGCCCCAATCCCAGCCCATCCAGCGGATGTCCTCCTGGATGGCGTCGATGTACTCGCGGTCTTCCTTGACGGGGTTGGTGTCGTCGAAGCGGAGGTGGCAGCGGCCGTTGAAGTCGGCCGCGATGCCGAAGTCGATGCCGAACGCCTTGGCGTGGCCGATATGGAGGTAGCCGTTGGGCTCGGGCGGGAAGCGTGTGACGACCTGGCCGCCCCACTTGCCGGCGGCGACGTCGGCGGCGACGATATCGCGGATGAAATCACTCGGTCGATCGGTGTCGTTGGATTCGTTGGACATGGGGTTCCTTGCCGAAGGGGTCAGGGCAGTTCGATGTGGGTTTGTCCGGTTTCGCCGGCCTGCTGGACGAGCAGCGCCCGCCGGGCCGCTGCCAGGACGACCGGCGTGGCCAGGCCGGCGGCGTTGGGCGAGCCGGCAACCTCGGCGAGGAAATCGTCGAGGTACGATTCGGGCTGATTGGCCAGCGGGGCCAGAGGCTGGGGGCCCTCGGCGGCCGAGGCGATGAGCTTGACGCTGTCGGGCAGGAGGCTGCCTTCGATGAGGCCTTCCGAGCCGTGGACGGTGACGCGCCAGTACTGGTCGATCGCATAGCCGCAGCCCTCGGCCGAGAGGTACGACACGTCGCCCAGCACGCCGCCGTTGTTGTCGAGCGTGAGCATCATCTGCGCGCCGTCCTGGAAGAAGTCCGGCACGGCGCGGGCGTTCCAGGCGCGGGCGGCGACGACCTGGCCGAACCCCCGGCCGGTCATCCAGGGGATCAGGTCCAGGGCGTGGATGGCGATGTCGTTGATCGTTCCGCCCTGCTGGCCCGGCTGGAAGTACCACCCCGGGCGCGACTGCGGCAGCAGCGGATGCTGGCCGAGGAAGGTGACGGTGTGGACCTCGCCGATGGCGCCGTCGGCGATGGCCTGTCGCATGGCCAGGAATGTGCCCCGCCCGCGCAGGTCGAGCATGCAGCCGACGGCGAGCGTCTTCTGCTCGGCCAGGGTGGCGATGCGGTCGAGTTCGTCGAGTCGCGTGCAAAGGGGCTTGTCGCCGATGACGTGTCGCCCGGCCTGGAGGGCGGCGATGATCTGCTGGCCCCGCGCGCCGTAGACATCACCGAAGGCCACCGCGTCGCAGTCGACCTCGGCGAGCATGGCGTCGTAGTCGCGGTGCGTCAGCGTCACGCCCTTCTCGCCCAGGGCGGCGGCGGTTTGCTCGTCGGCTTCGCAGGCGGCGACGATCTCGATGTCGTCGCGCCGCTCGGCGCCCTGGTATAACCCGATGATGTGATTGTGTCGAAAACCGCAGAAGGCAAGTCGTAGTGGCATGGGGGCTCCTGATTATTCGTCGACCATGGTGTAGAATTTCACGTAGTCGTGCTTCTCGTGTTCGTCGTTGAGGTTCATCTGCTGGATGGCCGAGTTGGGGTGCTGGTTGAGAATGCCCGTGATGAAATAGGGAATGTGGTAGCCCCACTCGATGGATTTCTTCAGCGGGGCGATGTGCTTGCCGATGCAGCCGAGCACGGGCAGGATGTCCATGTCCGGGTTCTTGAGGAAGCTCATGAGCAGCTCGGTGGTGCAGTTGCCGGCTCCGCGGCCGAGCCCGTCCATCGTGCCATCGGCCCAGGTGGCGCCATTGACAATGCCCTCCATGGTGTTGGCGAAGGCGAGCTGCTGGTTGTTGTGGAAGTGCACGCCGACGGCCTTGGTTTTCAGGTGCATCTGATACTTGGCGACCATGAAGTGCAGCTGATCCATGTACATGTACCCGAAGCTGTCGACGATGTAGACGGCCTCGGCGGAGGTCTCGGCCTCGATGCGGTCAAGGGCGGCTTCGAGCTCGGGCAGGTGGGCGTGGGTGATGGCCATGATGTTGACGGCCGTGCGGTAGCCGAGCTTGCGGGCGTGGTTCTCCAGGCGGATCGCGAGGTTGAGGTCCTTGACGTACGTCGCGACGCGCACGAGATCGACCACCGACTCATCGGCCGGCAGGAGATCCTCGGGATTGGACTTGTGGGCGTCCATCATCACGGCGATCTTCGTCCGCCCCGCGTCGATGCCGTCGGTCGCGGCGCGGAGGTCGGCCTCGTCGCAGAACCGCCACGGGCCGAACTGTTTGGGATCGAACATCTCCTTGCTGTTGCGGTAGCCCAGCTCGCAGAAGTCGATGCCCGCCTCGCAGCAGGCCCGGTACACCGCCCGTACCATATCGAGGTCGAAGCGGGAATCGTTCATCAGGCCGCCGTCGCGAATCGTGCAATCGACAACCGTCACATTGGAAGTGTCCATAATTGTCTCCCGAAGAGGTTCGTGAACCGCCGAGTGTATGCGAATCGGCCGACCTGGACAAGCCCGACCCGCCGCGCGGAAAATATTAAGAATTGAAAACCGGCTGCACAATCGCTCGGCCGGTAGTACAGTGAAGAACCCCGACCAGAACAGGAGACCCACATGCTCAAGGCCAAGAATACCGCCATGGTCCTCGTCGACGTCCAGGAAAAACTCCTGCCGGCGATGCACAACGACCCAGCCGTCCTGACCGCATTGGAGAAGCTTCTGCGCGGCCTTGCCGTGCTGGATGTTCCCGTGATCTGGTGCGAGCAACTGCCCGAGAAACTCGGCCCGACCGACCCGAGCCTTGCGACGCTGCTGGAGGGCAATCAGCCCATCGCCAAATCGACCTTCCGCTGCACGGGCAGCAAGAAGTTCATCAAGACGCTCGATCAGATCAGCCCCAAACAACTGCTGGTGGCCGGCATTGAAGCACACGTGTGCGTTTACCAGACGGCGGTGGACCTGGCCGAGATGGGCTTCGGCGTGCAGGTCGTCGCCGATGCGGTCACCAGCCGGACCGCCGAGAACCGCCAGATCGCCCTGGACCGCATGGGCCAGGAAGAAGTCAAGCTTACCTCGGTCGAGATGGCCCTGATGGAACTGCTCCGTGACGCCGACGATGACCGCTTCAAGCAGATCCTCCCGATCATCAAGTGACGCGGCGGTTCATTGACTCGCCATCCCGCGACGACTACACTCCCTGCGATGCGTGTTGCCGCCGCTATCCCGATGCCCATCCATCCCAGGGCTGGCAGGGCTCCCGTTCTGCCGGCAAGCACGCCGCATACATTCCACACCCACACATCCTGCATGCATTTTATCCGCCCCGCCATCCTCCTGCTGCTTGCGTGTATCGCCGTCACCGGCTGCGTCACGGCCAATCGGGCCGAGGTCACCGTCCGCCTGCGGGATAACTCCGACGGTACGAACGTCAACGACTGCCTCCTGCTGGTCATCCACGGCGAGGCCCTGGACAGCTCCGGCCGGTGGTGGGTCGTGCAGGAAACCCAGGTCGGAGCCACCGCCATCAAAAGCGCCCGCGTGGAACTCATTTCCTCCGGCCAGGCGCTCAAGCAAAAAGGCTACGTCGCCGGGCTGGCCGGGCCGTATACCGTCGGCACGCCGGAGACGTGGGAGTATTGGGTGTTCCGCCGCGGCTACCAGCCGGACGACTTCCTCGACCAGCGGCTGACGAACCGGCACGAGAATAACGCCCCGCTGATTTTCCTCATGCTGCGGATCGATCCGGGCAAGAGCTACTCGGATGAGATGGTCCTCGAAGCCAGCCGCAAGCTTGTCGACGTGCGTGACCTCCTGCCGCCCGACGCGATGACGGCCCGGCTGGTGAACCTGGCGATCCTGCAGCTCAAGGACGTTCGCCTGCTGAGCTTCAAACGCGAGCATCGCAGCCAGGCCGACGAAATGCTTGCCACGCTGGAGACGTATCGCGCCTCCCTGCCGGCCGAGCTGCGAAACCAGGCTCCTGCCGAAGCGCCTTACACGCTGCCCGAGCGAGTCGCGCCGATCCGCCCAACCAGCCGCCCCGCCAGCCAACCGGCCAGCCAGCCGACCGATCCGATTTCCCTCACGCCGCCCCCGCCGGCTGCGACCGAGCAAACCCCGCCGAGCGAACCGCCGGCGCCCATCGAGGCCGTGCCCGCCATCGAGGCTGACCTGCCGAGCAGCGCGCCGGCCCCGGCCGAGACCCAGCCCGCACCGCTGCCCGCCCCGCCCGAGGCTGCCCCGGCCGGGCCTCCCACGCCGTAGGGTATTTTCCCGACACCCCGAGACGCCCCACGCTAGAATGTCTGTATGAACGCTCCGAACCAACCCGACGCATCGGCCATCGGCGACCATCGCCGCCAGTGGCGGAACTGCCGCTACGTCTACCCCGTCATCAGCCGGCGGGCCCGGGGCGTATCGATCGGCGTGAACCTCAATCTTGACAAAAAATGCACCTTCGCCTGCCGGTACTGCCAGATCAACCGGCGGATTCACCGGCTGGGCATCGACGTGGAGATCCCCCGGCTGCGGGCCGAGCTGGACGAAGCACTCGACGCCCTGGCCGACGGCGAACTGTGGAACGAGCCCCGCTTTGTCGACACGCCTTCGGCCCTGCGGCGGGTCAACGATATCGCCCTCAGCGGCGATGGCGAGCCGACCTGCCTGGAGAGTTTCGATGCGGTCGTCGCGACGGCCTGCGAGGCCCTCGACCAGGCCGATCTGCCCACCCGCCCCCTGCTGGTGGTCATCACCAACGCCACCCGGCTCGATAGCCCGCAGGTCTACCGTGCCCTGCCGCTGCTCGACGCGCACCCCAGCGAAATCTGGGCCAAGCTCGACGCCGGCACGGAAGCGTTCTTCCGCGAGGTCAACCGCCCGGCCGGGACGATCACGCTGGAGAGCATCTGCGAGAACCTGCTGATGATTTCGCGCGATCGGCCGATCGTGATCCAGACGCTCTTTTTTCTGCGGAATGGGTCCGGGCCCGGCCAGGAGGAGATCGACGCCTACGCAGGTCGGCTGGAATCGTTGCGGGCCGGCGGCGGCCAGATCAGCCGCGTTCAGTTG
This sequence comes from uncultured Planctomycetaceae bacterium, assembly GCA_964497475.1. Classification (GTDB taxonomy): domain Bacteria; phylum Planctomycetota; class Phycisphaerae; order SM23-33; family SM23-33; genus CAZCDM01. The sequence continues at coordinate 17,368 of CAZCDM010000028.1, forward strand.
CACACCATTGCCCGCGCCCCGGCCGAGAGCGACTGCACCGCCCTGCCGGATGCTCGCCTCGACGAAATCGCCGCCGAGCTGCGAGGGCGGCTTGCCAATGTGGCCGTCGAGGTTTTTTACGGGCGCGACGTGCCTTCGAGTCAGCCCGAGGTGTAGAACACACCCCGGCCGGCAAGACTTACTCGCCGGCGACGTCCAGCAGAGTGTGGACGGTGTAGCCCTTCTTTTCCAGTCGGCTGCGACCGGGCAGGAAGCTCAGGTCGATCACGAACGCGCAGCCGGCGATTTCGCCCTTGAGTTCTTCGACGAGTTCACAGGCCGCCCGCATGGTTCCGCCCGTTGCCAGCAGGTCGTCGACCATGAGCACCTTCTGGCCGGGCTCGATGGCGTCGGTGTGCAGCTCGATGGTGGCCTTGCCGTACTCCAGGCCGTAGCTTCGGCTGATCTTGCGGTACGGCAGCTTGCCGGGCTTTCGGATGGGCACGAACCCGCAGCCGAGGCGTTCGGCGATGAGCGGACCGAAAATGAACCCCCGGGCCTCGACGCCGCAGACGCAGTTGATGGCGGCCTCGGCAAAGGGCTTGGCCATTTCGTCGGCGGCGTGTTTCATCGCGGCCGGGTTGGCCAGAAGTGGCGTGATGTCTTTGAAGACGATGCCCTCTTTCGGGAAGTCGGGGATGTCACGGATGCATGCTGCCAGGTTCGTCATGGGGATTTCCTTTCGTGAGGGGCCGACGATAGCTGCCCGGCCCGCACGGGTCAAGAGCTGCGTTTTCTGGCAAGGGGGTCGGCGGGAATGCGAGCGACGATGGTGGTTCCCGTGTCGCCGGAGTGGATATCGAGCGTACCATCGACGGCCTTGATTCGTTCGCGCATGGTTTCCAGACCGCGGCCCGTGCCAACCTGCTGATCAGGCGAGAAGCCTCGCCCATCGTCGCGAATCAGCAGAATGACCACACCGTGAACCTCTTCGATACTCAGGACGATTTCGTTGCCATGGCTGTGACGAATCGCGTTGTTGAGGGCTTCCTGTGCGATGCGGAACAGCACGATTTCGACCTCGGGCGTGAATCGCCGGGCCGGTGCGAGCAGCCAGTCAAACTGGATACTCCGCCCAGCCAGGCGATACGGTTTGGTCAGGGCACGCAGCGCATGTCGCAGGCCGAACTCCGCCAGACCCGAGGGATACAGCCCCGCACTGACGCGCCGGATTTCGTCGATGGCGTCCTGAACGGCCTGGCGGGACGCAGCGGCGAGGTCGGCATTGTCGATCTGCAAAGCCATCCGCTGAATGAGCATCTGCAGGGCGACGATCTGCTGGGCGACGGAGTCGTGCAGCTCCGCGGCGATGAGACGACGCTCGGCCTCGCGGGCATCGAGCAGCTTGCGATAGGCCCGACGAAGCTCGACGGTCCGCTCGGCGACGCGTTGTTCGAGCAGGTCGTGCGCCTGCTGTAGTTCCTGCTGTGCCACTTTGCTTTCCGTGATATCGTAGGCCGAGCCGAGCACCGCGTCGGGCCAGCCGTTGCTGTCGTACAACTACGGTTCGATAGTGACGCATCCAGATATAGTGCCCGCTCCGTCCGTGCAACCGCCGATACTCGATCTGCGAGTGGGCCTTGCTGTTGGGAGCGTGGGGCTGGCGGCCATCGAGCATCACCTCTTCGACCCGCTGGCGGTCGTCGGGATGGATTTCCTTAAGCATCTGGGGATAGTCGATAGGGTACTTTGAAAAATTCAAATTCGGATATCGCGTAGGATTTTCGCTTTCT
>CAZCDM010000029.1:0-18267 GCA_964497475.1 uncultured Planctomycetaceae bacterium
AATGGGAGGATTGTACCCTACGCCAAGTTGAAGTTCAATTTTTCAAGATACCCTTTACCCCGGGAGACTCCCATGAACCGCTTTGCCCTGCTTGTCTGCGTATTGACCCTTCCTTTTCTTCTGCTGGCGACGGGCTGCAAGTCCAACGCCGCCGTCGGCACGTGGGAGATCGAGGAATACACCTTGGCCGGCAAGACCGACGACGCCAAGATCGGCTCGGAACTGACCTTCACCGACGACGGCCATGTCAGCGGCTTCATGAAGGGCACCTACACCGTCGAAGGCGATGTCGTAACCGTCAAGACCGCCGCGTTCGAAGTCGAGCTGAAACTCAAAGACGGCAAGCTCATCTCGGAAAACCCCGCCTCAAAGATCGTCTACAAGAGGAAATAACCCCGCCGAGCGTGGTTATTTGCCCAGCGGGCGCGGAGCGTAGGCGTCGTGGCCGAGCCAGTCGACCTGCGTCGACTGGATGATGCGCTTCATCGCCGCGGCCATGGCCGCCGGGTCCGGCTGCCCGGAGGAGTCCATCACCATCACCAGCGACCCGCCGGGGGCGGCTTTGCTCCCGGCCCGGGCGGCGCTGAGCACCACCCAGCGGTGCCACCCCCCCTGCCAGTAGAGCTGGATGGTGCTGGCCTGCAGAGCCCACTGCCCCTGCGTCCAGCGAAGCAGCGGCACGTGAAGGTAGCCGTTCTCCTGGAGCTTTTTGGCGTGGTCGTCCAGCAGCTCGGCCGGCGGGTTGGCCCACTCGGCGGCGCGGACCTTGGCGAAGAATTTCTCCTGCGCGTTGGGCGTGAGGTAGATGGCTGCATAGGGCGAGCGGGCCTGCTTGCTGAGGCCCATTTGCGCGTCCTGCCCGGTGGGATTGTAGGGCTTTTCGCGCTCCGGCTGCCGCTGCCAGCCCTGCGGGGCGGTAACGGACAGGCGGAACGGGCCATCCTTTTTCGTGATGGTCTCGCCCGGCTCGGCCGCCCCGGCCGCAATGGACATCTGCTCGCGCAACGTCCGGGCCAGCGGCGCGTAGGATTGCTTTTCCTGCTCGACCTGCGTATCGGGCCCCGCGGCGGGCTTCTGGCCACGGGCGATGGCCCCCAGCCAGCGGGAAATCGCCGCATCGGGCAGCAGCGAACCGCCCTTTCGTCCCTGGCGGATGTCGAGCGTCACCGAAGCCGATTCCGGCGCGAGGGCCTGGAACTTGCGCCACAGGCGGAGCTGGCTGGCCTGATCGTCGGAGGCCGAGCCAATGACGATCCACATCGGCACGGCCCAGCCACGGTCGGTCGGCGTCCAGAGCTGATAGCCCCGCGGCGTGAGCTCGATGGGGTTGACGTCGATGAGCACGGCCCCGACGAGCGTCTTGGGGTAGGCGGGCACCATGCGTTTGGGTATCGTCTCGCCGGGCTGATCGGAAATCAGCAGCACACGGGAGACATCGGCCGGGATCGACGCCGGCACGCGGCGGAGGTTGCGGATGACCTCCGCGACGCGCACATGGCCCCAGCGGTCGTCATTGCATCGCAACACGAGCGTGCAGAAATTCAGCCGCCACAGGGCCGGTATCCAGAACCCCTTCTTGTCAGCCGGGAGGGTCTTGGAAGCCAGCACCACCGCCACGGGCGCTTTGGCACCTTCGGGCAGATTCCGCGGCGGATACCACAGGGCCGAGACTTTCGGCGGGCCGAGGGGGCTGGCTTGGGCTTGCATCGCCCGGACGAGTTGTTCGTCCGTGCTCGGCGTTTCATCGGCCGGGGCGGTCGTCTGCCCGGCGGCAAGCGACGCAACCCCCAGCACGCAGGCCAGAAGCGCAATGCGGGCGCGGGAGTCAAAATCGCTGGCGAATGGTCGAGGTCCGTGATACACTCCCCACAGAATACCGTCTCGACGGCGAAAAGAAAAGTTCATTCGCCCGCAAGTCGGCCTCCCATTCATTCCGACGTACAGTACATATTCATACCTGAGAGGCAGCCATGGTTCTTCACCTCATCCGCGCGGCGTTTTTGATTATCATTCTTTCGCTGGTGACCTCCTATGCGTTTCAGCCCTCTGTCATCGACCAGGGCCCTTCGTATATTACGCTGTATATCCTGATTCCCTCGTTGGTCGGCTGTGCGGTCATCCTGACCGACATGTTCTGGCGGCGCAAACGTCTCAACGTCATCAGCGGGCTGTTCTTCGGCCTGCTGGCCGGCGTGGTCATCGCCTTCCTGGTCACCTGGGCGGTGAATCTCATCGGCGAGATTTTCCCCTCCTCGGCCAAGAGCCCCATTCTGCCGCTGGTCAAAGCCCTGCTGGGCGCTTCGGTGATCTTCCTGTGCGTCACGGTCGTCATGCAGACCAAGGACGACTTCCGCTTCATCATCCCCTACGTGGAGTTCTCCAAGCAGACCAAGGGCAATCAGCCGATGATCCTCGATACCTCCGTCATCATCGACGGCCGCATTGCAGACATCATCGACACCAATATTTTCCAGTGCAAACTCATCGTGCCGCGCTTCGTCCTGGAAGAACTTCAGAACATCGCCGACAGCGGCGACAAGCTCAAACGCAACCGGGGCCGGCGAGGCCTGGATATCCTGCAAAAGCTCCAGCAGAACACCAACGCCGACGTGGAAATTCTCGACGTGCAGGTACGCACTGTCGAAAGCGCACGCGACGTCGATGCCAAGCTCGTCGCCCTGGCCGAGCACATGAACGCCCGCGTGATGACCAACGATTACAACCTCAACAAGATCGCCCAGCTGCGCGGCATTGAGGTTTTCAACATCAACGAGCTGTCCAACGCCCTCAAGCCGATCTTCCTGCCGGGCGAAAAACTCAACGTGCGGATCATCCGCCCCGGTGAAGAGCACGGCCAGGGCGTGGGCTACCTCGACGACGGCACGATGATCGTCGTCGACCAGGGACGCAGCCACGTCGGCGAAGAGGTCGCCATCATCGTCACCAGTGCGCTGCAGACCTCGGCCGGGCGGATGATCTTCGGCAAGGTCGCCGAGGGACACAATGGCTCCGGCGAGAACAGCTAGCGGAATTTCGCTGCCGACCTTGCAGGAGCCACGCCGATAAACCTACAATGGTATCACCCCCGGCAGTCGGGGCCGACCCGCGAAAGGTGCTTCGACGATGGCCAAGGAATCTCTCACCGAACAGATGAGCCAGCTGCGTGCTCCCACCGAAGAGGAGATCTCCAACGCCGGTCCGTTCGTTGCCATCAGCCGACAGTTCGGCTGCGGGGGCTTTTCGCTGGGCCTGCTGCTGCTGGATATCCTCGCCGACGAGACCGACGAGGAAAACGCCTGGCAGATCTACCACAAGGAAATCCTGGAAAATCTCGCGGCCGAAACCGGCCTGGGGCTGGACATCATCGAACGCCAGCGTCGCAGCAAGCCGGGCCTGCTGCGAGACTTCTTCCGCACCCTTTCCGGCAAGAAAGAACGCGTCCCCAGCGGCATGGAGCTGCGCAACCGCCAGACCGCCATCATCCGCGAGCTGGCCATCGGCGGCCAGGCCGTCCTCGTCGGCCAAAGCTCCGCCGTGGTCACCAGCGACCTGCCCTACGGCCTGTCGATCCGCCTGGAAGCGCCCGAGATGTGGCGCATCAAACAGATCGCCTTCCGCGAAGGGCTCACCGAACTCCAGGCCCGCCAACGTCTCCAGGAAGAAACCGAGCAACGCGAATACATCCGCAAGATTTACGAACGCAAGTACCCTCGCCGCCCGGCCTTCCACCTGACGTTCGACTGCTCGGAGTTCAGCCTCGCCCAGATCGCAACCATCATCCACCGCGCGATGAAACTCCGAAGCCTGATCTGAGCAGCCCAGACGCCCACGGAAACACCCTGCTACCTCGCTGCCGGCCACCTGCACCAACGCCGCCGCCGCGTACTACGCCTTGCCCAGCAGGTCCTTCTGCACCTTTTCAATGCCGATGCGGTCGATCATGCGAGCGATGCGTTCGTTGGGCTTGGCGTTGGCCTTGAAGTACTCGACGATCGAATCGACCATCGCCAGGGCCTCCTCGGTCGGCAGGTCGACCGCGAGCGTGTCGGCCACGCGAGGCCTCGCCCCGCCACAGCCGCCAATGAGCACCCGCCAGCCCTTGGGCGTACCCACCAGGCCGATGTCCTTAAAGCCCGTCTCGGCACACTGGTTCATGCACCCGCTGACGCCGATCTTGCACTTGCCCGGCAGCTCCATGCCGTGGAACTTCTCATCCAACTGCATGCCCACGCCCAGGCTGTCCTGCGTGCCACGCTTGCAGAAGGTCGTACCCGGGCAGGCCTTGACACTCCGCACGCAGACGCCCACCGCCGCCCCGGGGTCCATGCCAAGATCCTCCCACACCTGCGGGACCTGCTCTTCGGTCAGGCCGACCAGGGCGATCCGGGCCGCGGAGGTGATCTTCATCGCCGCGACGTTGTACTTCTCAGCCACGTCGGCCAGCTTGCGAAGCGTCTCGGGCGTAACCACGCCGCAAGGCTGATGGGGGGCTACGGCGTAGGTTTCCTTGTCTCGCTGGAGGATGGCTCCTTGCTGTCCGTCGATAAGCATGGCGGTCCTTTCTGAGGATGCTCGGGAAGAGTTCAACGGCCGGGGTCACTACCTAAGCGTATCGCGGGGGGAGAGAATCTTCAAACCGAGCCCGCACTTGATACGCCGTCTCAACAAGCAATTCGCGCCAAATCTAAAGACGGCCGGGCCTTGCTCCGATGAGCTTGCAACGGGTTTCTTGTCAAAGCCGGAGATCGGGCCGATCCAAAAATCGACTGCATCGTGAGACGGTGCGAATTCGCCACGGAGGGCAAAGTTTTCCGTGCTCTTTGAGTTTGCGTTTGAAATTGTTTGCCGGACGTGCAATAAAGAGCATCCCTGGCTCACGCCAGCCCACCGATAGATAGCCATCCCATCCGCAGGAGTCCAACATGGCCCACACCATCGAAACGTTCGTAAGCAAGCTGCAGGAAGAAGGCGTCCAGGCCGGCCAGCAGGCCGCCGAGAAGCTTCGCGCCGACGCCCAGGCCGAGGCTGACAAGATCATCGCCGACGCCAAAGCCCAGGCCGAGAAGATCATCGCCGACGCCGAGACCGAAGCCCAGGGCAAGATCGACCGCGCCCAGACCGAAATGCAGCTGGCCGCCCGAGACACCGTCGCCAAGCTCCGCGACACCCTCGAACACTGCCTCGCGGCCCTGTTCTCCGAAGCCACCGCCGAGAAACTACAGGACACCGACTTCGTCGGCAAGGCGCTCTACGAGATCGTCACCATGTACGCCAAGAGCGAAAAGGATCAGAAAGCCGTCGTCCACATCAACGTCCCCGACGAGATGCGAACGCAGCTGAAGGAATGGGCCCTTGCCACCCTCGGCTCGGAAACCGTCGACAAGGCCCGCCCGCGATTCGAACTCAAGGGCAAGCTCAAGCAGGTCGGCTTTGAGTATGAAGTCCACGGCGGCACGGTCGAAGTGACGACCGCCTCGGTAACCCAGCTGCTTTCGGACATGGTCACCCCCGCCCTGCAGGAGCTGCTGCAAAGTGCTTCGCAATCCGAATCCAAGGACAACTGAGCGCCCGTGCCTTCGTTGAACCCATATCTTCTGAGCTTCCTGCCGGGGCTGGACGTCCTGGCCCAGAAGCCGCCGATGAGCCCGGCTGAGTTCCTCGACCGGCTCGACTCGCCCACCCTGCGCCGCGGGGCCGAGGCGATCTTCCTGGCCGACGACCTCCTCCAGCGCGATGCCGTCCTGGCCGGCGACCCGGCTGAGCCCGAACCGGCCGTCCTCAACGAACTGCAGCTCACCGGCGAGATGCCCCTGCCCGAGGAGATCACCGCCCGGCAGGAAGAATCCCCCGGCTCGGTCGAGGCCGACGCCCTGTGGGTGGCCTACTTCCGCTACGCCGCCGCCCTGGCCGAGACGCTCCACAGCCCCTTCCTGCGGGAGTGGGTCCGATTCGAAGTCGGCCTGCGAAACGCTCTGGCCGAAGCCCGCGCCGATGCACTCGGACTCGAATCGGCCCGATATATGGTAGCCGAGGACCTCGGCGACGGCCCGGCCGGCTTTGCCCCCACCGTCGCCGAGTGGGCCCAGGCCCGCAACCCCATGGACGCCCAACGCGTCCTCGATCGCGCCCGCTGGGCCTGGCTGGACGCCAACGACCAGTATTTCACCTTCGCCAACGCCGAACTGCTCGCCTACGCGGCCCGGCTGCTGCTGTGCCGCCGATGGTTCCGCCTCGAGCAGGCCGCCGAAAACCCTTCCCCCACTGCGGCGCCTACCGCCGCACCATCCACATAAGGACCTTACCGTGACTGGACGAATCGTAGCCGTTTTCGGAAACATGGTCATCGCCCAGGCCGACGACGCCGTCGTGCAGAACTCCGTGGGCTACTGCTGCCGCGATGACGGAGCCAGGCTCCTCTGCGAAGTCATCCGTATTCGTGGCAAGTACGTCGACCTGCAGGTCTTCGAGGAAACCCGAGGCCTGAAGATCGGCGACACCGTCGAGTTCCAGACCCAGGAACTGGCCATCTCCCTCGGGCCAGGCCTGCTCGGACAGATCTACGACGGCCTGCAGAACCCCCTGCCCCAGCTCGCCGAGGCCGAGGGCTACTTCCTCCAGCCGGGCAAGTACCTGCCCGGGCTCGACGAGGAAAAGAAGTGGGCCTTCACCCCCACCGCCAAGGCCGGCGATGCCATCACCCCCGGGGCCACCCTCGGCGAAGTACCCGAGAGCATGTTCACCCATAAAATCATGGCCCCCTTCGAGCTTCGCGGCAGCTGGACGCTCAAGGACATCGTCGCGGCCGGGGAGTACACCGTCACCGACGAGATCGCCACCATCGCCGATGATTCGGGCAACGAACGCAAGGTCACCATGCAGCAGGACTGGCCCGTCAAGCGCGACCTGGCCATCTGCAAGCGCCGCCTCATGCCCACCGACCCCATGGTCACCCGCGTGCGGATTATCGACAGCATGTTCCCCGTCGTCCGCGGCGGAACCTACTGCATCCCGGGCCCGTTCGGTGCGGGCAAGACCGTCCTCCAGCAGATCACCTCCCGCAACGCCGAAGTCGATGTCGTCATCATCGCCGCCTGCGGCGAGCGCGCCGGCGAGGTCGTCGAGACCATCCGCGAGTTTCCGGAGCTGGACGACCCGCGAACCGGCAAGAGCCTCATGGAGCGGACGATCATCATCTGCAACACCTCGGCCATGCCCGTGGCCGCCCGCGAGGCGTCGGTCTACACGGCCGTCACCCTGGCCGAATACTACCGCCAGATGGGCCTGCACGTGCTGCTGCTGGCCGACTCGACCAGCCGATGGGCCCAGGCGATGCGTGAAATCTCAGGCCGACTCGAAGAAATCCCCGGCGAGGAAGCGTTCCCGGCCTATCTGGAAAGCCGCATCGCCGGCTTCTACGAGCGGGCCGGCGCCATCGAGCTGCACGACGGCACGATCGCCAGCGTGACCATCGGCGGCACGGTCAGCCCGGCCGGCGGCAACTTCGAAGAACCCGTCACCCAGGCGACGCTGAAAGTCGTCGGCGCCTTCCATGGCCTCAGCCGCGAACGCTCCGACGCCCGCCGCTACCCGGCCATCGACCCGCTGGACTCCTGGAGCAAATACACCGGCATCATCGAATCGGAAAAGGTCGAAATCGTCCGCTCCATGCTCCGCCGCGGCAATGAGGTCAAGCAGATGATGACCGTCGTCGGCGAGGAAGGCACGAGCATTGACGACTTCACGATCATGCTCAAGAGCGAGCTGTTCGACAACTGCTACCTCCAGCAGAACGCCTTTGACGATGTCGATGGGGCGACCCCGGCCGAGCGGCAGCAGTTCGTCTTCGATAAGATTCTCGACATCCTCCAACTGGATTTCGACTTCGACTCCAAAGACCAGGCCCGCGCCTTGATGTTCCACGCCCAGGACCTCTACCGCAACTGGAACTACGCCGCCTCCGACAGCGAGGAATACAAAAAGATCCTCGCCAAGATCGACGAGTTCCTCGAACACAAAGGCCGAAACGTCAACGTCGAAACCGAATCCGAGGAAGAACAAACCGCAACAACGGAATGACCAATCAGCAATGCCCAATGACCATTGAAGGCCCAACCGACCAATGACCGATGCAACGCCGGCCGAACGCTCGTTTGATCTGGAAGATCGAACCGCTCGATTCGGCGAGGCAGTCCTGGCCTTCGCGAAAACCATACAAACCACCCCAGTCAACTCGCCGCTGATTTCGCAATTGGTGCGATCGGCAACGAGCATCGGCGCGAATTACTGCGAGGCCGACGAGGCGGGTACGAAAAAAGAATTCCGACACCGAATCAGCATCTGCACAAAGGAAGCAAAAGAAACGAAGCACTGGCTGCGGATGATTGCCTCAGCCAATGACAACCACAAGACAACCGCCAGAACCCTCTGGCAGGAAGCCAAGGAGCTGCACCTGATTTTCGCCGCGATTTATCGAAACAGCGGCTAGGCCCGAACGCCAAGCCTGGAGCTTGGACATTCAATGGGCATTGGATATTGAACATTGGACATTTCGACATTCGACATTCTGGTTTCGCCATTCGGCATTGGAAAATAGACATGAGAAAATACTACGACGAAATCACTCGGATCGCCGGTAACGTGGTGTCGATCACCGCAAGTGGCGTGGGCTATGACGAACTGGCCGTGATCGAGACCTCCCGCGGGCCCAGCCTCGCCCAGGTCATCCGCCTCGAAGGCGACCAGGTCTCCCTGCAGATCTTCGCCGGCACGCAAGGCGTCTCCACGGGCGACAAGGTCCGCTTCCTCGGGCGTCCCATGCAAGTGCCCTGCAGCGACGACCTCTTCGGCCGCGTGTTCGACGGCTCGGCCCGGCCGCGCGACGGCCGACCGGACGTCGAAGCCAAGCAGGTCGACATCGGCAGCCCGGCCGTCAACCCCGTCCAACGCCGCATGCCCGACCAGATGATCGAAACCGGCATTCCGATGATCGACATCTTCAACTCCCTCGTCGAGTCGCAGAAGATTCCGATCTTCTCCGTCGCCGGCGAGCCGTACAACGACCTCGTCGCCCGCGTGGGCCTCCAGGCCAAAGCCGACGTTATCATCCTCGGCGGCATGGGCCTGCGCCACGACGACTACCTCACCTTCCGCGACAAGTTCGAGGAAGGCGGCGTGCTCGGCCGGAGCATCATGTTCATCCACACCGCATCCGACCCCACCGTCGAGTGCCTCCTCGTGCCCGACCTCTGCCTCGCCGTCGGCGAGCAGTACGCCCTGGCCGGCAAGCGAGTCCTCGTGCTGCTGACGGACATGACCGCCTACGCCGACGCCCTGAAGGAAATCGCCATCACCATGGAGCAGATTCCCTCCAACCGTGGCTATCCGGGCGACCTCTACACGCAGATGGCCAAGCGATACGAAAAGGCTGTCGACTTCGACGGCGCCGGGTCGATGACCATCCTGGCCTGCGTGACCATGCCCGGCGACGACGTCACCCACCCCGTGCCCGACAACACCGGCTACATTACCGAGGGGCAGTTCTACCTCAAGGGCGGCCGCATCGAGCCCTTCGGCAGCCTCTCGCGTCTCAAGCAGCAGGTCAACGGCGATACCCGCGACGACCACCGCTCGATCATGGACGGCTGCCTACAACTCTACGCCTCCTGCCGCGAAACCCGCGAAAAACGAGACATGGGCTTCGAGATGTCCGCCTGGGACCAGAAACTCCTGAAATACGGCGACCTCTTCGAGGACCGCATCATGTCCCTGGCCGTCAACATCCCCCTGTTCGAAGCCCTCGACCGCTGCTGGGAGATCCTCGCCGAATGTTTTACCCCCGTCGAGGTGCCCATTCGCCGGTCGATCCTGGAAAACCACTGGCCCGAAGATCTCGCCGAACACGACGAACCATCCGCCGAAGCCGAAGAAGTAAACGCCTGAAATTATGAGTAATGAATTCGGAATTATGAGTGATTCATATGCCCGAGAACACAATCGATCCGAATGTAACATTGCAGCATCGCACACGAGACTTTGCGTTGCGTGTGATTCGGCTCTCGAACGCCCTGCCGGATGACCGGATCGGCTGGGTTATTGGAAAACAGATATGGCGGAGCGGCACATCGATCGGAGCAAACTACCGATCAGCCTGTCGCTCACGAAGCGACAAAGACGTCCTCGCCCGAATGGGAATTGCGGAAGAAGAAGCAGATGAAACAATGTACTGGTTCGAACTGCTGATGGAAGCAGAAATCCTTCCACGAAATCGACTCAACGATGTATACAAGGAAACCGAAGAGATTCTGAACATGATTGCCGCCTCCATCATCACGGTAAAAAAACGACTGGCGGAAAATTCATAATTCCGAACTCATAGCTCATCATTCCCCATGGCAAAAAAGATCAAACTAACCCGGCCGGAACTCAAGCGACAGCGCGACGCGCTGCAACGGTTCCAGCGCTATCTGCCGATGCTGAAGCTCAAGCAGCAGCAGCTCCAGATGATGGTGCGCGAGGCGGCCGAGAAGGTCCTCCAGGCGCAGGATGACCTGGACAAAGCCCAGGCCACCTTCGAGCCCTACCGCGCGATTCTCGCCGACCGGGCCGGGGTGAACCTCGAAGAGCTGGCCACGCCGGCCGAGGTCCACGCCACGCGACAGAACATCGCCGGCGTGCACATTCCCGTCTTCGAGGGCGTGGAGTTCCCGCCGGTCAGCTACAGCCTGTTCGCCACGCCCGTCTGGATCGACGGCGCCCTGGCCGACATGCGAACCGTCAACGAAGCCGCCGCCCGGCTGGACATCGTCCGCGAGCAGTACCGCCTGCTCCAGGTCGAGCTGACCAAAATCACCCAGCGCGTCAACCTCTTCGAGAAGGTCAAAATCCCCGAGTGTCAAGAAGCCATCCGCCGCATCCGCATTCACCTCGGCGATGAGATGACCGCCGGCGTCGGCCGGGCCAAGATCGCCAAGAGCAAGATCACCCGCTCCGAGCAGACCGTCTACGAAACCCAGGCCGCCGGAGCTGCCCAGGAGGTCAGCCCCGCATGATCGTCCCGATGACCAAAGTCTACATCGCCGCCCGCGCCGCCGACCGCGACCGCCTGCTCGATGCCCTGCGCAAACTTGGCGTGATGCACCTGATCCCCGTCGACGCAACCCAGGCCGTCCCCGACGACGACACCCAGGCCCAGCTCGACGCCCTCGGCCGGGCCGAGCACATCCTCGAAACGCACACCCCCGCCGGCGATCGGCCGGACCTTTCCCCCCTCGAGGCCGCCCGCGAAGTCGTCGAGATCCAGCGCCGATCAGCCGAGCAGTCCAACCGCCTGACCAACCTGTACCGCCAGATCGAACAGCTCGACCTCTGGGGCGACCTCCGGCTGACCCAACTCGACGCCCTGGCCGAGACGGGCGTGAAGGTCGCCTTCTACGCGATCCCCACCGCCGAGGTCTCCGCCGTCCAGGCCGAGTGCGTCCAGCCGCTGCGTGAGCTGCCCGGCAAGGAGACCCTGCTGGCCGTGGCCTGGCGAGGCGAGGACGCCCCCGAGCTGCCCGAGACCGCCGAGCCGATGGAACGCCCCACGCGCGACCGGCCCGACCTCCAGGCCGAGGCCGCCGAAATCGACCGCGCCCTCCAGGCCGACCAGGACCGCCTGGCCGTGCTGGCCCACCTGGCCGACGACGTCGCCCGCGAGCACGCTCGCGTCCGGGCCGTGGCCGACTACATCGTCGCCCAGCGAGGCGGGCTCTACGAAGGCGGGCTCTTCGCCGTGCAGGGCTGGGTGCCCGCCGCCCAGGCCGACGCCCTCGCCGAGCAGATCATCGCCACCGGCACACCCGCCGCGGCCGAGGTCATCGCCCCCGAGCCCGACGAACAGCCTCCCACACTCATCCGCTACCCCCGCTGGGCCCGGCCCATCCAGGCCCTGCTGGACATGCTCGGCACGGTGCCCGGCTACCGGGAATTCGACCTCGCACCGTTCTTCATGCTCGCCATGCCGATCTTCACAGCCATGCTCGTCGGCGATGCAGGCTACGGCCTGGTGTTCCTGGGCATCGGCGGGCTGATGTACAACAAAATCACTCGCGCCGCCTCCCGGGCCACCGCCCAGCTCGTGCTGGTCTTCGCCCTGGCCACACTCATCTGGGGCATGCTGAGCGGCAATGCCTTCGGCGTCGGACCCGACCAGGTCACATCGGCCGGCGGCGTGCTGGCCACCGTCGGCCAGGCCTGGCAGCAGATCGCCATCTTCTGGCGATCAAACCCCGAGGAGTCGCGCGACATCGTCATGCAGATCAGCTTCCTGCTGGGCTGCGTGCACCTGTCGCTGGCGCACATCCGCCGGGCCCTGGCGGTCGCACCCCGTCAGGAAGCCCTCGCCGAGATCGGCTGGGTGGGCTTCGTCTTCGGCATGTTCACGCTGGTGTGGTTAATGTTCTTCGGCGACAGCTCCGGGCCGCTGATCCCGCCGATGGCTACGCTCTGGACGCTGGTCGGCAGCTGGGGCGTGATCGTGCTGTTCTGCAGCCCGGATAAAAACCCCCTCAAGCGGATCACCTTCGGCGTGCTGGGCAACCTCATGAGCATCCCCGGGGCGTTCGGCGATATGCTGAGCTACATCCGTCTGATGGCGGTGGGCCTGGCGAGCTACTACATCGCCAGTGCCTTCAACGGCCTGGCCATGGGCATGTCCGAAGCCACCGCCTGGGCCATCCCCGCGACCGTCCTGGTCCTAATCCTGGCACACAGCCTGAACATCGGGCTCTGCCTCGTTGCCATTTTCGCACACGGTGTGCGACTGAATATGCTGGAGTTTTCAACCAATGCGGGTGTCCAGTGGGCCGGACATCCGTATCAACCCTTTGCCTTGCAAACCACTTCGACTGAAGGAGACGCGTAACTATGGAATGGTTAGGTCAAATCGGATTCGCCCTGCCCCTCGGGCTCGGTGCGATCGGTAGTGCCCTTGGTATCGGAGCGGCCGGACGCGCCGCCGCCGGTGCCTGGGCCAAGGAAGCCAAAGCTGGCGAGCAGATGAACTTCAAGTACATCGTGCTGACCGGCATGCCCCTCTCGCAGACGATCTACGGCCTGCTGGTCTCGCTGCTAGTGATTCTGCCGCAGCTGGGCAACGCCGAATACCTCGCCGCCAACGGCGGGGCGCTGTTCGTGATCGGCCTGGCCGCCGGCCTGGGCGAGCTGTTCAGCGCCTGGATGCAGGGCGTCATCGGCGCCGCGGGCGTCCGGGCCATGAGCGAGTCGGAGGGCAAGCCCTTCGCCAATACCATGATCGCCATGGGCATTGCCGAGACGGTAGGCATCTTCGCCTTCGTCTTCATGTTCATGCTCATGCCGTAAGCGAAACCCCGCGTGAGCAGATCGGCCGCGCCCCCGCGCGCCCCGTACGCTCGACAACCAATCGTCTCACCGCAAATGCCCACGGATAGCCATCCGTGGGCTTTGCATGCGCACAGGGCGAACCCCTGCGCAGACGAGAAAATCCCACGGGCGATACATACGCGCACAATGACCGACCCAGAGCGAGCAAAACGTACGTCGTGGGTTACGGCGCCGGCGGCCGGGGGCCTCGGAGGTTCATTTGCTCAGGAGCACTGGTGCGGCGGTCGGGCTGGGCGGCTGGCGTGGTGGTCATCGCCGTCGACCGGGTCGGCCGCTTGTGCTTCAGGAAGAAATCCATCGCGATTTCCGGATGGCGGTCATGGCCGGCACCGGGGATCACGTGCGTTTTCACCTTAAAGCCGCGGGACCGGAGATACTGAATGGCGTTGGTGCTCTGGACGACGATGGTGGCCGGGTCGTTCTCGCCGTAGTAGACCATCAGCGGGATTTCCACCGCCCCCGGCGGATACCAGCCGTCAAGATTCGATCGATTGAAGTTGCAGTTCTGGGCAACGATGGTGGCGAAGACGTCCGGATGACGCAGGCCGACCCAGTAGGCCGGGAACCCGCCACCGGAAAACCCGGTGATGTTGATGTTGGCCCGGTCGAGGTTGTACCAGTACCCAAGCATGCTGAGGATGCTCAGGATGCGCCGTTCGTTTTCGAGCATGCCGCTGACCGGCCCGTCGCCGAAAATGCCGTCCGTACCCACCAGATCCGGTGCGACGATGATATAGCCATGCTTCTCGCCGTACCACTTCCAGGTGCGGATGTGATGCTCGCTGACGTCATAGGGCGGCGTGCCGTGGCAGCTGATGATGATCGGCGCGGGCTTGGCGTGGGAGTAGTTGCTCGGCACGTACATGTAGAACCCCGAGCCAGTGACCGGATCGGTCGCGCGCCACTGCTCGCCGGGCGTCGGCGGCGTGGGCGGCACGGGACAGCCGGTCAATACAAGAATGCACGGAAGCAGAATCAACAGCCGGTACCAGGGCATGGCAAGTCTCCCAAGGGGTGAATCGGACGACAGCCACGGGCCGAGCCTCGGCCCGATGGGACACACATCCTATCGGAAAGTCACTCGCAGGCGAACCTCTTTTTTGCCCTGCCCGCATCGTCTCCGCGCCGAGCAAACCACGGAAGGGGAATATCAGCCCTCTCTGCGCACCGCCGGTCGGACCGGCGATCGGACCGTCATTCCTCATCATGCCAACGCCCCGTTTAGGCCTATTTATAACGCATGTTTATATGTGCTTTTCTTTTTGTTTGACTGCGATGACCGAGAATGCGATCTGGTGCAGAAATATTTTTACTGTTTGCTTGCATGAATCTGCCGATGAAATATAAACATACAAGACGCTTTCACATTGCTGGCAGTACACACACGAGGAGGTGACACGCATGGCAAAGAAAGCAAAAAAGGCGGCCAAGAAGACCGCCAAGAAGAAGACGGTCAAAAAGAAGGCTGCCCCGAAGAAGAAAGTAGCCAAAAAGAAGACCGCGAAGAAGAAAACGGCGAAGAAGGCTGGCCCCAAGAAGAAGACGGTCAAAAAGAAGGCTGCCCCGAAGAAAAAAGTAGCCAAAAAGAAGACCGCGAAGAAGAAAACGGCGAAGAAGGCTGGCCCCAAGAAGAAGGCCAAGAAGAAAGTCGCCAAAAAGAAAACGGCCAAGAAGAAAACCACTCGCAGGAAAGCCACGAAGAAGAAGTAAGGCCTTGCGATTTGGCAGCCGCGATCTCGCGGCAAGCAACATTGCGACAGTCGACTGAACCCGGTCGACTGTCGCTTCTTTTTGCGCTGTCTTTCCCCTCCGGCCGGATTGGACTATAATCCCCCCCGTGCATACTATCGCCGTGATCAACCAGAAAGGGGGCGTGGGCAAGACGACCACGGTCGCCAACGTCGGCGCAGCGCTGGCTACGGCTGGGCGGGATGTGGCCCTGATCGACATGGACCCCCAGGCCCACCTGACACTCCACTTCGGCAGCGAGCCGACCGAGCAGACCGCCACGGTGTATGACGTGCTGACCGGCGAGAGCGGCTTTCGGGCTGCGACGCAGATGCTCACGCCGAACCTCTGGCTGCTGCCTACGACGACCGACCTGGCTGCGGCCGAGAGCACCCTGGCCGGCCAGCCCGACCGCAACACGCGTCTTCGCTCGGCCATCCAGGCTGGCACCCTGCCCCACGACATCCTCATACTGGACTGCCCGCCCTCGCTCGGCGTGCTGACACTCAACGCCCTGGCCGCAGCCGACGAGGTCATCATCCCCCTGCAGCCGCACTTTCTGGCCATGCAGGGCCTGGCCAAGCTGCTGGAGACCATCACCCTGGTTCAGCGTCGGCTGAATCCGTCGCTGCGGGTCCTCGGCGTGGTGCTCTGCATGTACGAGACGGTCACCCGCCTGGGGCGCGACGTCGTCGAGGAGGTCCGCGGGTTTCTTTCCTCGGCCCGGGGCAGTGACACCCCCTACGCCGACGCCCGCGTCTTCGAGACGGTCGTCCGGCGGAACATCCGCCTGGCCGAGTGCCCCAGCTACGGACAGACGATTTTCGAGTACGATTCCCGCAGCCACGGGGCGGCCGACTATGCGGGCCTGGCGCGCGAGCTGCTCGGCATGCTCTCGGCCCGGAACGCCCCAGCCCCGACCCGGCCGCAATCGACCGATTCCCCGCCCCAGCCGGTTCAGCCACCCGCAACCAGCCCGGCCGATCCGCCAACCTCACAGGGCTAGCTGTCGTTGAAGCCGGCCTCGGCAACCTCGATGGCCCGCAGCAGAGCCATGGCCTTGTTGATGGTCTCCTGGTACTCCGTGGCCGGGTCGGAATCGGCCACGACGCCGCCGCCGGCCTGGATGTAGACCTTGCCGCCCGCGATCACCATCGTCCGCAGCGCGATGCAGGTGTCCATATTGCCCGAGAAGTCGACATAGCCGACGGCCCCGGCGTAGGGCCCGCGACGAGTGGGCTCGAACTCGTCTATAATTTCCATGGCGCGAATCTTCGGCGCGCCGCTGACCGTGCCGACCGGCAGCGAGGTTCGCAAGGCGTCGAAGGCGGTCATGCCCTCACGCAGCCGTCCTCGCACGTTGGAGACGATGTGCATGACGTGGCTGTACCGTTCGACGCTCATCAGATCGGCCAGGTCGATGGTGTTCGACTCGGCAACGCGGCCGACGTCGTTGCGGGCCAGGTCGACAAGCATGATGTGCTCAGCCCGTTCCTTGGGGTCGTCGAGCAGGTCCTTTTCCAGGCGGAGGTCTTCGGCTGCGTCCTTGCCCCGAGGCCTCGTGCCGGCCAGCGGGCGGTTGGTGATCTCGCCCTCCTCGACGCGGACGAGAATCTCCGGACTCGACCCGACGAGGGTGACCTCCGGCGTGGTCAGCAGGAACATGAACGGCGAGGGGTTGACCACACGCAGGGCGCGATAGATATCGAACGGCCGGGCTGCGGTATCGACCTCCAGCCGCTGGGAGGGCACGACCTGGAAGATGTCGCCGGCGCGGATGTACTCCTTGCAGGCTTCGACGACTTCCATGTATCGCTCGCGGGTGAAGTTGCTGTTGTACGGCTTGCGGGGGATGCCCTCGAAGGTGATCTCGCCGACGCCCCGGCCGTCGGCCTCGCGCAGTCGGTCGATGGTTTTCTCGATGGCGTCGGTGGCCTCGACGTAGGCCGAGCCCGCATCGCCGGTTATGTGGGCGTTGCGGACGACCTTGATGGTCTTGCGGACATGGTCGAAGATGACCATCGTCCGGTACAGGCCAAACGACAGGTCCGGCAGGTTGCGGTCGTCGGCCGGACCCTGGCCGAGGTCCTCGTAGTAGCGGATCAGGTCGTAGCCGGCATAGCCGACGACGCCGCCGGTAAAGCGGGGCAGCTCCGGCAGGTGGACGCACTGGTGTGGTTCGAGCAGTGCGGCCAGATCCTGCAGTGGGTCGTCGGAGGTGTGCGTCTGGCTGGTTCCATCGGCGGCGGTGACGGTGATTTCGTTGCGGCGGACGAGGAAGGTCTGCTCGGGGTTGGCTGCGACGAAGGAGTAGCGTGCGATTTTCTCACCGCCCACGACGCTCTCCAGCAGGAAGGCGTGCTTGGCCGGGGCGAAGCCCAGCGGGGCTGCGAGGCGCTGATAGGCCGAGACCGGCGTCAGCGCGTCGGCCAGAAGCTCGCGGTATACCGGAATGGTATTGCCCTGCTTGCTGAGTTCCTGGAACCGGTCGAAATCGGGGTAGTAATGTTTCATGGCGGGTGCTCCCTGTACGAGCCCAGATTGTGCCCCATCGGCAGGGCGAACGCAAGGATAGCCCATCGCGCCGCACGACCCCAGAGAGTCGGCAGCCTGGCGAGGGGATTTTACCTGCGCTTCATCCTTCCTTGATTGGGTCTTACTGCCCGGACGATAGGCTGTGACCAGGTTGCTTCGCCACGAGTGCAATAGCCACCGACCGGCCGCGTTAGACTCAACATCAACCGTGCGAGACACGCAACCGCACCGCAACGCATCCGAGGTCACCGCCATGCTTACGCGAAACATATTCCATCCCAGTCAGCCCGCCCGATGGGACCCTGCCCAGGCCGAAGGATTTTTCTCCGAACGGACCGCCATGCAGGCTGTCCTCTGCGTGCTGGACTCGCTCCAGGCCAGCGGCCTGCACGAGCCGCTGGAGGAACCCGCTGCCAGGCCGACCTGTCACCAGCCATTCTGCCGGCAGAACTGACCGATCCCCCCGGCCCGGCCGTGTCGTCCGTCCGCACGCACAAAATTCCTGCGCACCCTCTGGACTCTCAAGCCTGATGTGGTAGGTTCGACGACCTTCCTGACTTCAACATTGGGACACCCAATCAATGGAGCAGGTCGTAGAGGGCC
>CAZCDM010000030.1:0-17818 GCA_964497475.1 uncultured Planctomycetaceae bacterium
TCCTTGTAAAACAAAGACTTACAGCGCAATCCAAAGGGGATGTCGAAGTCAGGTCTGCCTGGCTATATCGGGGTGCGTGGCTCGATGATCTGCCATTTGCTGCACGGCCAGATCGGGCTGGTGCTTTACCGGGCCTATTGTGATTCACTACGCTGCGAGTCATTCGGCTTGGACGTCGCCAGTTCCTGGTTGTTCCCTCGCTGGTCCGTTGCGATTGGTCCGGCCTGGCTGCTGTGTGCTCAGGTCGTAGCCATGGCCCTCGTGCGGCGGCAAAAATTTCGCATTTTTCTTGCGAACCGACTTGACAGTGCCATTTGCATGCAGTATGCTGTGAATCCTGTAACAGCGTTATTCGAGTCACATCACTATGAGGTTTCGAATATGCAGAGAGTTTCAGAACGTGCTATTGGCCGGTTAAGTCTCTACCGCAGAGTGCTATACGATCTGCAGATGGAGGGGCAGGCCAATGTATTCTCTCACGACCTTGCCTCTCTGGCAGGCGTCACAGCTGCCCAGGTTCGGCGAGATGTAATGACCGTCGGCTTTGAAGGCAGTCCGTCTCGCGGCTACAATGTAGATGGTCTGGCCGAGTCTGTCAGTACGTTTCTGGGCGGCAGGCAGGCCCGAGTTGCCCTTGTGGGCGTGGGCAATCTCGGCCGGGCGATTCTGAGCTATTTCCTCGGCCGGCGTCCCAACCTCCAGATCGTAGCCGCCTTCGATACCGACCCGGACCGCACGGGTCGCGTCATCGCCGGCTGTCACAGTTACTCAATGGACGAACTCGCCGAGCGCATCGAGGAGCTGGAGATCGTCACGGCGATTCTGTCCGTGCCTGCCGATGCGGCCCAGCCGACGGCCGATCTGCTCGTGGCCAGCGGGGTTCGTGGCCTTGTCAATTTTGCACCGGTCCGGCTGAGCGTACCGGCCGGGGTGTATGTGGAAAACGTCGATATCACCATGTCGCTGGAGAAGGTGGCCTTCTTCGCGCGGCAGAATGAAGCAAAGGAAGCATTGCAGTGATCGCAACCGACATTGAAGAGATCCTCAAGAAGTACGACCAGCCAGGCCGGGATGCGTTGATCCCGATTCTCCAGGCCGTCCAGGAAGCCCATGGCTACGTCAGCCGCGATGCGGTCGTCCGCGTCAGCCAGCACCTGAACCTCCCGGCCAGCAAAATCTACGGCGTGGCGACGTTCTACAACCAGTTCCGCTTCCAGCCGCCGGGCAAGTTCCACATTCAGGTCTGCCGCGGCACGGCCTGCCACGTCAAAGGCAGCGGTGCGGTGCTCGAAGCACTCAAGCAGAACCTCGACATCGACTCCGACCAGACGACCCGCGACGGGCTCTTCAGCCTGGAAGTCGTCGCCTGCATCGGCGCGTGTGGCCTGGCGCCGGTCATCAGCATCAACGGCGAGTTCCACGCCAAGGTCAAGCCCGACCAGATCAAGACCATTCTCGATGAATACCGAACCCAAGCGGAGGCCTCCCATGCCTGAGACCCTTACGCAAGAAATAATCGAAGTGAACCCCGCCCTGCTGTCGCTCATCGAGAACCCGGCCCGGGCCGATGAACTCGCCGACCAGCTCGCCGCGACCCGTCGCGACGTCGTCACCCGCCCGGTGATTTACGTCGGCACGGGGACGTGTGGCCTGGGGGCCGGAGCGGGCAAGACCCTGGCCCGCGTGCGAGAGTGGCTCTCGGGCAATTCGGTCGACGCCGAGATCGTCGAGGTCGGCTGTGTGGGCTTCTGTGCGGTCGAGCCGATGCTCGATATCCAGCTGCCTGGCCGGACGCGCGTGACCTTCCAGAATGTCACCAAAGACAATGTCGATACCATTCTCGTCGCCATGCTCCAGAACCAGCAACTGCCCGGCGAGAATGTCTACGCCCAGCACCGCCCTGCCGCTGGCATCGACGCGACGCCCTTCGACGGGCTGGTCTACCTCGACGAGACGCCCTTCTTCGGCCCGCAGACGCGATGGGTGCTGGCCAACTGCGGCCTGGCCGACCCGGGCAGCATCGACGAGTACATCGCCCGCGGCGGGTACCGCGCCCTGGCCAAGGCCCTGCGAACCAAGACCCCGGCCGAGATGTGCGACGACGTGGAGGCGGCTGGCCTGCGAGGCCGAGGCGGCGGAGGATTCCCGGCCGGCAGGAAGTGGAAGTTCTCCCTCAACACCCCTGCCGACCAGAAATACATGGTCTGCAATGCCGACGAGGGCGACCCCGGCGCGTTCATGGACCGGGCCGTCATCGAGGGCGACCCGCACCGCCTCGTCGAGGGCTTGGCCCTGGCCAGCTACGCCATCGGCGCGACCAAGGCGTACATTTACATCCGGGCTGAGTACCCCCTGGCGATCCAGCGGCTCAACGTCGCCATCGCCCAGGCGCACGCGTACGGCCTGCTGGGCGAGAACATTCTCGACAGCGGCTTCGGCTTGCAGATCATCGTCAAGATGGGCGCCGGTGCGTTCGTCTGCGGCGAGGAGACCGCCCTGCTGCATTCCATCGAGGGCAAGCGCGGTATGCCCCGGCCTCGACCGCCCTTCCCCGCCGTCAAGGGCCTGTTCGGCAAGCCCACCTGCATCAACAATGTCGAGACGCTGGCGAACCTGCCGGCCCTGGTCGACAACGGCGTGGAGTGGTTCGCATCGCTCGGCACGGAAACCTCCAAGGGCACGAAGGTCTTCGCCCTGTCGGGCAAGGTGGAAAACACCGGCCTGGTCGAAGTGGCCATGGGAACACGCATCCGCGAAATCGTCATGGATATCGGCGGTGGCTGCGGCGAGGGACGCGCCTTCAAGGGCGTTCAGATCGGCGGGCCCTCCGGCGGGTGCGTTCCCGCGGAACACCTCGATACCGAGATCGATTACGAGTCGCTCAAGGCCATCGGCGCGATGATGGGCTCGGGCGGCCTGGTGGTGATGGACGATCAGACCTGTATGGTCGATGTCGCGAAGTTCTTCATGGACTTCGTCCAGCGGGAGAGCTGTGGCAAGTGCATCCCCTGCCGTGAGGGCACGCGCCGGATGCTGGAGATTCTCGAGCGGATCACCACCGGCCGGCGCAGCGAGAAGGGCCACGACGCCCTGCACCGCTTCAAGGGCATTATGTACCTCCAGCGGCTGGCTGAGTCGATCCAGGATACGAGCCTGTGCGGCCTGGGCCAGACCGCGCCGAATCCCGTGCTGTCCACGCTGCGATTCTTCCGCGACGAGTACGAAGCCCATATCTACGAACGCAAATGCCCCGCCGGCGCCTGCACCGATCTGCTGCAGTATCGTATCGACGCGGACAAATGCGTCGGGTGCACCGCCTGTGCCCGCAAGTGCCCCGCCGAGGCCATCATGGGCGCCACCAAGAGCCCCCACTACATCATCCCCGACAAATGCATCGGCTGCGGAGCCTGCATCGACGCCTGCAAGTTCGACGCTGTCATCAAGGAGTAATCCCGATGAGCAACACCATTGAAATCCACGTCAACGACCGGGCCGTCGAGGCCCGCGAAGGCGAAATCCTGCTGGACGTGCTGAAGCGCGAGGGCATTACCGTGCCGACGCTATGCAACGTCAGCGATCTGTTGCCGACCGGCGCCTGCCGCATGTGCGTTGTCGAGGTCGAGGGCCAGCGCAACCTCGTGCCGAGCTGTGCCTACCCGGTCGCGGCGGGCATGAAGATCCAGACCAACTCGCCGCGCGTCACCCGCGCCCGCAAGACCATCATCGAGCTGATCCTGGCCGACCACCCCGACGACTGCCTCTACTGCATCCGCAGCGGTAATTGCGAGCTGCAAACCCTCGCCCAGCAGCTCGGCGTGCGCGACCGCCGCTACGAGGGGGAACATAACCAGTACAAGCTCGACGTATCGAACCCGTCGATCGTCCGCGACCCGGCCAAGTGCATCAAGTGCGGCCGCTGCGTTCGCATCTGCGAAGAGGTTCAGGGCGTCGGCGCGATCGACTTCATCGGCCGAGGCAGCAAGACTACGGTGGGCACGGCCTTCGATGAGGGCCTGAACGTATCGAGCTGCATCAACTGCGGCCAGTGCGTCATGGTCTGCCCCACCGGGGCCCTGCGGGAACAGAGCAACATCAAGCAGGTCCAGGATGCCCTGCATGACCCGGACAAGGTCGTCGTCGTCCAGCACGCCCCGGCCGTTTCGGTCACGCTGGCGGAAGAGCTCGACCTCAAACCCGGCAGCGACATTGCGGGGCTGATGATTGCCGCCCTGCGGCGGATGGGCTTTGACCGCGTCTTCGAGACCAGCTTCGCCGCGGACCTGACGATCATGGAAGAAGGCAGCGAGCTGGTTCACCGCATCACCAACGGCGGGACCCTGCCGATGATGACCAGCTGCTCGCCCGGCTGGATCAAGTTCGTCGAGGAGTTCTACCCCGACCTGCTGGATAACCTCTCGACCTGCAAGAGCCCCCAGCAGATGCTCGGGGCGATCATCAAGAGCTACTTCGCCGAGCAGGAAGGCATTGACCCGAAGAACATCTTCAGCGTCTCGATCATGCCCTGCACGGCCAAGAAGTTCGAGGCCGGCCGACCCGAGATGGGTCACGACGGCCTGGCCGACGTCGATGCCGTGCTGACCACCCGCGAGCTGGCTCGCATGGTCCGGCTGCACGGGATGGACATTTCCACGCTCGAGCCCTCCACGGCAGACACGCCCTTCGGCGAGCGGAGCAGCGCGGGTAAGCTCTTCGGCGGCTCGGGCGGCGTGATGGAAGCCGCCGTCCGCACGGCCCATGTGCTGATTACCGGCGAGGAAATGCAGGACCTGGAAATCAAGGCCCTGCGAGGCCTCGATGGCGTGAAGGAAGCCCACGTCAAAATCGGCGACCTGGACGTCGGCGTGGCGGTCGTCAGCGGCCTGGGCAATGCCCGTAAGCTGCTGGATGAAATCCGTGCCGGCCGCGATGACCTGCACTTCATCGAGGTCATGACCTGCCCCGGCGGCTGCATCGCCGGGGGCGGCCAGCCCTACCAGACCGATCTCGACGCCATCCGAGGCCGCATGCGGGCGCTGTACAAAATCGACCAGACCGCCGAGCTGCGAACCAGCCACGCCAACAAGGACGTCCAAAAACTCTACAAGGAGTTCCTCGGCGAGCCCCTCGGCGAGAAGAGCCACCACCTCCTGCACACGCACTACGCCCCGCGCGAGGTGATGAAGTAACCGCCCCCCTGCCGCCGCATGAAACGCAAAGACGAACATCCTCTGGTCCAGACCGTCGGCGAGCGGTGTCGCATGTGCTACACCTGCGTGCGGGAGTGTCCGGCCAAGGCGATCCGCATCGTGGAAGGCCAGGCCGAGATCGTCCCCGAGCGCTGCGTGGCGTGCGGCAACTGCGTGCGCGTGTGCAGCCAGCATGCCAAGCTGGTCATCGATTCGATCGACAAGGTACGCGAGCTGCTGGCCGGGCCAAAGACCGTCGCGGCGATTCTCGCTCCGAGCTTCCCGGCCGAGTTCGACGAGGTGGACTATCCCCGCTTCGTCGGCATGGTGCGCAAGCTGGGGTTTGACCTCGTCAGCGAAGTGGCCTTCGGGGCCGACCTGGTCGCGAGGGCCTACCGTGAGCTGCTGGCTGGCGCGGGCGAGAAGCGATACATCGCCACGAGCTGTCCCGGCATTGTCGGGTACGTCGAGCGGTATCACCCGGGCCTCGTGGACAACCTCGCGCCGCTGATCTCGCCGATGGTGGCCGAGGCCCGCGTGCTGCATCGCATCCACGGCGAGGACTTGGCGATCGTTTTCATCGGCCCGTGCATTGCCAAGAAAGGCGAAGCCGCCAGCCAGCAGATTCCCGACGAAGTCGACCAGGCCATGACGTTCCACGAGCTTCGTCGCATGTTCGAAGCCGACGGGATCACCGCGCATAATTCGCCGGACGATCAGTTCGACCCGCCCCACGCCGGACCCGGCGCGCTGTTTTCGATCAGCCGCGGGCTGCTCCAGGCGGCCAACATGCCGGAAGATCTCGTCGCCGGCGAGGTCGTCACCGCCGATGGTCATGAATTCGTCGAGGCGATCCGCGAGTTCGAGTCCGGCGCGCTGGACGCCACGCTGCTGGAGGTGCTCTGCTGCAAGGGGTGCATCCTCGGGGCGGGCATGACCAATGCCGACCCGCTCTATTCCAAGCGCAGCCGCGTGAGTCGCTACGTCCGCCGGCGGCTGGAAGAAGGCGATGCCGAGCAGTTCGCCCGCGAGCTGGAGCGGTTTGCTGATCTGGATCTCCACCGCGTTTATGTCGAGGACGACCAGCGGATCTTCGTGCCCTTCGACGACGAGATCGGCCGGATTCTCGCACAGATGGGCAAGCGCGGCCCGGACGACGAACTCAACTGCGGCGCGTGTGGCTACGAGACCTGCCGCGAACATGCCATCGCAATTCTCAAGGGTCTGGCCGAGAGTGAAATGTGTCTGCCCCACACTATCGATCAATTGCGGAAGACCATTTCCGAGCTGAATGTCAGCAACGAGCAGCTGGCCTCGGCGCAGGTGGCCCTGCAGCAGTCCGAGAAGCTCGCCAGCATGGGTCAGCTCGCCGCCGGCATTGCCCACGAGGTCAACAACCCCCTCGGCGTGGTGCTGATGTACGCCCACCTGCTGCTGGACGACTGCAAAGATACCGGCAAGAAGGAAGACCTCGAAATGATTGCCACCCAGGCCGACCGCTGCAAGAAGATCGTCGCCGGGCTGCTGCACTTCGCGCGGCAGAACAAGGTCGTCCTCCAGGAGGCCAACGCCGAAGAGCTCATCAATCAGACGCTCAAGGTCGTCGCCCGCCCGGCCAATGTGAACGTCGACCTCGTCAAGGAGCTCGACAACCCCACCGCCGAACTCGACCCCGACCAGATCGTCCAAGTGCTGACGAACCTCATCGGCAATGCGTACTCGGCCATGGAAGCTGCCGGCGGGACGTTGACGATCACGCTGGCCGGCGACGAGGAGACTCTCCGCGTGACCGTAGCCGACACCGGCGGCGGCATTGCCCCGGACATTCGCGACAAGATTTTCGAACCGTTTTTCACTACCAAGCGAATCGGCGTTGGCACGGGATTGGGCCTTGCCGTAACCTATGGAATTGTCAAAATGCACTCGGGTGACATTTCCGTGGAAAGCAACACCGACCCGAGTGCAGGCCCCACCGGGACAGCCTTCACCCTCGCCCTGCCCCGCCATGCCAAGGAACCCGCATTATGAGCAACCCCAACGCGACCGACTCCCGCACGATCCTGCTGGTCGATGACGATATCGACTTCCTGACCCAGCAGCGGATGCATCTCGAAGCGGCCGGCTACCAGGTGATCTCCGCCGAGAGCCTCGCCGAGGCCGAGACACTTCTTGACGACTTGCACCCCGACGCAGCCGTGCTCGATTTGATGATGGAGCACGACGATGCCGGCTTTGTGCTGTGCTACCATATCAAGAAGCGATACCCCGGCACGCCGGTGATTCTCTGCTCGGCTGTCCAGTCGGAAACCGCCCTGGAGTTCGACGCCCGGACCGACGAGGAACGCTCCTGGGTCAAGGCCGACGTCATGCTCGCCAAGCCCGTCCGCTTCGAGCAGCTCCAGGCCGAGCTGACCCGCCTGCTGGACAAGGACGCCAACTGACATGGACCCGCTTCGCGTTATGGTCGTCGATGATGAAGAAGGCATGCGCCTCGGCACGGCCCGGGCGCTGCGCGACCATAGCGTGGCCGTTCCGGAAAGCGACGAGATGGTCGGCTTCGACGTCCTCCAGGCCGGCACGGGCGAGAAGGCCCTGGAGATGATCGCCGCCTCGAAGCCGGACATCCTGTTGCTGGACCACAAGCTTCCCGGCATGAGCGGGCTGGACGTGCTGGAGAAGATCGCCGACGACGAAGACCCGCCGCTGACGATTATGATCACCGCCTACGCCTCACTCGATACGGCCATCACCGCCACCAAACGCGGCGCGCACGACTTCCTACCCAAGCCCTTCACCCCCAGCGAGCTTCGCAATGCGGTATCCAAGGCGTCCAAGCACCTGCTGCTGACCCGCCAGGCCCGCCAGCTCGCCGAAGAGCGCCGCCAGGTCCGCTTCCAGTTCATCAGAGTTCTCAGCCACGAACTCAAAGCCCCCCTGGCCGCCATCGAGGGCTACCTCGACCTGATCGACTCGCGAACCGCCGGCGATGATCTGGCTGCCTATGACGAGATGATCCATCGCTGCCAGGTCCGCCTCGACGGCATGAAGAAGCTCATATTCGACCTGCTCGATATGACCCGCATCGAGTCCGGCCAGAAGAAACGCGAGATTACCCGCGTGGACCTGACCGATCTGGCCCGGGCCTCGGTCGAGAGCTTCGAGCCCGACGCCCGCAACCGGAACATCACCGTCAACTTCCATCGCAGCGAGCCGCTGGAGATCGCCGGCGACCGCGGCGAGTTGGAGATCCTCTTTAACAACCTTGTCTCCAATGCCGTGAAATATAATCGAGATGGCGGGCAGGTGGATATTCACATCGAAGAGCCTGACGACGCCCACGCTACCATCCGCGTGAGCGATACCGGCATTGGGATGAGCCAGGAGGAGACCGCCAAGCTTTTCGAGGATTTTGTCCGCATAAAAAACGCCAAGACCCGCAACATCACCGGCAGCGGGCTGGGGCTCTCGACGCTGAAAAAGCTCGCCCAGCTTTATAACGGCGATGTCACCATCGAGTCGCAGCCGGACGTTGGCACGACCTTCACCGTCACGCTCGAATCCGAATCGGCCCACCCGGCCGAGGAGTAGACTTGTTACCATTGCGTCAGGAATGTCACCCTGAACGACACCGCTGGCCCCATCCGGCCAGAGGCGGAGCGGAAGGGGCTTTCCCCGGAAAGAGTCTTCGCTTCGCTCAGAATGACATCCGATTGACCGCAGGAACGTAACCGACGATTGCAACGTCATTCTGACACCGTATCCAGAAAGGATCCATCATGGCCCTGCACGACAAACACACCATCCTGGGCATTCACATTACCGATCGCATCCAGCGTGCCGGCGAGGTCCAGAAGCTCCTCACCCAGCACGGCCAGCAGATCAAGACCCGCCTGGGCCTGCACGAAATCACCGACGGAGCCGAGCCGAACCCCAACGGCCTGGTCGTGCTGGAAATGATCGGCTCGGACGAAGGCATCCAGAGCCTCGCCGACGGCCTCAACGCTCTCGAAGGCGTCGAGGTTCAGTCGATGGTCTTCCACCACCTCGCCTGAAGCACCTCCGCAATGAACGCAGCCGGCGGCACGCTGGCGGAATGAAGTTCAATTTTTCTGAGGCTCCGTGCCTCTGTGGCGGAAGTCCTGTCCTACAATGACTCATGCTTGAACGAAGTGACATTCTCCGATGGCTGCGCGAGGCCGACCCGGCCCGGCTGGACGACCTCTACCGCCAGGCCGACGAAACGCGTCGCCGCAACGTCGGCCAGGCCGTCCACCTCCGTGGGCTGATCGAGTTCGGCAATGTCTGTTCGCGACGCTGCCTGTACTGCGGGCTGCGGTCGGAAAACACCCGCCTGCAACGCTATCGCATGTCGGGCGAGGAAATCCTCGCCTGTGCGCGCCGGGCGCCCGAGTTCGGCTACGGCACGGTCGTGCTGCAATCGGGCGAAGATGGCGCCCTCGATGTCGACGCCCTGGCCGAGACGATCCGGCAGATCAAGGACGAGACCGCCCTGGCGGTGACGCTCAGCGTGGGTGAGCAGCCGGCCGAAGTGCTGGAGCTTTGGCGCACCGCCGGGGCCGACCGCTACCTGCTGCGGTTCGAGACGTCCAACCGCGAGCTGTTCGACCGCATCCGCCCGCCGCGCGACAGCCAGCCCCTGGCCAGTCGCATCGAGCAGCTCAAGCGGATGCGGGCGATGGGCTATGAAATCGGCAGCGGCGTGATGGTGGGCATCCCGGGTCAGAGCTGGGACGACCTGGCCGACGATGTCGAACTCTTCGCCGAGCTGGACCTGGACATGATCGGCCTGGGGCCTTTTATCGCCCACCCCGACACGCCCGCCGCTGCCCTGCCGCCGGCCGAGCCCGGCCGCCAGGTGCCCGCCACCGAGGACGTCACCTACCGCATGGTGGCCCTGGCGAGGCTGGCCTGTCCCCTGGCGAACATCCCCAGCACGACCGCCCTGGCGACTTTGAACCTCGCGACCGGCCGCGAGCTGGGCTTGCAGCGCGGGGCCAACGTCGTCATGCCCAACCTCACCCCGGCGCAGTACCGAGCCCTGTACGAGATCTACCCCGCCAAGGCCTGCATCCACGAAACCGCCTCCGACTGCCACGCCTGCATGACCCGCCGCATCGAGGCCATCGGGCGATCCGTCGCCACCGGTCCGGGCGACTCGCCCCGCTTCAGCCAAGCCGCTGGACAGCCCGCCTCTTAACCCAACCCGGAAAGTTACCATGCCCGTTCTGGATACTGACACACTGAGCAAATCGGCCGTCGACTTCATTGACGACGACGCCCTGGAATCGCTCCTGACCGAGGGCCCGACCGAGCGATCGGCTGTCGAGGAGGTCATCGCCAAATCGATGTCGCTGGCCCCGCTGAACCCGGCCGAGACGGCCGTGCTGCTCCGCGCGGAAGACCCCGAACTTCAGGAGATGATCTTCGACACCGCCCGGCAGCTCAAGCGGAAGGTGTACGGCAATCGGATTGTCCTGTTCGCGCCGCTGTACATCGGCAGCTACTGCATCAACGACTGCGCGTATTGCGGGTTTCGGCGGAGCAACCCGCAAAGCCTCCGCCGCACCCTCAGCCCCGGCGAAGTCACCGCCCAGGTCGAGGCCCTCGAACAGCTCGGCCATAAGCGGCTGATCCTCGTCTGGGGCGAGCACCCCTGGTACACACCGCAGACCATAGCCGAAACCGTCCGCCGCGTCTATGACGTCAAGGTTGGCCACGGCGAGATTCGTCGCGTGAACATCAACGCAGCCCCGCTCGACCATGACGGCTTCCGGACGGTGCATCAGGCGGGCATTGGGACGTATCAGGTCTTCCAGGAGACCTACCATCACGCGACCTACGCGCGCGTGCACGCCGCCGGCACGCAGAAGGGCGAGTATCTCTGGCGCCTGGACGCACTCAGCCGGGCCTACGAGGTCGGGCAGGATGACGTCGGCATTGGGGCGCTGTTCGGCCTGGCCGACTGGCGGTTCGACGTGCTGGGGCTGGTCGCCCATGCGAACCATCTATTCGCGAGCTACGGCTGCGGGCCTCACACGGTGAGCTTCCCGCGGCTTACGCCGGCATGCGGCCTGAACATGAAGGACTACGACCTCGTCTGCGACCGCGACTTCAAGCGCCTGGTGGCCATCCTCCGGCTGGCGATCCCCTACACCGGGCTGATCCTCACCGCCCGGGAGAGCCCCGCCATCCGGCGGGAGGTGATGGCCTTCGGCGTCAGCCAGATCGACGCCGGCAGCCGGATCGAAATCGGCGGCTATACCGAGGCCGGCGATACCCAGCAGGTCGAGAAGGAGCAGTTCACCCTGGGCGATGTCCGCAGCCTCGATGACGTCGTTCGCGAGTTGATGACCGACGGGTATGTGCCCAGCTGGTGCACGAGCTGCTACCGCCTCGGCCGGACCGGTGAGCACTTCATGGAGTTCGCCATCCCCGGATTCATCCAGCAATTCTGCACGCCTAACGCGCTGACGACTCTGCAGGAATATCTTACCGACTATGCAAGCGACAAGACCCGCCGGGCGGGCAGGGAGCTGATTACCGCCGAGCTGGCCCGCATGGAAGATGGCGAGGTTAAACGCAAGCTCGCCCAGCGACTGGCCGCCATCGAAACCACCGACCAGCGAGACCTCTACTTTTGAAACAGGCGTGGGTCAGGCGGGAACCGTCAGCCTGTCATAGAGAAATTCCGGAGCAAAGTCAGCGCCGTTCGCCCAGACCAGCGTATGCAGCTCCGGATGAAGTTCAAAAGAACGAAAATAGGAGACGTCCTTGAGAGGCGCAAAAATGGGGCCATTGAGATCATCCGACAGATCAACCTGCCCCTGCGTTCCATCGCGGAAACGCAGGTGGATAATATGATCGCGAACGTAATCAGCCTGTTCTATGCGAGGTATCATGGTTATTCCAGCGGCTGTATCCGGTCCAGCGGTTCACCGGCCCGGGCTCGATCCCAGTCCTTCAGCAATTCGTCCTGATGCAACGTTCTCCATTCCTGGACCAGCCGCAACGCTCGGCCAGGAAAATCGCCGCAAACTTCTCCAGAGCGGACTTCCACAGTCACTTCAAACTCATTATACAGCGCATGAAAGTGGGGCGGCGTATGATCTTGATAATACATGGCGATGACAATTCCGAGGAATCGAGAAATCTCCGGCATGGCAGGAGTGTACCACACTGCTGCCGTGAGCGGCTATGATGTATGAAATGAATATGCGAACCGAACACGACCTGCTGGGCAGTATGGATATCCCGGCCGATGCGCTGTGGGGCATACACACAGCCCGGGCGGTGGGGAACTTCTCTGGCCTGGCCGGGCGGGCGGTGCATCCGGCGTTGATCCATGCCTACGGCGCGGTCAAGCTCGCCTGCCTGCGGGCCAATGCGGAGCTGGGCCTGTGGGATGAGTCGACCGTTTCTGCCATCGCCGCGGCCTGCGAGGAGATGATGGGCGGTGAGCTCGACGAGCACATCCGCGTCGATGCACTCCAGGGCGGTGCGGGCACGAGCACGAACATGAACGTCAACGAGGTGCTGGCCAATCGGGCCCTGCAGCACCTCGGGCGCCCGCCGGGCGACGACGATACGATCCACCCGCTGGATGACGTCAACCGCCATCAGTCGACCAACGACACCTACCCCACGGCCCTGAAGGTCGCCGCGATGAACCTCCTGGCCGAGCTGGAACGCAGCGTCATCGCCCTGCTGGAGACGTTTCAGGCTCGCGAGAAGGACTTTGCCGACATCGTCAAGGTCGGCCGGACGCAGATGCAGGACGCCGTGCTGATCACCCTCGGCCGGGAGATGGCCGCCTACGCCGAAGCACTCGGCCGCGACCGCTGGCGGCTGTACAAATGCACCGAGCGGCTGCGGACGGTGAACCTCGGCGGCGGCGCCATCGGTACGGGGCTCGGCACACCGAGACAGTTCATCTTCCGCGCAACCGAACACCTCAAGGAAATCACTGGACTGGGGCTGGGCCGGGCGGAAAATCTCGTCGAGGCCACGCAGAACGCCGACGTCTTCGTCGAGGTCAGCGGCATCGTCAAGGCCCTGGCGAGCAATCTTCTGAAAATCTGCGGCGACCTGCGCTTTCTCTCGTCGGGTCCGCAGGCGGGCATTGGCGAGCTTCTCCTCCCGGCCGTCCAGTCCGGCAGCAGCATCATGCCCGGCAAGGTCAACCCGGTGATCCCCGAAGCCGTCACCCAGGCGGCCATGCGTACCATCGCCAACGACGGCGCGATCACGCAGGCCTGCTCGGCCGGCCATTGCGAGCTGAACCCCTTCCTGCCGCTGGTGACCGAGAGCCTGCTGGAGAACCTCACGATTCTTCGCGGGGCGTGCGAGATGCTGCGGACCCGGTGCGTCGAGACGATGCAGGCCGACCCGGCTGTGTGTCAATCCTCGGTGGATGGCACGACGGCGATCGTCACCGCCCTGGTCGAGCCGCTTGGCTACGAGGCCGCGCAGGACATCACCCTGGCAGCCAGTCGCGAGGGCAAGCCCATTCGCGAGGTCGTCATCGAACGCGGGCTGATGAGCGGCGAAGCCTTCGACGCCCTGCTGACGGCCGAACGCGTCATGCAGCTCGGCAGCCGGAGTAATGGCCTTGACAGGCCCGCACAGGATGAATAGAATAATGATGCGTGATAACTCGCAGTATGCATCGGAGAGCGATTTGGGCACATTGAGTATTCATAATCTGGACCCGGAAGTCGAACGCACTCTGCGTGAGGAAGCACGCCGCAGCGGCAAGAGTCTCAATCAGACCATCAAGGATATGCTTGCCGGCGCGACGGGAAATTCACGGCACGATCCGGCCTTGGAAAAGCGGCGCGAAACTCTCGGGAAGCTCTGCGGCTCGCTGACGGCCGAGGATTGGATCGGCCTGGATGATGCCCTCGGGGATTTCGAGCGGATCGACCCGGGCGAATGGACATGAAGACGGTTCTGCTCGATACAAACGCCTACCGCCGGTTCACCGAGGGCGATACGGCGATTCGTGACACCCTGGGCGCGGCCCGCCAGGTCTGGTTCAGCACCATCGTTCTGGGCGAACTGCACGCCGGGTTCGAGGCCGGAACACGCAAGGAACGCAATCGCGACATTCTGCAGGCTTTTCTCGACCAGGACCATGTCGCCATTCTGCCCGTCGCGGCGGAGACGGCGGAGTGGTTTGGCCAGGTCTGGGCCGCGCAGAGACGTCAGGGCCAACCCCTGCCCGTGAATGATCTCTGGATCGCCGCCCAGGCGATGGAAACCGGTTCGGTCCTACTCACCTTCGACGTGCATTTTCGACAGGTGGCGGGATTGCGCATCTGGCCGGACCCGGGAGTTGCTTCTTGACCATGCAGACCACACCCAAAGGATTCCGGCTGCACATCGGGCTCTTTGGCCGGCGCAACGTCGGCAAGAGTTCGCTGCTGAACGCCCTGACCCGCCAGGCGGTGAGCATCGTCTCGGACGTGGCCGGCACGACGACCGACCCGGTCGAAAAGCCCATGGAGCTGCTGCCGGTCGGCCCGGTGCTGTTTATCGACACGGCCGGGATCGACGACGTCGGCGCCCTCGGCCAGCAGCGCATCGACAAGACGAGGCAGGTCTTCGACCGGACGGACCTCGGCGTGATCGTCGTCGCGGCCGGGGCGTGGAGCGAGTTTGAAGACCGCCTGCTGGACGAACTGACCGGCCGGGGGATTCCCGCCATCGTCGTGTTCAACAAGACCGACCTGGCCGAGCCCGACCCGGCCGTGCTGGACGCCCTCGCCGCCCGCAAGACCCCGGCCGTGCGTTGCGTAGCCAGCGAGGGGGCGGGCGTGCTCGACCTCCGCGAAGCACTCATCGCCGCGGCGCCCGAGGAGTTCATCAACGCGCCGTCCATCGCGGCTGACCTCGTCCCGGCCGGCGAGCTGGCCGTGCTGGTCGTGCCGATCGACCTCGAAGCCCCCAAAGGCCGACTCATCCTCCCGCAGGTGCAGACCATCCGCGACCTGCTCGACGGCGACGCCTACTGCATGGTCGTCAAGGAGCGTGAACTGCGCGACGCGCTGGACCGCCTCAACCGCCCGCCGGGCCTGGTCGTCACCGACAGCCAGGCTTTTCTCAAGGTCGCCGGCGATACGCCGGATGACGTACCGATGACGAGCTTCAGCATTCTTTTCGCCCGGGCCAAGGGCGATTTGTGCGAGTTCGTCCGCGGCGCGATGGCCATCGAAACGCTTCAGCCCGGCGCGAAGGTGCTGGTGGCCGAGGCATGCAGCCATCACCCCATCGGCGAGGATATCGGGCGGGTGAAGATCCCCCGCTGGCTGCGGCAGTACGTCGGGGGCGAGTTGGCCATCGAGCACGTCCAGGGGCATGACTTCCCGGACGACCCGGCCGGGTTCGACCTGGTCATCCACTGCGGGGCGTGCATGTGGAACCGGCGGGAAATGCTCAGCCGCATCCTGCGATGCCGCCGGGCCGGCGTGCCCATTGCCAACTACGGCCTGACGATCGCCTACACGCTGGGCATTTTCGCCCGGGCCCTGCAGCCCTTCCCGGCGGCCCTGGATGTCTACCAGAACGCGACGAAAGCGTAAAAAAACGCTTGCGTGGGCGAAACAATATGATACACTACGCTGCTTCGCAGAACGCTAAATCGAGGTACGCACCATGAAAAAAGAAATCCACCCCGACTATGCCAGCGTGCAGGTGTCCTGTGCGTGCGGCAATTCGTTTGAGACCCGCTCGACCAAGGGTGGCGATATCCGCGTGGATATCTGCAGCAACTGTCACCCCTTCTACACCGGCAAGCAGAAGTACGTCGACACCGCCGGCCGCGTCGAGAAGTTCAACCGCAAGTTCGGTGGCGACTACTTCAAAAAGCCCGACGCCAAGAAGTCTAAAGCCAAGAAGTAGCGTTCGCTCGTATACAACAGCCGGCCTGTCCGCACCCCGGGCAGGCCGGTTTTTTACTGCCCTGCCCCCCTCTGCCATGGCCAAGAACCCCGACAGCCTGATTGCCAAGCTCGACGAACTCGACCAGCGATTCGGGGACGTCACCGATAAGATGAACGACCCGGCCATCGCCTCGGACCCCAACCAGAGCATTGCCCTGGCGCGGGAGTACGCCTCGCTGCGGAAAATCGTCGAGCCCTACCGCCACTACTGCGACCTGGCCGGTCAGCTCGCCGACGCCGAAGCCATGCTCGAAGATCCGCAGATCGACCCGGAGATGAAGGAGTTGGCCGAGGCGGAAGTTCTCGAACTGCGAAGCGGCAGCGACGAGGCAATGGAGCACGTCAAGGGCTTGCTCGTGATGGGCGAGGATGAGGAAATCGGCTCGGTGATTATGGAGCTGCGAGCCGGCACGGGCGGCGATGAGGCGGCGTTGTTCTGCGGCGACCTGTTGAACATGTACCGCAGCTATGCCGAGCGCCACGGCTGGAAGTGCGAGTTCCTCTCCGCCAGTGGGACCGAACTGGGCGGCTATCGCGAAGTGCTGCTGAACATCAAGGGCGAGGGCGTCTGGGCGAGGCTGGGCTACGAAGGCGGCGGCCATCGCGTGCAGCGCGTGCCGCAAACCGAAAGCCAGGGACGCATCCATACCTCGGCGGCCACGGTGGCGGTCCTGCCCGAGCCGGAAGAGATTGACATCGACATCGACTGGGATGCCGACGTCGTCGAGCATACCTGCCGCGCCGGCGGGCCGGGCGGGCAGAATGTCAACAAGGTCGAGTCGGCCATCAAACTCGAACATCTGCCGACGGGCATTACCGTTTCGATGCAGGACGAGCAAAGCCAGCACAAGAACCGCGCCAAGGCGCGGCAGATTCTCACCGCCCGCGTGCTGGAGCACCACCGCCAGCAGCAGCAGTCCGAAGAGGCCGCCGCCCGCAAAGAGATGATCGGCTCGGGGGACCGCAGCCAGCGCGTCCGCACCTACAACTTCCCGCAAAACCGCTGCACCGACCACCGCCTCAAGGGCGAGGGCCAGGAAGGGGCCAATTTTAACCTCGAGCGGATCATCGCCGGCGATCTCGACGACCTCATCGACGCGCTGATCGCCCACGACAAGGCCCAGCGTCTCGCGCACCTGTAAGGCTACGAGCCTTCCCTGAGGGCCAGCTCGCCGAATGCTTCGAGCAGTTGATCGCGGCCGATCTGCCAGGCGATGACGGCGAAACTCGTGGCCGGGCCGGTCAGGCTCGCCGGTGCATCGGTGACGGTCAGGTCCGCACCGACCAGCTCGACGAAGACCGGCCCCTGGCCGAAGTCGACATTCCCCTTGAGTCGCAGCAGCCGATCGCCCAGGGAAGCGACGGCCTGGGTGAACGCATCGCGACTGACGGGCGCCTCGGCTGTGAAGCTCATGGTGTAGATGTCCAGCGGCGGCTGGTCGCTGGGTTCGATGTCGCAGGGCCGATGGGTGAGGCTGTCGATGAACCCGGCCGGGATCTGCCCGCGGACGACCGCGACCTGCGGCGCGTCGGGATTGATCTCTGCCAGCAGCGCTGCGAGCTTGTCGAGGTCGGCCTGGGCTGCGGTGTCGGCCTTGTTGACGATGAGCCCGTCAGCCCAGGTGGCCTGGCGGCGGACGGCCT
Source organism: uncultured Planctomycetaceae bacterium (assembly GCA_964497475.1). GTDB lineage: Bacteria > Planctomycetota > Phycisphaerae > SM23-33 > SM23-33 > CAZCDM01. The sequence continues at coordinate 17,792 of CAZCDM010000030.1, forward strand.
GGAGGGTGGCCACGGCCGTGGGAAAGC
>CAZCDM010000031.1:0-9401 GCA_964497475.1 uncultured Planctomycetaceae bacterium
GGCAAGGTTGGCAAAGGCGTGTTTGACGCGGCGATCTTCCAGCGAATGAAAGCTGATGATCGCAGCCCGGCCGCCGTCGGTAAGGACGCTCGGCAAGGCGGCCAGCAAGGTATCAAGGCAGGTCAGTTCGTCATTGACGGCGATCCGCAGGGCCTGGAACGTTCGCGTGGCCGGGTGGATGCCGGTTCGGCTGTGTCGCGCCCTGGCGGGGATCGCATCGGTGACGATCTCAGCCAGCCGGGCCGTTCGTTCGATCGGCTCTTCGCGGCGGGCGGCGACAATGGCCCGCGCGATCCGGCGGCTGAAGCGTTCCTCGCCGAACTGGTAGATCACATCGGCCAGTTCCTCGGCACCCAGGCGGTTGACCAGGTCGGCGGCGGTTTCCTGCAGGTCGCGATTCATTCGCATGTCCAGCGGGCCGTCGGCACGAAAGCTCATGCCCCGCTGCGGGTCGTCCATCTGCGTGCTGGCGAATCCCAGGTCCGCCAGCAACCCGTCGACACGGTCGACCTCGGCCGCTTCGAGGACGTACTGGATGGCGGCGAAGTTCGCGTGAAAAAAACGAACCCGGCCCCGGAAAGGGGCCAGGTTCTCCTGTGCAACTTTTACATTGCCTTCGTCGGCGTCCATGCCGATCAGGTGGGCATCCGTGCCCGAAGCGTGTAACAGCGCGTGGGCGTGACCGCCCAAGCCCAGCGTGCAATCTGCCATTCGATGGCGGCCGGCGGGGTCCAGCAGGTCCAGGACCTGCCTGACCAGCACCGGGGTATGGCCGTCCCTGGCCATGGATCCGTCCGTCACGTCTGCGGGGCGGCCTCCAATGCCGCTTCCGCCCAGTGGGAAAGGGAAACCCGGGCATACTCATCCCCCGCCGTCTGGAGGCGTGCCAACCGTCGTTCCAGGGTCCTCAGGCGCTGTCTGGCCCGATCCTGCATCTGCGACGGGTCCGCCAGGTGGCGGCGCACCTCCGCAAGGCTGACGTCGGGGCATCCTTGCCCTTCAGCTGCATCGCGTTGACGTTGAGGGATGAGCATGTCGTCGTCCGTTCCGGGTATGGAAGATCCGTCTTCCGATTATGCGACATCCGTGTCGCCGGCGTCCGTGCCGTCCATCGCCGGCCATCCTGGCCGGTACGTTTCGTATGGGTCTCAGGCTGTCGCGTCGTCGGTTTCCGCCAGACGCTCGGCCGCTTCGTACAGCATGTCTTCGTAGCTGGGCATGGTCTCGTCGAGGTACTGGTCCCACTGCTCGGCGGGCCAGATTTCCACGTGATCGCCCTTGCCGACCAGCGTGACCTGCTCGACATCGGCCAGGCCCGCCCGCTGGAGCGATTTCTCCGGCAGGACGACGCGACCCTGGCTGTCCGGCTTGCACAGCCGGGCCATGGCGAAGAACAAGCTCATCTTCGCGGCCTGGCGGCTCGGCAGGAGCGACTTCTTCATCGACGAGGCCAGCCTGCGGTAGTACCCATCCGGGTACAGCCACAGGCGCTTATCCGGTCCGAGGACCAGATAATACTGCTCGCCATCGTCCGGCTGCTGCTCCTCCCGCAATGCGGAAGGGATCGCGAGCCTTCGCTTGGCTCCGATCGTTGTTTCGTGCTCGCCGGTAAAGAATGGCATCTTACGGTCCTTTGCTCCACTGCAAGGGAGTTCTAGGGAATCTACACCATTCTTAGGGAATCGGCAAGTAAAAAAAGAAGGCATTAGCCAAAATTATTTTTTGGCGCAGCCCAAGACACAGCAGCCGGCAAAACTGCTTATTGCCCGAACAGGTTGTCAAGTCCGATCCCAGCGGCCGGCTATTCCCGGACCGAGGGTACAGTTCAGGTTATCGGACAACTCTTTGAAAAGGCATGAGAAAAAACCTTCTTTTCCGGCCGCTCGTCTCGCCTCGTAAAAAAATATCAAACTTAGTGAACCTCCTGGCCTTTTTGATCCGTATAATAATGTAGTGGGAATAGATGAAGACTGGAAGGAGCATACCCGTGATAACTCACAGGCTGGTTGTTCTATACACGGTGATGGCGGTTTTGTGCGGCTCGGCCGGTGCGGTCAGTGTCGACATCCAGAATCTCGCCCTGCGCAGCGGGACAGACCTCTGGCTGGGCGGCGGCTCGACAGTACAGGGCTCGATCGCAGCCGGGCGGGATATCTCGGTCGACAGCAACGGCACTATTTCCGGCAGCAGCTACGCGGGGAAGGACTCGTGGTATGGCCATAACGGCAGCGTCGGCGGCAGCGTCTACGCGGTGAAGGAAAACGTCATGGCCCGCGACGGCAACGTCGGCGGGAATGTCACCGGCGGATCGGTTCATTTCGGGCGGGATACGAACGTCGGCGGGAACGTCACAGCCGGTACGGGCGGGGTTTCGGTCGATCGCGACACCAGTATTGGCGGCAATGTCACGGCCAACAAAAATATCTGGATCGACAAGAACTCCACGGTGGGCGGCAATGCAACGGCCGGCGTGGGCAAGAGCGTAGAGACGGGCAGGAACGTCACCATCGGCGGAACCACCGGCTCGGGCGCTACGCCCGATGCACCGAGCTTCTCCGCACCGGCTCTGCCGACGGCCCCCACCACGCCCGGCGCGTCGGGCCCCTACCAGTGGACCGGCAACGGCGGGGAGCTGACCCTCACCCCCGGCCAGCATGGCGGGCTGGGCTTCGGCAATAACGCAACCCTCAACCTCACGGCCGGGCAGTACGATCTCGGCGAGTTCTGGATGGCCAACAACGGCCTCGTCAACGTCGACACTTCGGCCGGCGATGTCTATCTGAACTTCTACGGCGACATGAGCACGGGCAATAATGTGCTGTTCAACAAGACGGGGGATGGCAATCTGTTCATCACCCTGTTCGACAGCGACGCCTGGCTGGGCTCGAACAACGAGCTCGACGCCGCCCTGCGTGCCTACAACGGCAGCTTCGGGGCCGACCCGGAGACGAGCCTGACCGGCACGTACTGGGCCACCGGCGAGATCGCCCTGGGCCGAAGCACCTCCGTGGAGTACATGAACTACTACAACGGCGGCGGCGGAGCCACCGTGCCCGAGCCGATGACCCTCGCCGGCGTGTTGATGGCTGCCTCCGGCGCGGGGGTCTACCTCGTGCGACGTCGCCGGCGCTGACGGTCAAGCTGGCCGAGCGGTTTTCCATAACCCCCCGTCCCTACTCTTGGGCCCCTGCTGCGTCTACACCCGTTTGCGCCGGCCGTGCACACGCAGCCGCATCCGATGGTGATACCCCCAGATTTGTGCGGTGGGGCTCCTGTCCCACCGCATGGATGGGTTTACCCTCTACCGCCGATCGCTCGGATCACAGCAAGCGCAAATGCACCGGATGGCTTGGTACGACTCTACACCCGTTTGCGCCGGCCGTGCACATGCAGCCTCGCCCGGCCGTGATAGCTCCCGCCCCAGTGCGACACGTCCGCCAGCACCGCCAGGACGATCAGCACCACCCAGCCGGCCGAGAATGTCCCGCCGGTGTTCAGCATCGCCGCCATCCACGCCAGCGTCGTATACGGCATGAAGAAAAACCCCAGCACCGGCCACAGCCAGCTCGCATAGGCCTGCTGAAACCACTCCGTCAGCAGGAATATAAAAACCATCACCAGCCGGGGCAGCATCATCGCCAGAAGTACAAGCAAGCATCCGCTCATGGTTTTCCTTTCTTTTCCCGGGAAGTATAGGCCCTCGATAAACGGCGAGTGCTACTCCACCAGCCGACCGTCTTCGATCTGCATCGTCCGACTGACTTCCGAGGCCAGCGACTCATCGTGCGTCACCATGAGAATCGTCTGGCTGTGCTCGCGATTGAACCGCCCCAGCACATCCATAATCGTCCGGCCGGTGCGGGTGTCGAGGTTGCCCGTCGGCTCGTCGGCCAGCAGGAGCCTGGGCTTGTGCAGCAGCGCACGAGCAATGGCGACGCGCTGACGCTCGCCGCCGGAGAGTTCCCGCGGGCGATGCTTGAGGCGATCGCCCAGGCCCAGTTCGTTCAGCAGCTCGGCGGCATACTCGCGCCGCGCCTTGCGCACGCCGGGCCAGCTCAGCAGCGACTGATGCACCATCGCCGGCAGGAGCGTATTCTCCAGCACGGTCAGCTCCGGCAGGAGGTAGTAGAACTGGAAGACAAAGCCGATCTCCGTGCAACGCATCGCGTTGCGTCGGCCGGACCGCTGGGCCCAGGCGTCCTCGCCATCGAGCAGAACCTGCCCGCCGGTCGGCCGATCCAGCAGGCCCATCAGATGCAACAGCGTGCTCTTGCCGCTGCCGCTGTGGCCGTAGATCGCCTGGAACTCACCGGCTGCGACGTCGAAACTCACGCCGCGCAGCACTTCCAGCTCGACCTTGCCCATGCGATAGACCTTCCGCAGATCGCGAACTTCCACCGCCGGTTTCGTCGCCTGGCTACTCATAGCGCAGCGCCTCCACCGGCTCCATGCGGGCGGCCCGGATCGCCGGCAGGAGCGAGCCCAACAGCCCCGCTGCGATCGACCCCAGGAAAATCGCCACCGCCATCGGCCAGTCGACCTCGTTGGGTATGGACTCGAACATGAACTGCTCACGCGACCAGACGCGGAACCCGAAGGCCCGGTCCACCCAGTCCTGAATGTCGTTGATGTGACGCACGAAGAAGAACCCGCCCACCGTGCCGACGACCGCGCCGATGGCGCCGATGACCGCCCCGTACAGGAAGAACAGCCGGGCAATGCCCAGCCCGCCGGCACCGACGGCCTTGAGCACGCCGATCTCCCGCGTCTTCTGCACGACGATCGTGTAGAGGATCACGAAGATCAGCGCCACAGCCACGATCGACATGATGCCGGTAACGATAATCACCAGCGTGCGCTGTTTTTCAATCGGCCCGACGACCTGCGCCTGCCGCTGCCGCCACGTCTCGATCAGCAAGTCGCTGAGCACCGGCTGGAGGTGGATCGGCCGGTCGGTGTACGTCGCGCGGAAGCTCTCCCACACGGCCCGCACCTTGGCCGCCACGCGACGCAGGTCAGCCTCGGTCAGATGCTCGCCGCGGACCTTGAGGTGAATCTGGCTACATCGGGCGGGCGTAATCAACTGGCCCTCGGCGTCGTACTCGGCGCCCATGTTGTTGAGTTCCTGTAGCGTGTCGAACGGCACGTAGAGCAGCTTCGTGTCGATGCTGCTGACGTCGGCGTGATTGTCGTCGATGATGGTGAACCGCCGGATGTTCGGCGAGATGTCCGTCGGGCTGAACCGCTTGCCCAGCGGCGCGATGTACAGCACGATCTCATGGCCGGGCACGAGGTAGCGAACCGTCTCGCCGCGCTCGGTGCGGAAGCTCAGCCCCGGAATGCCCAGCCCCAGAATCACCCGATCGGCCGGCGGCTGCATGCGGGTACTCTCGATGATCCCGTCGATGGACTCCTGCAGGGCCAGCAGTTCGGTCTGGCTGGCGTTGCGGGCGCGGGCCTCGGCGAGTTCCTTGCGCAGCTCGGCCAGGCGGGGCGCCTGCTGGCGCGCCCGGCGGAGGTTCCGCAGCGCGTCGTCCTGCAGCAGGCCCGCGTTGGTCATGCGGCGCAGCAGTTGTTGCTGCTCGGCCGATAGCCCCGGACCGCTGAGGTACGGCGACAGCGCCATCCAGTTCTCCAGCGCCCGGCGGCGCTGCTCGGGGTCCAGCCGGGCCAGCTCGTCGGCAAACTCCCGCCGGATGATCTGGCGCATTTCGTCCTGGTGGGCTTCGATGCGTTCGATGCACGCATCGATTGATGGATCGAAGGTCGGCTCGGGCCAGTTCTCCTGCACGAAGAGCCCTTCCTCGAAGTCGGTCACGCCGGCACGGCTGGGCAGGCGGATGCCCGCGATCTGCACATGCTGGCGGAAGTCGCGGTCGCCCGTGACCCGCAGCATGCCGAAGCTCAGGATGAACACGTCGGCCCCTTCGACCTCGGGAACCCGCTTTTCGATCTCGGCCACGAGTTCGTCGTAATACCCGATGCCCCGCTCGCCGGCGGCCTCGATGACGATATCGCCAAAGAGCCCCTTGGCCGCCTGCTCGATCTTGTGCTGAAAGCCCGTCATCACGCTGACGGCCACCAGCATCATGAAGACACACAGCGCCACGCCCACCATGGCGAACAGCGGCAGGACCTTGCTGCGGAGATATCGGATGCAGAGAAACAGGCGATACATGATTCACCAACCATACCGCAAGCGGCCCGTCAAATACACCCCCTGCCCCGGCCCGCCACTCGGAATGGCCCGGCCTGGGTTACTCGGCCGGCAAAACAGGTCCACAGAGGCGCAGAGAAAAAGAGAAACAACCCCAACCGGGGGCGGCTGGGCTACACGCAGAAACAACCCCAGCCGGGGGCGGCTGGGCTACTCGGCCGAGTCCCCCCCGGCCTCGTCGACAGCCGATCGCAGCAGCGGGAAGAGAATCACGTCGCGAATGCTTTTGGTATTCGTCAGCAGCATGATCAGCCGGTCGATGCCAATGCCCATGCCCCCCGCCGGCGGCATGCCGTGCTGCAAGGCCGTGACGAAATCCTCATCCATGACGCGCATGGTCTCGTCCTCCTCGCCGCGGAGCTGGGCCGAGAGCGTCTCGTGCTGGATCGCCGGATCGTTCAGCTCGGTGTAGGCGTTGGCCAGTTCCATATTGGCGATGAACAGCTCGAACCGCAGGGCCAGGTCGGGATTCTCCGGGTGGCGGCGCGTCAGCGGGCAGAGGTCGGCCGGGTAGTCGCACACGAAGGTCGGCTGGACGAGGTGCGGCTCGACGGTTTCCTCGAAGACCTCGTTGACGACGACGGCGTCGGCCATGGCCGCCTCGTTGATTCCCATGGCCCGGGCCTTTTCGCGCACGGCGGCGATATCGTCCATGCTCACGCCGGCGTGCTCGGCCAGCAGCTCGCCGTAGCTCGCCCGCCGCCACGGCGGAGTAAAATCGATCAGCTCCTCACCGTACGGCAGCACGCACTTGCCCTGCTCGCACGCCTCGGCGGCACGGAACAGCGGGCTGTGGGGCGCTGCGGTGCGGGCCTGTTCATACTCGGCCAGGGCGGCGTCGTAGTCCGCCTGCTTTTCCTGGTCGCTCTTGGGGTTGCGTTTGTTGTCGCGCTGGCGCTCGGCGTCGGTCTTGATCTGCTCGATCTCAGCCAGCCTCGCGTCGCGGTCGGCCAGGAGTTTCTCCACCGCCACCTCGCCGACGGCCCCGGAAATCAGCGCCTCGGCGCGGTCCATCATCGTGTTGTAATCGCCGTAGGCTTCGTACAGCTCCAGCAGCGTGAACTCGGGGTTGTGGCTGGTGTCGATGCCCTCGTTGCGGAAGTTGCGGCTGAACTCGTAGACGCGTTCGAACCCGCCGACCAGCAGCCGCTTGAGTGCCAGCTCGGGGCTGATCCGCAGGAACAGGTCGGCATCGAGGGTGTTGTGGTGCGTCTCGAAGGGCCGGGCCGCCGCACCACCGTAGATGGCCTGCAGCACGGGCGTCTCGACTTCGAGGTAGCCGGCCGCGTTGAGGTTCTGGCGGACGTACTCGATAATCCGCACGCGCCGCGCGAAGCGGTCGCGCGAGTCGGGGTTGGTCATCAGGTCGAGGTAGCGCTGGCGGTAGCGCAGCTCGACGTCCTGCAGGCCGTGGAACTTTTCCGGCATGGGTTGGAGGCTTTTGGTCAGCAGGGTCAGCTCGTCGGCCCAGACGGTGATCTCGCCGGTGCGCGTGCGTTGCAGCGGCCCGGCGGCGCCGAGGATATCGCCGAGGTCCAGCAGCTTGGCCAGCGACCAGGCCGTCTCATCCAGGGCATTTTTTCGCAGGGCGACCTGGATGTCGGCCGAGCTGTCGCGCAGCGTCAGGAAGATCATCTTGCCCATGTCGCGCAGCAGCACGATGCGCCCGGCCACGCGGGCCCGCTGGGTGGGCTCGTCGCCCTCGTTGAGTTCCTCGTAGCCGGCCAGTACCTCCGCGGCCGGGGCGATGTCGTCCAGCCGACCGCCGTAGGGATCGATGCCGAGCTGGCGAATCTTCTCCAGCTTGGCCTGCCTGTCTGCCTGTACCTTCTCCAGCATGGTGGGTCCTTTCGCGAAGCGGCCATGTTCGGCCAAACGGCCCGGCAAGTCAAGCTCAGGCGAACACGCGCGCGACCCGGGCCGGGGCATCGGGGCCGAGCTGCACAGCGCAGCCGACCTCGACGGCGGCGGCGGCGAGAACCGCCTGGGCCAAGACCGTCTCACGCGACGGGCTCCAGGTGGCGGAGGTGATCTGCCCGAGAACCCGGCCGTCGGCGTCGGTGACGTCGTCGCCCTGGCGGGGCAGCGTGGTGGGCGGTTCGGTCAGGCCGACGCGCTCGATCTGGACGCGGCGTCGGGCCGGGCCGGCCTGGCGGAGTTGGGCGACGGCCTCGGCGCCGATAAAATCGTCGCGATCGGCAAGGCGGGCGGTGAGCCCGGCGGTGACGGGGTCGATGGCCTGGGAGGTCTCGCAGCCGTAGCGACAGAGCCCGGCCTCGTGACGGAGGATGTCCAGCGCGCCCAGCCCGACCGGCGGGATGCAGTTCGACCCGGCCCGGGCGGTGATGTACGCCCACGCCTGGCCGATGAGGTTGCTCGGGAGCATGACCTCCAGGGCCCAGTGGCTCGTCGCGCCGGCGCGGGCGGCGATGTAGCTGGCGATCATCAGCGAGCCCATGCGTGCCTCGCCCCGGCCCAGGCCGCCAACTTTGATCGGCAGGACCGCCTGGAGGATATCCCGCGCCGCCGGCCCGCAGGCCAGCAGGTGCGCCGTCCTGGCCGACTGGTCGTCCACCCGCACGCCGTCGACGCCCTGGCGGTTGAGATGCGTCAGCACCTTATCGAGATTCATCGCGTTGGTCGTCAGCACCCAGAAGCTCTCCAGCCGCAGCAACACGCACTCGTCGATGATCCCGCCACGCTCGTCCAGCAGCAGCGTGACCGCCGCGGTGTCATCCTCCTGCCGGGCCACGTCGTGCGTGCAGACACGCTCCAGCAGCTCCAGCGCCCCATCGCCACGCAACCGAATGCGACCCAGGTGCGAGAGGTCCATCACGCCGGCACGGGAAGCGGCCGCTTCGACCTCATCAAACACCGAGCCGTAATGCAGCGGCATGGACATGCCATCCACCTCAGCAAACGTCGCGCCGAGCTTTTCGTGCAACCCAGCCAGCGGTGTCGTGCGATTGTCAGCCATAGCTATTTCTTCTTGCCCCTCGAACCTTTTTTCGACCCGCCCTTTTTAGACCCGCCGCCGGATTTTTTAGATCCACGATTGGGCTGTTTCGAGCCCTTGGCCTTTTTAGATCCGCCCTTGGACTGTTTCGAGTCGCCGGATTTTTTAGATCCACGATTGGGCTGTTTCGAGTCGCCGGACTTTTTAGATCCGCCCTTGGACTGTTTC
>CAZCDM010000031.1:9501-17814 GCA_964497475.1 uncultured Planctomycetaceae bacterium
CTGTTTCGAGTCGCCGGACTTTTTAGATCCGCCCTTGGACTGTTTCTGCCGGCGGGAGTTTTTGGAAACCGGCAGGAGGTTCAGCTGCCGCCGGGCCACGTCCACGCCGGTGACCTGCACTTCGATCTCATCGCCGAGGCGATAGATCCGCCCGGTGTGCTCGCCGCGGACCCGGCCGAGCTTGGGCGTTACTTCCCACCAGTCGTCGCCGAGGTCTTCCAGCCGGATGAGACCCTCGACGAGGAACTTCGGCCACTGTACGAAAATGCCGAAATTGGCCACACCCGTGATGATGCCCTGGAAGGCTTCGCCCTGGCGGGACTTCATAAGTTGCAGGACGAGCACTTCGCGCAGTTCATTCTCGGCCGCCTCGGCCCGGCGTGAGGCCGTGCTGCAATGGGCGCCCAGCTCGACCATCTCGTCCATGGCTTCGAGGGGTTCGCTGTCCAGCTCGCCGCGACACAGCAGGCTCACGAGGCGATGGACCGTCAGGTCCGGGTAGCGGCGGATGGGGCTGGTGAAGTGGCAGTAGCAGTCGCTGGCCAGGGCGAAGTGCCCCACCTGCATGGGCGAGTACTCGGCCTGCTGGAACGTCTTGAGCACGGCGAGGTTCACTGCGTAGCTCTCGGGACGCCCCTTGACGCTGTCGAGCAGAGCCTGGAGGTCTTTGCGACTCATGCCGGCCGGCAGGTTCTGCCCGCACGCCTTGACGAATGCCGCCAGATCCCGGCGGTCTTCGGCTTCGGGGTCGGGGTGGATGCGCCGCAGGAAGTGTCGGCCTCGGCGGTGCAGGGCGCGGGCGACGGCTTCGTTGGCCTCGACCATGAACATCTCGATGATCGTGTGGGTGTAGCTGTCGTCCTCGGGGGCGGCGTCGATAACCTTGCCCTTGTCGTCGAGGATCAGCTCGACCTCGGGCAGGTCGAGATGGAGCATGCCGGCCTCTTCGCGGCGGGCTTCGATCTTGCCGGCCAGGTGCTTCATGTTCTGCACGAGGTTGACGACTTGGCCGTCGTGGTCGCCGTTCTTGCCGTCGCAGATGGCCTGGGCTTCGAGGTAGGTCAGCCGCTTGGCCGAGGTAATGACCGACTCGGCCAGGCGCGTTTCGAGCACATGGCCGTCCGGGTCGTAGCGGATGTAGCAGCTCTTGGCCAGGCGGGGCTGGCCCTGCTGCAGGCTGCAGACGCCGTTGGAGAGCACCTCGGGCAGCATCGGCAGGACGCGCCGCGGGAAGTAGGTGCTGGTCGCCCGCCAGTAGGCTTCCTCGTCCAGCGGCGTACCGGGCCGGACGAAGTGGGCCACGTCGGCGATGTGCACGCCGAGCAGCCAGTTGCCCTCGTCGTCGCGTTCGAGGCTGATCGCGTCGTCGTAGTCGCGCGCGTCGTCCGGGTCGATGGTGATAATCGTCAGGTCGGAGAGGTCTTCGCGGTCGTGATCGAGGGCGGCCGGGTCGTAGTTGGCCACTTCGTCTCGGGCCTGCTGGAGGACCTCTTCGGGAAACTCTTCCCGCAGGCCGTGGGCGCGGATAACCGCGCGGGTCTCGACCTCGATCTGTCCGCCGGGCCCGATCGTCTCAACGATCACGCCGGAGGGAAGTTCATTGCCCTCGCCATATTGGACGATCTCGACGACCACCTTGGTCCCCAGCCCCGGCCCGGCCGAGCCAACATCGCGCAGCAGGATCGGCTGGGTGAACTTCCGCCCCTCGGGGATCACGAAGTGCACGCCCTCGGCCTTTTCCAGCGTGCCAACGAAGCGGTTCTCCGCCCGGTCGAGAATCTCGACGATCTGGCCGTCGTAGATCACCTTGCCGTCGCGCTTGCCCTTGCGGCGGACGGTAGCCACGACGCGGTCGCCGGTCATCGCGCCGTTGTTATTGCCCTTCGGCACGAACAGGTCGCCGTGGGCGTTGGGGCTCTCGGGAATGATAAAACCAAACCCCTTGCGATTGTGGCGGTAGTAGCCGGTGACCTTGTTGCCCATTTCGGGCAGCATGATGGCGTTTTTCGCGCCGAGAACGATGCGTCCCTCGTCGCGGAGTTGCTTGATCGCCTCGCGAAAGGCGCCGTACTCCTGCTCGGCCACGCCCATCTGGCGAGCGATCTGCCGGGGTTTCAAGGGGCCTTCGTCTCGGCCGGCGAGGTATTTGATGATGGCTTGCTGATAACGTTCTGGCATGGGTTCCTGCTTTGGGTAAGAGCGACGGCCCGGTCGCGGAATGGTCGAGCTGGCCGGGGCCAGCCGGGGCCGGAGGGTCCATCTTCGCCGCTGATGCGCGCCGCGTCCAGAAGATTACTTGCCGGCCGACGCTTCGCAGAGAGGAACAACCCCAGCCGGGGGCGGCTGGGCTACACATTATCCGGGCGGCAGGGCTCCTGTCCCGCCGCCACAGCAGGAGGGTCACGCCGTCGTTGCTGGCGGGATGGGAACCCCGCCAGCCGTACCACACTTCCCCAGCCGGGAGCGGCTGGGCTACACGCAAGGCCGACATCCGGGCGGCGGGGCTCAGCCGGACTGCTCGAAGAGTTCGCCCGGCGCGTCGTCGTCGGAGCCGTCGGCCCGATCGGGGCCGCTGTGCTTGAAGAGCCTCGTCTCCAGGGCGCGGGCGTAGGGCGTCCAGGCCGAGGTGTCATCGGGGTCGGCCTCGATGGCGTGAGCGGCCATCCACATCTTGGCGTCGAGGTTGTCGAGGTAGTGCAGCACGAAGGCCTCGGGGATGGCCGGCAGCTTCGGGCTGCCCCACTGGTGCTCGCCGTGATGGGCCAAGATGAGATGCTGCAACAGGTTGATCCGCTGCGGCGGGAACGACTCGCCCAAATCCTCGGCCACGAGGCGGGCTTTGTCCTGCACCCAGACGGCCGCCATGGTGATGTGCCCCACGAGCATGCCGCGGTCGGTGTAGCTGTTGGCCAGGCCACCGGCCAGCTCGCCGCTCTTGCCGAGGTCGTGAAGGAACGCCCCGGCCAGCAGCAGGTCGCCATTGAGCTGCGGGTACAGCGGCAGGATCGCCCGGCAGCCACGCAGCACGTTGCGGGTGTGCTCCAGCAGCCCGCCGACGTAAGGCTGGTGCATCTGCACGGCCGCGGGCGAACGCTTGATCGCGGCGACGAGGGCTTTGTCTTCCAGGAACTTCTTGAGCAGCGCCTTGATGTGGCGGTCGTGGATCGTCCGCAGGATTTCCGTCACCTCGGCCCACATCTCCTCGATGTCATACGGCGAGACGGCAACGTAGTCGCCCTGGTCGACCTTGGACGGATCGACCGGCCGGCAGCTGGCGATGACGAGCTGCGCCGTGCCTTTGTAGTCCTCGGCCCGGCCCTTGACGTGCAGATACCCATGCAGCGGAATGCCATTGTAGACGGCTTCGCTGGCCTGCCACATGCGGACGTCGATCTGGCCCGTGCGGTCGCCGAGCTTGCCCGAGATGTACAGGTCGCCGGATTTGGTCGTGCGCAGGTCCTTGGCGTGGACGACGAAGACCTGGTCGATCGCCATCCCGTCGCGGATGTCCTGCACGAAGATGCGCTGTGCTGCCATGGCTGCATTCTACCGCCCGGGCGCAGCATTGCAAAGCCCCAGCCTGGCCGATATAACACGATGCACTGGACGTGTAGCACAGCCGCCCCCGGCTGTGGATTATTCCGGGTTGACTTGCATTTCTCAGCCGAGGCGGCTGAGCCACACCTTTTTCACTTCGCCAGCCCCACAGGACACCATGAAATACTCCCAGTTGCTGATTCCCACCACGAAGGAAACGCCCGCCGAGGCGGAAATCCCCAGCCACCAGCTCATGCTCCGGGCCGGGTTCATCCGCAAGGTCGCCAGCGGCACGTACACCTATCTGAACCTCGGCTGGCGGTCGCTGCGGAAGATCATGCAGATCGTCCGCGAGGAAATGGACGCCGCCGGCGCGCAGGAAATCTCCATGCCCGTCCTCCAGCCGATCGAGCTGTGGGACAAGACCGGCCGCCGCGAAGACTACGGCGAGACGCTGGCCGTTCACGTCGATCGTCACGGCCGGACCAACGCCCTGGCACCGACGGCCGAAGAGGTCGTAACCGACCTCGTCGCCCACGAAGTCAGCAGCTACAAACAACTGCCACTGAACCTCTACCAGATTCAGACGAAGGTGCGCGACGAGTTCCGCCCGCGATTCGGCGCCCTGCGCAGCCGCGAGTTCCTCATGAAGGATGCCTACAGCTTCCACGCGACACTGGACTCGCTGCAGGAAACCTACGACGCCATGTACACCGCCTACAGCCGCATCTTCGCGCGGTGCGGGCTCGATGCCGTCGTCGTCGATGCCCAGTCCGGCGAGATCGGCGGCTCGGGCAGCCAGGAGTTCATGATCCCCTGCTCGGCCGGCGAGGATATCATCGTCCACACGCCCGACGGCCAGTACGCCGCGAACATCGAAAAGGCCGCCGTCGACCCCCTGCCCCAGCCGGAAACCCTCGACGCCCTGCGGGCCGAGGTCGCCGCCCCCGAGGAGGTCCACACCCCGCAGGTCGGCTCGATCGAGGCGGTCTGCGAGTTCCTCGACACGAAGCCCGAGGAGATGATCAAGACGCTGATCTTCTGGAAGCACGCCCCGGAGGTGCAGAAGAACCTCGCCGCCATCCAGGCCAAGCTCGAGGATGAAACCCTCGCTCTGGCCCGCGAGAAAACCGACGCCCAGGCCACCGCCGACGACGCTCGCGACGAGCAGCTCGACGAGAAGACCACCGAGCAGGCCGCCGACGCCGCCGCGGTCGTCCAGGTTCGCGAGGATCGCATCGCCAAGCTCAACGACGCCCTCTGCCGCGAGTACGCCAAGCTCGAAACGGTCGTCGTGCTGCTGCGAGGCGACCACGAGGTCAACGAGGCCAAGATCCGCCAGCTCACCGGCGGCGAACCGGTCGAGCTGGCCGACGAGCAGGCCATCCGCAGCCTGACCGGCGCGGAGGTGGGCTTTGCCGGGCCGATCGGCCTGGCCGAGAAGGGCGCCACGCTGCTGATCGACCACGCCATCGCAGCTATGGTCGCCGGAGTGACCGGCGCGAACAAGACCGACCACCACATCCGAAACGTCGTGCCCGGGCGGGACTTCCCCCTGGCCGGCGAGCGGGTCACACTGGCCGACGTCCGCAACGCCGCGCCCGGCGATACCCACGACGGGGCCGAGCTGACCTTCAGCCGCAGCATCGAGGTCGGGCACATTTTCCAGCTCGGCACGAAATACTCCAAGTCGCTCGAAGCGAACTTCCTTGATGAGAACGGCTCGAGCCAGCCCTGCATCATGGGCTGTTACGGCATTGGCATCAATCGCATCCTCGCCTCGGCCATCGAGGCTGGACATGATGACAATGGCTGCATCTTGCCGATAACAATAGCGCCCTTCGCCGTGGAGGTCATCCCGCTGAATAACGACAGCGACGCCGTACGGGAGACCGCCGGGCGGATCTATAATGAACTGACCGCCGCGGGCATCGAGGTATTGCTCGACGACCGCGACCAGCGACCCGGCGTGAAGTTCAAGGATGCCGACCTGATCGGCATTCCGCTGCGGATCGTCGTAGGCGAGCGAGGCCTGGCCGAGGACAACGTGGAAATCAAGCGTCGCACCGACGACAAGCCCGCCCTGGTCCCGGCCGAGTCAGCCGTCGCCGAGGCCAAGCAGATCGTCGAAGAACTGGCAACCCAATGCACCCCAGGAGATTGACCATGAAAACCATCGCACTGACCCTGAGCCTCATCGCCGCAGCCTTCGTCGTCATCGGCTGCCAGACCGTCCACGTCAAAGACACTGCCGGCGAGCCGGTCTCATTCGCCAGCGTCCAGGTCGTCGGCAAAGAAGGCCCCGAGGGCCTGCCCGTCATGAGCGGCATGTTCGGCGAGGCCATGCTCCCCACGCCCATGGGCGATCCCGGCCCGCAGACCATCACCGTCACCAAGGACGGCTACAGCCCGACGCGCGTCAACCGCCGTGCCGGCGACATGGACATCACCGTCCGCAAGTTGAACCCGGCCCGGCCCAACAGTCGCCAGCCTGTCATGCGTCCGGCTCGCCCCACGGCACCCACCGCCCCGAACCCCAACGCCCAGCCACCCGCCGGCCGTGCCGAAACGCAAGAATAAGACACGCAATCGGCTGCTGGATTACCTGGCCTACCAGGGTGTTCGCATCTTCGCGATGTTCGTGCATATGTTCCCGGTGCGCACGAATTACCACACCGCCGCGATCATCGGCAACCTGATGTGGCGGCTGGACCATCGCCACCGCAACCGCGCGATCGAACACATCCGCCGCAGCTTCCCCGACTGGTCGCAGGACAAGCTCGACAAAGTCAGCCGGGCCTCCATGCGGAACATGGTCTACCTCGGCGTGGAGTTCCTCTTCACCACCCGGCTGGTGACCCCGGGCCGATGGCGCAACCATATCCGCCTGGTGAACATGGCCGAGAACCTCCGGCTGCTGATTCAGCGAAAGCGCGGCATGATCCTGCTGACGGGGCACTTCGGCAATTGGGAGGTGCTGGGCTATACCATGGCCGCCCTGGGCCTGCCGACCTACTCCGTCGCCCGCCGGCTGGATAACCCCTACCTCGACCGCTACGTCTTCGGCGTGCGCGAAGATGCAGGCCAGACCATCCTCGACAAGCGCGGCGCGACCGCCGAGGTGCCCGACCTGCTGGCCAACAACCAGGCCGTCGGCTTCATCGCCGACCAGGACGCCGGGCGAAAGGGCCTGTTCGTGGATTTCTTCGGCCGACCGGCCAGCACGTACAAATCCATCGGCCTACTGGCCATGGAGTACAACGTGCCCGTGGTCGTCGGGTTCGGCCGACGCCGCAAAGAAGCCTACACCTTCGACATCGGCATCGAGGACATCATCCACCCCGAGGATTGGGCCGAGGCCGACGATCCCCTGCGATACATCACCCAGCGGTACACCCACGCCCTCGAAGCCGTCATCCGCACCGCCCCGGAGCAGTACCTCTGGGTTCACCGCCGCTGGAAGCACCGCCCCAAAGGCGAGCAGCCTGGCCCGGACGGAATCGCCTGATCCTGTTCAATCTGCGGGGCTATTGTTCCGATAAGTCTCACGAACCTCCAGTCGGAGTTTGTAACGTGAGCCAGGTCGAGTATAATGCAACAGAGCGTCGCGCAACCGACCGCCGCAGTGGCGATCGGAGAGGCGCCAACCGCCGCAGCGGGCTGGACCGCCGCCGAGGCCCAGGCCGGCGACGCTCCGATGCCCGTCGGACCGCCGAAGAAGGCGAAATGACCGACACCCAGTGGGAATTCATCCAGGCCGTCGAGGAATACAAGCGGGTCAACGACAGGCCCTTCCCGACCTGGACGGAAATTCTGGACGTCGCGCTGGCCTTGGGGTATCGTAAGGTCGAATCGCCGAAGAATATCAAAGACGTCGAGGCCTGAGCCGACGTCCTGCGGATGAGGACAGCCATGATGCTGGGCTCTGAACAACTCGCCACCGCCTTACGTTTCGGCACGGTCGTCGTGCCGTTGGCGATGTACTTCTTCGTCCTCGGCTACCTCAACACCCGCTCCCGCCCGCAGTGCCTCACCGGCCGACAGGACTCCGCCCTGCTGGTCATTACCCTCTCGCCGCTGGCACTGCTGCCGCTGGTCCAGTTTCTCGGCGGCGGGCTGCTTGGCCTGGCCGTCGCGGCCGGGCTGCTCGGCGGGGCCATCTGGCTGCTCGCGCCAAAAACCTCCAGCTGGGTCATCTACAACCTCTCGCCCAGCCAGGGGCGCGACCTGCTGCTGACGATCTGCCGGCAGATCGACCCGGCCGCCGAGCTGGCCGACCACCACACCCTGCGACTGCCCGGACGCAAGGCCACTCTTGACTTGTCGGTGTTCCCCGTGCTGCGGAACCTCACCGTCCGCCTCGACGCCGGTGACCAGACCATCGCAGCCGAGCTCGACTCCCGCCTGGCAGCCCGACTCGGGACCATCCAGACCGAGCCGGTCCCCATGGCCGTTACCCTCCTGCTGCTGGCCACGGCCATGCTGGTAGCGCCCCTGGCCGTCATCGCACCACACAGCCAGGAAATCGTCCGCATCCTGACCGACCTCCTGCCGTAAGCGAACCGCCGGCACGTCCAATATGCAAAAATCGTCCGCATCCTGACCGACCTCCTGCCGTAAGCGAACCGCCGGCACGTCGTTGTCACCCTGAGCGAAGCCCGCAGGGCGAAGCCGAAGGGTCTTTTCGCGGAATGATTCTTCGCTCCGGGTGGCGGGGCTACACGGCCGGTAAAACAAGTCCACAGAGGAACCTGTTGCACAATTCCATTTTAACAA
>CAZCDM010000032.1:0-17769 GCA_964497475.1 uncultured Planctomycetaceae bacterium
CAGGGAGCGAAAAGACCAGCGAGGCCGAAAAGTGAATTTTTCAAGGTGCCCATAAGGAACCCCATGAAACGCTACCGAATCAATGACTTGCCCGGTCCGGCCGAGGGGCATGTGTTTTCCGGCATCCTCGGTGGGGCCTATATCAATCGCGGCGGGCTGACGTTCAAAGCCCCCGGCGAGCGAACCCACACCGCCGACGGCCCCGATGGCAGCGACCGCCACGTCCACGACGATTGCGAGGCGTTCGTTATTCTCCAGGGCAAGGCGACGATGGAAATCGACGGCCAGGCCCATGCCCTCGATGCCGGCGATATCTGCCTCGTCGAGCCAGGCGAAGACCACCACCTCATCTCCGACCTCGCCGAGCCGTGCGTGAGCCTCTGGCTGCACGCCGGCCCCGAGCGGAACGATGCCCAGGAAGAGAGTCCCCAATGATGCGCGCCTGTCTTTGCGGCGTGAGCGGCTATGGCGAGGTCCACTTCAACGGCCTGATGCGCGAGCACCAGGCCGGTCGGTGCGAGCTCGTCGCCGCGACCGTCATCAACCGTCAGGACGAAGCCGACAAGTGCGCCCGCCTGGCCGAGATCGGCTGTGCGATCTACGAAGACTACCACACGATGCTCGACGCCCTGGCCGCCGACCCGCCGGATGTCTGCTTTCTGCCGGTGGGCATCGGCCTGCACGTGCCCTTCGCCATCGCCGCCCTCGAGGCGGGCATGAATGTGTACATCGAAAAGCCCCTCACCGCGACGATCCAGCAGGCGCGAGAGCTGGCCGATGTGCGTCACCGCACCGGGAAGTTCGTGGCCGTGGGCTATCAGACCTTCTACCAGTGTGACACCTGGGAGATGAAGCGGGCCATTCTCGCCGGGCGCATCGGTTCGGTCCGCACGATCAAATGTCAGGGCCGCTCGACCCGTCCGCGCAGCTATTACGACCGCAACGGCTGGGCCGGGCGTCTGCGCTGCGGCGACGATTGGATCCTTGACTCGCCTTTCAATAACGCCATGGCCCATCAGCTCATGCAGTGTCTCTTCCTGGCCGGGGCCGAGCTGAACGCCGCAGCCACGCCGACGTCCATCCAGGCCGAGCTTTACCACGCCAACGAAATCGAAAGTGCCGACACCGCCGCGCTGCGTATTACAACGGCCGAGGGGCCCGACGTGCTGTTCCTCACCACCCACGCCCCGGAGCAGAATCTTGCCCAGGATATCCATGTCCTCGGTGACCAGGGCCGTATCCATTGGGAGCTTCATCGCTCTTCCACCCTCCATCTAGCCGATGGCCGCAGTGAATCGCTGCCGGCTGAGTTGTACGAACGGTATTACGATAACGTATTCCTCTCGCTGCGGGAGCTGGTGGCTGGTGGGCAGCCGCGATGGTGCTCCGACGCCCAGGCTGCCGTCCACACTCTCTGTGTCAATGGTGCGCATGAAGGTTCGGCTGTGCTGCCGATCCCGGCCGGGCAGATCCGCCAGGAGCCGGCGGGGGATTCCACCGTCCAGATCATCGACGGGCTGGATGAAATGTTCGACCGCTGCTTCGCCGAGGAAAAACTGCCTGCCGAACTTGGCGCCCCCTGGGCCAGGCCGGCCGAGCCGTTCGACCTGACCGGCTACACAGCCTTCACCGGCCCCAAGGGTGCGGGGCAATAAATTTTGCTCGCAGCTTGACACGCCGCGATCCGAACGATAAAGTGAACCGGCAATGAACGCATGCTCCGCACAAGCTGACCGCCTCCTCCCGGCCATCCCGGCCGATGGTCTGCTGCTGCGCGGCGTAGTACTTCTGCTTGTACCCCAGGCCGACTGACGTCGATCCCTCGATCGCACTTCAGCCGGCCGTGACCCAACCCCCCAAGGCAAATCGCCTTTGTCCGTTTCCGCTGCCTTTACGAAATCCTGACCATGAAAATACTTGCCAAATCGCCCGCAATCGGGCAAAACGTTGACACAACCCTCCCCCACACCCGAGGAAGGATTCTCCCATGAGCGAAACCACTAAAACCACCGCCTCCAGCCTCGTTGGCTGCACGGGGGCACAGGTCTTCCACCGCATGCTGCAGGACGAGGGCGTCGAAGTGATGTTCGGCTACCCCGGCGGGGCCGTGCTGCCCATCTTCGACGAGCTCTACGAATCGCCCATCCAGTTCGTGCTGACGAGGCACGAGCAGGGGGCCTGCCACATGGCCGACGGCTACGCCCGCTCGACCGGCAAGGTCGGCGTCGTCATCGCCACCTCCGGGCCCGGCGCTACGAACCTCGTGACCGGCCTGGCGACAGCCAATATGGACTCGATCCCCCTGGTGGCCTTCACGGGCCAGGTCAAGAGCTCCCTGATCGGCAACGATGCCTTCCAGGAAGCCGATGTGACCGGCGTGACCCGTCCGGTGACCAAGCACAACTTCCTGGTCACGAAGGTCGAAGACCTCGGCCGGATTGTCCGCGAGGCGTTTTACATCGCCCGCACGGGTCGGCCCGGTCCGGTGCTGGTCGACATCGCGGTCGATGCCACCGTCGCAACGCTGGAGACCGAACCGGACCTCGAAATGAACCTGCCCGGCTACAAGCCCCGCGGCGGAACCGGCAACGAGCGCCAGGTCCGCGCTGCCGCCGAGGCCATCAACCAGGCCCAGCGCCCCGTGCTCTACGTCGGCGGCGGAGCCATCGCTGCCGATGCGTCCGAGGCGATCCGGGCTGTGGCCCACAAGGGCAAGCTGCCCGTGACCACCACGCTGCTGGGCATGGGCGCGTTCGACGAGACTGACCCGCTGAGCCTGCGCATGCTCGGCATGCACGGCACGGCCTACGCCAACTACGCCGTGCAGCAGTGCGACTGCCTCGTTGCCGTCGGCGCCCGCTTCGACGATCGCGTCACCGGCGATCTGTCCCGCTTCGCCCCGCAGGCCAAAATCATCCACATCGACATCGACCCCTCGAGCATCTCCAAGAATGTCGTGGTCGATATCCCCCTCGTCGGCGATGCCAAGTACATTCTCGAACAGATGGTCGAGCACATCGAGACCCTCCCGCGGGAGCAGTGGCACGCCCAGATCAACGAGTGGAAAACCAAGTATCCGCTGACGTACGAAAAAGACGGGCTCATCAAACCGCAGGAAGTCATCGAGAAGCTCGGCGAGATGACCAACCACGATGCCATCGTCGCCACCGGCGTCGGGCAGCATCAGATGTGGGCCGCCCAGTTCTTCGGCTGGAAGCGTCCGAGGCAGATCCTCACCTCCGGCGGGCTGGGCACGATGGGCTTTGGCGTCCCGGCCGCGATCGGCGCGCAGTTCGCCCACCCGGACAAAACCGTCATCGACATCGACGGCGATGGCAGCTTCACCATGACCATGGTCGAGATCATCACCGCCGTGCGCTACAACATGCCCACCAAGTTCATCGTGCTGGATAACGACTTCCTGGGCATGGTGCGGCAGTGGCAGGAGCTGTTCTACGGGCGGCGGTACAGCTCGGTCGAGCATCCCTGCCCGGACTTCAGCATGATCGCCCAGGGCTACGGCGCCCAGTCCTGCCGCGTCGACCAGCGCGATCAGCTCGAAGAGGGCATCGCACAGATGCTTGCCTCCGACGGGCCGTTCGTGCTGCATGTCCGCGTCGAGCCGGAAGAGAACGTCTGGCCGATGGTTGCCGCCGGCAAGGCCCTGGACGAAATGGACCTCGGCAAACTCGCGTAGCGACAGTGAGCCGGTGAGACCGGAATACAGTGAAACGGTAAGACAGCGTGACCGTCATGACAAAAACGTCCGACAGCCCGGTGTATGATCCCCAGCGGATTTGTGCGTTCTACGAAACCCGCTGCCAGGAAGAGTGGGACCGCTGGGACCGCGAGGTCCGCAGCCGGCTGAATTACCACATCCACCGGCGGGTCATCGACGAGACGGTCCTCCGCGGCGACCGCGTGCTGCAACTGGCCGCCGGGGCCGGACGCTTCAGCAAGGACCTCGCCCTGATCACGCCGCACGTGACGGTCACCGACCTGTCCGAGCGGATGCTCGCGTTCAATCGTCAGATGATGGGCGAGATGGGCGTGGCCGAGCAGGTCGAAGACTGGGCCCAGGCGGACATCTGCGACCTCAGCCAGTTCGTGCCCGCCTCGTTCGATATCGTCACCTGCTTCGGGGCGTTGAATTACGTCTTCGAACGCGAAGCCGACGCCCTCGGCGAGATGCTCCGCGTGCTCCGGCCGCAGGGTAAGCTCATCCTCAGCGTGATGAGCCTGCCCGGCCTGCTGCGGTACAGCATCGGCCCGGCCATCGAGGAGTTCCTCTCCGTCGGTGCCGCCGCGGTCGACTGGCTGATGCGCACCGGCAAGCAGGACGGCCAGCATTACGAGCCGCTGGTCGGCAACCCGTTTCACATGATGACCCGCAGCGATGTCGAAGCCCTCTGCGACCAGGCCGGGGGACGCATCACCCGCGCCATCTGCAGCGGCTTCCTCGGCACGGCCAACCCCCAGGCCCTGCAGGACCTCGCCGAATCCGAACCGTGGCTCTGGGAGAAGGTCCTCGAGATGGAATGGACCTTCGGCCAGAGCGCCAGCCTCCTCGAAGCCGGCACGCACATGATTTTCACCATACAGAAAGACAACGCATAACCGCCGCCCCGCGGCGCAGGAGAACCCCATGAAACACGTCATCAGCGCCATCGTCCAGAACCAGCCCGGCGTGCTGGCCCACGTGGCCGGCATGTTCGCCGCCCGCGGCTACAACATCGATTCCCTCGTCGTCGGCCGGACCGAAGACGAAACCCAAAGCCGCATGACCATCGTCGTCATCGGCGACGATACGATCCTCGAGCAAGTCCGCAAGCAGCTCGAAAAGCTCGTGACCACCATCCGCGTGCGAGACTTCAAAGAGACCGACTACGTCGAGCGTGACCTGATGCTCATCCGCATCCACGCCCCCGGCGACCGCCGCACCGAGGTCATCTCCCTGGTCGACCTGTTCCGCGGGCGTGTGGTCGACGTCGGGCGAAGCAGCATGATGGTCGAGCTGTCCGGCCCGGAAGACAAGCTCGAAGCATTCATCGACCTGGCCCGCCCGTACGGCATCCAGGAGCTGGCACGGACAGGCCTCATCGCGATGCAGCGCGGCAAGAAACACGAGGAATGACCTCGTCGGGTCAATCTCCGCGCCGCCGCCTGCCGCCTTGGCTGAAGCGCCGCCTGCCGGCTGGCCACGATGCCGACCGCGTGCAGGCGATCCTCGATGAGTTGCACCTGGCGACGGTCTGTCACGGCGCGCACTGTCCCAATCGCGGCGAGTGCTACGCCTCCGGCACGGCGACGTTCCTGATCCTCGGCCAGACCTGTACCCGCGCCTGTCGCTTCTGCGCCATCGATCAGCGCGACCCCGGCCCGCCGCGGGAGGACGAACCCGCCGCCGTCGCCGAAGCCGCCCGCCGCATGAACCTGCAATACGTCGTCATCACCTCCGTCACGCGGGACGATTTGCCCGACGGCGGGGCGGGCCATTTCGCCCGGACCATCCGCGCCGTCCGCCAGGCCAACCCCGACGCACGCGTCGAGGTTCTCACGCCGGACTTCCGCGGCGATGTCGATGCGATCCGCACCGTTCTCGAAGCCGGTTGCGACTGCTTCAATCACAACGTCGAGACCGTCCCGCGTCTTTACCCCCAGGTCCGGCCGCAGGCGGAGTACTGGCAGTCGCTGCGGGTGCTGGCCGAGGCACGCAAGATGGCCGACGACAACGGCTGGGCGATCCGCATCAAGAGCGGGCTGATGGTCGGCCTGGGCGAGAGCGACGAGGAAATCGACGAGGTCCTTTGCGACATCCGCCGGACGGGCTGTGAGATTCTCACCATCGGCCAGTACCTCGCGCCCTCTGACGCCCATGTGCCCGTGGCGCGGTTCGTACCGCCGGAGCAGTTCGAACAGTACCAGCAGCGAGGGCGGGAGCTGGGCTTCCTGGCCACCGCGGCCGGGCCCTTCGTCCGCAGCAGCTACCACGCCCGGGAAGTCTTCGAAGGCTGACTCAGCCGAAGAGCGTTGCGTTCAGCTCGGCAGGCACGCTCGCCAGGTCTGCGGCGAGCCACTGGGCGCCGGCGTCGCGGAGTATATCGCCGTCAAAGCTGCTGGTGATTCCCAGGCAAGAGCAGCCGGCAGCGATGGCGGCCTTGCAGCCATTTACGGCGTCTTCGACGACGAGGCAGCGGGCCGGGTCGATCTTCATCCCCTCGGCGGCCAGGAGGAAGCACTGCGGGTCGGGCTTGTGGCGGGTCACGTCGCTGCCGGTAATCACCGCGTCGAAGGTTTCCTCGCCCACGCCGATGGCCCGGAGGTTGCCCTCGACCTTCATGCGGTCGGCGGCGCTGGCCACGGCCGTCTTGATTCCCGCCTGACGACACCGGCCGATGAACTCCACCGCGCCGGGCAGCGGGCCGAGCCGACCCTGGATGAGGTCGAGATAGATTTCGTACACGCGGACCTTGTCATCCGGCAGAGTCACGGGGATGTTGTGCTTGGCGGCCGGGCCGCCGATGTACTTGTCCTCGCCGGCACCGACGAAGGGCAGGAAATCCTCCGGCGGCACGTCGGTATCGTACGCATTGCGAAAGAGGGTGCGGGCAGCTTCGCAGATGAACTCTTCGCTGTCGATGAGCACGCCGTCCATATCGAAAATGACAGCCCGGATATCAGTCATGGTTTCTCCATGTGTGATCGTATGTTCAGGCCAAGTATTGCCCGGTGTGTTGTCATTCTGAGCGAAGCGACTTGCGACTGCAAGCCGCGGAGTCGAAGAATCTTTCCGCGAGAAAAGCCTTTGCAGCGGCTGCGTGGCCTCACTCGGGATGCCAGGTGAACGACATGATTTCTGGGTGGATCAGATTTCGGTGACTTCGATTTGTTCGAGGCAGGCCCGGGCCAGGTCGTCCTCCCAGCGGGCGGTTTCGTTGCAGACGGCCGATGCGGTAGCCGTCGCGACGGCTTCGGCGAGGGCTTCGTCGTCGTCGAGCCCGAGGTTGAGCTGCCCGACGAATCGCCCCAGCAGCACATCGCCACAGCCGACGGTGTTGACCGGCTCGGGCGGGTCAACCACGCGGGCGTGGATCGTCGATTCCCGCATGACGAGGTAGGCACCCTCGGCCCCGGCTGAGAGAAGAATCATGCCGAACCGCTGGGCCAGGCCCCGGCAGGCCTTGAGTTGCTCGTCGCGCCCGGTGAGGTCCTTGCCGCACCAGGCGGGCAGCTCGTCGAGGTTGGGCTTGATGAGGGTGAGCTTCTGGTGGTGCAGGGCAGCGGCGGCCGGGCCTGCGATGTCGACGACGACGGTCGCCTTGGCGTCGATGCAGCCGGCGGTCAGCTCGGCCAGGGCATCGGGGGATACCCCCGGCGGCAGCGAGCCGCAGAAGAGCACCTGGTCGCCGGGTTCGATGTGGGCCAGCAGCTGGGCGTGGAACTCGGCCAGGTCGCGGGCGCCCACGGCCAGGCCGCGGTCGCGGAGGTGCGTGTCCCGCCCGGTGGCCGGATCGGTCAGGGTGATGTTCTCCCGCGTCGCCCCGTCGAGCAGGTAGAACTCGTCGCGCACGTTCATCTCGGCCAGGGCGGTTGCGAACAAGCTGTGGTTGTCTCGCCCGAGAAAGCCCGTGGCCGCGTGGTCAATGCCGAGCCCGGCCAGAACGCCCGAGACATTCACGCCCTTGCCCCCGGCGATGCGGCGGAGGGTTTGCACCTCGGCATGCTGGCCGAGGGTCAGGCCCGCGGCCTCGATCACGCGATCGACGGCGGGGTTCAGCGTGACGGTGGTGATGCGGGGCGGTTGTGGCTCGGGGGCAGCCATGCGGGCGGTTACCAGTCTTCCCGGGCGATGCGGTCGCAGACCGCCTCGGCGGTAAAGCCGAACTGCTTTTCGAGCTCTTTGTACGGCCCGGATTTTCCGAAGTCGTCCATGCCGACGAAGAGGCCCTCCCAGCCGAGAATGCCCTCCCAGCCCTGGCGGATGCCGGCTTCGAGGACGACGCGGCGGGTGATGTGCCCGGGCAGCACGGAGATCTGGTACTCCCAGGGCTGTTCCTGGAAGAGGTCGAGGCAGGGCATGGAGACGACGCGGACGCGGCGGTTCTGCTGGCGGAGCCGCTCGGCGACGGCCAGGGCCAGGTGGACTTCCGAGCCGCTGGCGATGAGGAGGATCTCGGGGTTGTCATCCTGGCAGAGGATGTAGCCGCCCAGGAGGGTGCCCTCGGCCGGGCCGAACTTGGAGCGGTCGAGGGTGGGCACGTTCTGTCGCGTCAGGGCCAGGGCGGTGGGGGCGGCTTCGCGTTCGATGGCGTGTCGCCAGGCCTGGGCGACCTCGTTGGCGTCGCAGGGTCGCATCACATGCAGCCGGGGGATGGCCCGCATGGCCGCGAGGTGCTCGATGGGCTGGTGGGTCGGGCCGTCCTCGCCGACGTAGAAGCTGTCGTGCGTGTAGACGAAGATGCTGCTGCACTCTTCGATGGCCGCCAGGCGGACGGCGGGCCTCATGTAGTCGTGGAAGACCATGAACGTCGCACCGAAGGGCCTCAGGCCATGCAAGGCCATGCCGTTGACGATGTTGCCCATGGCGTGCTCGCGGACGCCGAAGTGGATGTTCCGCCCTTCGTAGTGGCCGGGCGAGACGAAGTCAGCCCACTTGCCGGACTTGATTTCCGTCTTGGTGCTGGGCGCCAGGTCGGCCGATCCGCCGACGAGTTCGTCGACGACCGCGGCGAAGGCGTTGAGCACCTTGCCCCCGCTGGCGCGGGTGGCCATGCCCTTCTCGTCGGCTTCGAAGTGCGGCGTGGCGGCGTCCCAGCCCTCGGGCAGCTCGCCGTTCATGATGCGGACCAGCTCGTCGGCGACCTCGAAGTGGTTTTCGAGGTAGGCGCTGAAGTCGGCGTCGTACTGCTTCCGCAGGGCGGCCCAGTCGGCACGCTTGGCGTCGAAGTAGTCGTAGACCTCGGCCGGCACGTGGAACGGCTCGGTCGACCAGTTCATGTTCTTCTTGGCTGCGAGGAGTTCCTCCTCGCCGAGGGGGGCGCCGTGGACGTCGTGCGTGCCGGCGAGCTTGGGCGACCCCTTGCCGATGGTGGTGTGGGCGACGATGAGGCTGGGGCGGTCGTCCTGCTGGGCGGCCAGGACGGCCTCGGCGATGGCGTCGTGGTCGTGGCCGTCGATGTCCTGCACGTGCCAGCCCAACGCCTCGTAGCGTTTGGGTACGTCTTCGGTGAAGGCCAGGTCCGTCGAGCCTTCGATGGAGATTTCGTTATCGTCGTAGAAGGCGATGAGTCGGCTGAGCTTGAGGTGCCCGGCGAAGCTGGCGGCCTCGTTGGTCAGGCCCTCCATGTGGCAGCCGTCGCCCATGATGACGTAGGTGAAGTGATCGACCGCGTCGAACTCGCCGCGGTTGTATCGCTCGGCGAGCATCCGCTCGGCCAGGGCCAGGCCCACCCCGTGGCTGAAGCCCGCACCCAGCGGCCCGGCGGTGACGTCCACGCCGGGCACGTCGCAGTTCTCCGGATGGCCGGGGGTCTTCGAGCCGAACTGCCGGAAGCGTTTGAGCTCTTCCAGCGGCATCATGCCGGCCAGGTGCAGCATGCTGTACAGCAGCATCGAGCCGTGGCCGGCCGAGAGGCAGAAGCGGTCGCGGTTGAACCACCGCGGGTCGGCCGGGTCGATGCGGAGGTAGCGCGTCAGCAGCACGGCCGCGATGTCGGCACAGCCCATGGGCATGCCCGGGTGGCCGCTGTTGGCGGCCTGGACGCCGTCGGCAGAGAGGAAGCGGAGGGTGTTTGCGATGGATTGTGCGACGGCCGGGTCGGCCGCCGGGGCCTGGTAGGTTTTCATAGTGGGTTCCTTGTAGATGCAGCGTGAAATGGCAAAGCCGAAGTGTACCACGCCGCGGGCTGGTTGCAAGGGGTTGTGGCCCTGCCGGTGGGCCCGACAAGTGGGTTGTCTCTTGCGGCGGGGCTCTCTATCGTATGTTCACCCCGCAGAGAAAGAGGCAGAGGCGATGTGTGAAGAACGCGATAAAAAAATCCTGGCCGATGCGACCTACTTCCGCATGGTGCTTGCCGACGGCCGATGGGAGTACATCGAGCCGAAGAAGTTCACCGGCGTGGTGATGCTGGTGGCCGTCACGCCGGAAGAAAAACTGGTGCTGATCGAGCAGTATCGCATTCCGGTGGGGGCCTGGTGCGTGGAGATCCCGGCCGGGCTGGTCGGCGACGAGACGCCCCACGCCGGCGAGAGCCTGCACGCCGCCGCCGGGCGCGAGCTGGAAGAGGAAACCGGCTACCGCGCGGGGCGCATCGAGCGACTCTGCAGCGGTGCGCCTTCGGCCGGGTCGAACAGCGTGATCCTGACGTTCTTCGGCTGCACGGATTTGGAGAGGGTCGGCCCTGGCGGAGGCGTGGACGACGAGGACATCCGCGTGCACGAGGTTCCGCTTGATGAGGTCGATGCGTTCCTGGCGGCGCGGGAGTCGGCCGGGGCTGTGGTGGACCTGAAGGTGTACACCGCGCTGTATTACGCGCCGCGCCTTCTGGGCCGGTAGGGCAGTCGCGATTGGGTATTGCCATCCCCGCCTGTCCATTCGATACTGTCTGGCGACACGCCGCACCCTAGCCGAGAGAACCCAATGCCCGATATCGCATCGCTGGAACGTCGCCTCAACAGCTTCGACCGCGCCGAGCGTGCCGACGCTCTGGAAACCCTGGCCGGTCTCGTTGCCCATGGCGAGGTCCACCCGCCGCTGCCCGGCCGAAAGGTCAACCTGCACCTGCACAGCTTCTACAGCTACAACGCCGAGGGCCTCTCGCCGAGCGGGCTGGCCTGGCGGGCCCTGCGCGAGGGGCTCAGCGTGGTCGGCCTGGTGGACTTCGACGTCCTCGACGGGCTGGAGGAGTTTTTCGCCGCCGGGCGGACGCTGGGGCTTCGATGCACGGTTGGCATCGAGACACGCGTGTTCATCCCGGAATTTGCCGAGCGGGAGATCAACTCGCCCGGCGAGCCGGGCATCAGCTATCACATGGGCAGCGGGCTGTGGAGCGATTCGTTTCCCGACGAGGCGACGCAGCGGTTCGCGACCATGCTGCGGGATAACGCCCAGCAACGCAACCGCGCGGTGACCGCAGCGGTCAACGACGCCCTCGACCCGGTCCGGTTGGACTACGAAGCCGACGTCCTGCCGCTGCGCCCGGCCGGTACGCCGACGGAGCGTCACCTCTGCGAGGCGTATCAGGCCAAGGCCGAGGCTGTCTATCACGACCCGTCCGAGCGGGCTGCCTTCTGGGCGGGCAAGCTGGGCGAGTCGGCCGAGGAGGTCCAGGCGATCCTCAACAAGCCGGCCAAGCTCCAGGGGCTCATCCGCAAGAAGATGATGAAGGCCGGCGGGCCCGGCTACCAGACGCCCGAGCCGGAGAAGTTCCCCACGCTGGTCGAGATGAACGAGTTTGTCCTGGCGATGGGGGGCATTCCGACGCTGACGTGGCTGGACGGCACGAGCGAGGGCGAGCAGGCCATCGAGGAGATGCTCGACCTGCAGATGGCCTCGGGCGTCGCGGCGGTGAATATCATCCCGGATCGCAACTGGAACATCGCCGACGAGAAGACCAGGCAGCGGAAACTCGACGAGCTGTATCGCTTCGCGGCGTTGGCCGATCAGCGCGATCTGCCGATCAGCGTCGGCACGGAGATGAACGCGCCGGGCACGAAGTTCGTCGACACGTTCGAGGCGGCCGAGCTGGCCCCGGTGCGCGATTCCTTCCTGCGGGGGGCGTACATTCTGCACGGCCATACCGTGGCGATGCGGACCGACGGCAAGGGCTACCTCAGCGAGTGGGCGGCTGAGACGTTCGAGACCACCGCCGGGAAGAACGAACATTTTTACCATCTCGGCAAGAACGTGCTGCGGGGCTGACGATGCGGATTCACGTTCTGCAACACGTGCCCTTCGAGGGCCCGGCCAACGTGGGCGTCTGGGCGAAACGCAACGGCCACGATCTGGCGGTGACGAATCTGCACCACGGCGATGACCTGCCGCCGATCGACGCTGCCGATGCGATGGTCGTTCTCGGCGGGCTGATGAGCGTGACCGACGAGCAGGAGTACCCCTGGCTGGTGGGCGAGAAAACGTTTCTGCGGGAGTACATCGCAACGACTCGGCCGGTGCTGGGGATCTGCCTGGGCGCGCAGCTGCTGGCTGAGTGCCTCGGTGGGACGGTTCGCCGCAACGACGTGCGGGAGATCGGATGGCATGAGGTGACGCTCGCGCCGGCGGCTCGGCAGATCGGCCCGATGGGGTCCTGGCCGGAGCGGATGCTGCCGCTGCACTGGCATGGGGATACCTTTACGCTGCCGGCTGGCGCGACGCGGATCGCATCGAGCCCGGCCACGGCCGAGCAGGGCTTTGTGTATGGGGGTAATGTGCTGACGCTGCAGTTTCACATCGAGTATTCCGTCGCCAGCATCGAGCTGATGCTCACCCACTGCGGCCATGAGCTGGAGGACGGCCCGTTCGTCCAGCAGCCCGAGCAGATCCGCGAGCAGATCGCCCCCAGGGTCGCGCGGACGCAGCGTTGGCTCGACGCATTGCTCGACGATTGGCTGGGGCGCGGCGCGGGACTTATCGCCGAGTAACCTCCGCCGGGCCAAGGCGAGTTCGTCCTTGCAATTGATGAACGCAGGTCTGATACTCTGCCTATTCCCCGAAAGACAGGAAACTCTATGAAGCTCGCCCTTCCCGCCCGTCTAGGCCTTGCCGTCCTGTTGCTGGCCGGTGTGATTTTTCCCGCCGGCTGCAAAGAAAAACCCAAACCTTCTGCCCAGGCACCGCCGCCACCGCCGGTGACGGTTGTGCCCGCGGAGGCTCGCTCCGTGCCGCACCTGGGGAACTATGTCGGTTCCACGCAGGCCGTCCAGGAGGTTACCGTCCGGGCTCGGGTCAAGGGGTATCTCGTAAAGCAGGCCTTTACCGACGGGGCCGATGTGAAGAAGGACGATCTGCTTTTCGAGATCGACCCGCGGCAGTACCAGTACCAGGTGGACCAGCTCAACGCCAAGCTCGCCCAGGCCGACGCGCAGATCAAGCAGTACAAGGACCAGGTCAAGGCCGCCCAGGCGACCGTCAAGGCCAAGCAGGCCGTCGTCGACCTGACGCAGGAGATTTTTGACGAGTACGCCAAGCTGCAGACCAGCGGCGCCGCCAGCCGGCAGGAGTACTTCAACAGCAAGGAGCGGATGATGTCCGCCAAGGCGGACTACCAGCAGGCCCTGGCCGACGCCCTCGTGCCGCAGGAAATGCTCCAGGCCCGCATCGGCGAGGAGTACGCCGTGATCGAAGAGGTCAAGGCCGAGCTCGAGACGGCCCGGCTGAACCTCAGCTGGTGCACGATCACCGCGCCGCTGGGCGGACGCATCGGCCGGCGGCAGGTCGACGTGGGCAACCTCGTCGGCAACGATGGCGATACCGCCCTGGCGACGATCGTCCAGCTCGACCCGATTTACGTGTTGTTCAGCCCGCCGCAGCGGGACCTGCCGGCGATCCGTCGCGAGCTGGCGGCCGGGACGTTGGCTGTCACGGTCTATCTGGCTGGGCAGAAGGATAACGCCTGCACAGGCACGGTCGATTTCGTGGACAATACCGTCAACGCCACGACCTCGACGATCCTCATGCGGGCCACGGTGAAGAATCCCGACAAGACACTCCTGCCGGGGCAGTATGTCACCGTTACGATGCAGCTGGGCACCTGGGCCGATGCGATTGTGATCCCGGCCCGGGCGATCCAGCAGGGCCAGGGCGGCAGTTACGTCTACGTCGTCGGGCCGGACAACAAGGCGGCCATGGCCGAGGTCGACGACGGCCCGATGCATGGCAAGGACATGCAGGTGATCTTTTCAGGCCTCAAGGCCGGGCAGAAGGTCATCGTCGACGGCCTGCAGAAGGTCCGTCCGGGCCAGCCCGTCCAGCCGAGCCCGCCCAAGGCAGCCCCCACGCAGCCGAGCACGAAACGGGCGGCCGGGTCATGATCGAATTCTTCATCCATCGCCCGATTTTTGCCACGGTGGTGGCCCTGGTGATGATTCTGGCTGGCGGCATCTGTGCGGTGCTGCTGCCCATCGCCCAGTTTCCGGACATGACGCCCCCGCAGGTGTCGGTCTCGTGCAGCTATACCGGGGCCAGCGCCCAGGTCGTCTCCGATGCGGTCACCACGCCCATCGAGGAGGACATCAACGGCGCCGAGAACATGATCTACATCGCCAGCAATTCCACAAGCAACGGCGATTCGTCGGTCACGGTCACGTTCGAGGTCGGCACGGATCAGGATATCGACGCGGTCAACACGCAGGTGAATCTCCAGCAGGCCATGCCCTTGCTGCCCGAGGAGGTTACCAAGGCCGGCGTGACCCTCCAGAAGGTCAGCAACTACATGACGCTGGTGGTCAACCTCATCAGCCCGGACGGCTCGCGGGATGAAGTCTTCCTGGGCAACTATGCGGACATCCACCTGACCGACGTGTTCAAACGCGTGCCCGGCGTGGGCAAGGTTACACTGTTCGGCCTGCAGAAGTACGCCATCCGCATCTGGCTGGACCCGGCCAAGCTCACGAGCATGGGGGTCACGGCCACCGATGTCGTCAACGCCGTCCAGCAGCAGAACCAGCAGGTCGCCGCCGGGCAGGTCGGCGCTCCGCCGCAGCCTGAGCCCCTGGCCATGCAGTATCCGGTCGTTACGCTCGGCCGGCTGAGTGATGTTTCGCAGTTCGAGCAGATCGTCGTCCGTGCCGAGGCCGACGGCAAGGTCGTCCGCGTCAAAGATGTCGCTCGCGTCGAGCTGGGGGCTGAGAGCTACAACTGGACCTCGCAGCTCAACGGCCAACCCTCGGCGGCTATCGGCATTTACCAGCTGCCCGACGCCAATGCCATTGATGTGGCCGAGAGAATCCGCGAGGCGATGAAGGAGCTGGCCAAGGATTTTCCCGCCGGCGTGGATTACACGATTCCCTACGATACGACGAAATTCGTCCGGGCCTCGCTGGGCGAGGTTGTCGAGACGCTGGTCATCGCGATCGTCCTCGTCGTCGGCGTGGTCTTTGTCTTCCTGCAGGACTGGCGGGCCACGATCATCCCGGTCATTGCGATTCCCGTTGCGCTGGTCGGCACGTTCGCGTTGCTGATGGCCTTCGGGTTCAGCATCAACACGCTGAGCCTCTTCGGGCTGGTGCTGGCCATCGGGCTGGTGGTGGACGACTCGATCGTGGTCGTGGAGAACGTCCAGCGGCAGCTGCAGGAGGGCGAAACCGACCGCGCCGAAGCCACCCGCAAAGCCATGGCCGAGGTTCGCGGACCGATCATCGCCACCACGCTCGTGCTGATGGCTGTCTTCGTGCCCTGCGCGTTCATGCCCGGGCTGACCGGCCGACTGTACAACCAGTTCGCCCTGACGATCGCCTTTTCGGTGGGCCTTTCCGCGATCAACTCACTCTCGCTGAGCCCGGCCCTGTGCGCCGTGTTCCTCCGACCGGAGAAAGACAAAAAGTTCTTCCTCTGGCGATGGTTCAACACCGCCTTCGACCGCTCGGCCCACGGCTACAAACGCGTCGTCCAGGGCGGGGCCAAGCTCTGGCCGATCGTCGTGCTGGGCTTCGCCGGCTGCCTCGTCGGGGCCTACCTGCTGCTGACCTCCGTGCCGACCGCCTTCGTGCCCGAGGAAGACCAGGGCTACTTCATGGTCAACATCCAGGCGCCCGATGGAGCCACCCTCGACCGTACGCAACAAATTTGCGACGAGGTCGCCGAGATTCTCAAGAGCGACCCCGGCATGGAAGACATCATGACCATCAACGGCTACAGCCTGCTGAGTGGAACCGTCCAGCCCAATGCCGCCTTCATCATCGCCATCCTCAAACCCTGGGACGACCGCCAGGACCCCTCCGAGCACGTCCAGGCCATCATCGGCCGCTGCCAGAACGCCTTCTACGGCATCGAGGAGGGCATGGTCGCCGCCTTCAACGCCCCGGCCATTCCGGGCCTGGGCGCTACCGGCGGGTTCCAGTTCCAGGTGCAGGACCGCCAGGCCCTCGGCGTGGAAGCACTCGCCAAGGCCACCTACGGCGTCATCGGCGCCGCTCAGAAGCGCCCGGAGCTGACGGGCATGTTCACGTCGTTCACCGTCACCACGCCGCAGGTCTACCTCGATATCGACCGCACCAAGGCGATGACCCTCGGCCTGCAGATGCAGGACGTCTTCGACACGCTGCAGATCAACCTCGGCTCGCTCTACGTCAACCAGTTCAACAAGTTCGGGCGGGTCTATCGCGTCTACCTCCAGGCCGACGCCGACGCCCGCGCCCAGCCCGAAGACATCCATCAGCTTTACGTCCGCAATGACAAGGCCGAGATGATTCCCCTCTCGGCCATTGCCCAAGGGCGGACCATCAGCGGGCCGAGCAACATTCCGCATTACAATCTCTATCCGTCCTCGGCCATCAACGGCAACGCGGCCCCGGGGTACAGCTCCGGCCAGGCCATCGCCGCCATGGAAGAAATCGCCGACGACGTCCTGCCCGAGGGCATGGGCTATGAGTGGACGGGCATTACCTACCAGCAGCTCAAGGCGGGCAATCTCGCTCCGGTGATTTTCGGCCTGGCGCTGGTGGCGGTGTTCCTGTTCCTGGCCGCCCAGTACGAAAGCTGGACGATCCCCTTCGTGATCATCCTGGCCGTGCCGCTGGCACTGCTGGGTGCGGCCGGTGCGCTGGCCGTCCGCGCGCTGGACCTGGACGTCTACGCCCAGATCGGCCTGGTGATGCTCATCGGCCTGGCTGCCAAGAACGCGATCCTCATCGTCGAGTTCGCCTGCCGCATCCGCGGAGAGGGCAAGAGCATCGTCGAAGCGGCCACCGAGGCCGCCCGCCTCCGCCTGCGACCGATCCTCATGACCGCCTTCGCCTTCATCCTCGGCGTGCTGCCGCTGGTGCTCGCCACCGGCGCCGGGGCCAGCAGCCGACACTCCCTGGGCACGACCGTCTTCGGCGGGATGCTCGTCTCGACCATCCTCAGCCTGTTGACCGTGCCGGTGTTCTACGTGGTCGTCGAAACCCTGCGGGAAAAACTCCTCAGCCATAAACCGGCCGAAGCGTCTGAACATCCCACAGCCGACGAGGAATCCTGACATCCGACGTGGCTACTCAAACAGGTTCGGTTCTTCCTGTTGGGCGGAGCGTTTGGCGTTGCGGCGCGAGCCGACGGCCCGGTCGGGGCGTTTGGAGATCGGGTCTTCGGAGATGTCCGTCGTGTCGCGTCGGCCGGCGAGGGTGTCTTCGATGCGGGCTGTGGCGTGGGTGACGTAATCGTCCGAGAGGTCCGAGCCGAACCAGTGTCGGCCCAGCCTGGCTGCGACGGCCAGCGTCGTCCCGCTGCCGCTGAAGGGGTCGAGCACCAGCTCGCCGGGGTTGCTCGACGCCTGCACGATCCGTTCGAGGACCTTCTCGGGCATTTGGCAGGGGTGCCACTGCACCCGCTCCTTGAACGTGCCGCACACGCGGCTAAAGCTCCAGGTGTCGTCGGGCACTTTGCCCTTGGGGTTGGCGCGGGCGTCGCCGTAGGTGGTCTGCCGGGCCGAGGGCACGCGGATCGCATCGGCGTTGAAGGTGAACTGCTTGGGGTCCATCACGAAGTAGAACAGGTGGGCGTGGCTGCGTGCGAATTTTTTCTTCGTCGCCTGGCCGAACGTGTAATGCCAGATCACCCAGTTCCGCAGGTGCAGC
>CAZCDM010000033.1:0-16277 GCA_964497475.1 uncultured Planctomycetaceae bacterium
CCGAGTGAAACTGAAGCGACTCTACCCATCCTTTTAGATGGGACAGACTACTAGCTGCCCTGCTGGGCCTTGAGCGTTTTGATCTCCGCTTCCAGCTCGCCGATGCGCTTCTGCAGTTCGAGATTTTTCGTGCGAAGCGTCTCAGCCTCGGCCTTGAAGTAGTCCCGCTCAGCCGGCAGGTCACGCAGCAGGTCCAGCGCCTCGGCCCGCTTCTGGCTGGTGCGCTGTTCTTTCCGCAGAGCCATGCTCAGCCTCTGCTCCCGGGTCGCCAGCGCCTCGATGCGACCCTCCAGCGTTTCGACCTTCTGCGAGAGACGTTTGTTGCGGGCGCGAAGGTCGTGGTTCTCGTTGCGCAACTCGGCCAGGTCGGCGCCGGGGGGAGTGTTCTCGGCCGGGGCCATCGGCTTGCAACCGCCCACAGCAGCGGCCAGAACTACGATAAGGGCAATGCGATGTAGTGCGTTCATAGCAGTATCCTATCGACCCGCCGGCGGCGCGTCCAGATGCTGCGTCTCCTCGATGCAATCGGCCAGGACCGTATCGGCCAGGAACCACCCGGCCCGGCTGAGGCGGACCCGCCCGCCGGAACGCTCGATCAGCCCGCCCGCCAGGTGACGCGCAAGGCTCTGCGGAACCGCCTCGTCAACCGTCAGCCCGAAGCGCTGTGCGAAGGCCGCCTCGCCAGCGCCCTCGATCAGTCGAAGGGCGAGCATCAACGCCTCGCCGATCCGCGCCCCGGCGCCCGGCCGATCTTCATCGGCCGGTGCGTCGCGCCCAGCCAGGACGGCCTCGGCCCAGCCGTCGAAGTCCGCCCGATTGCCCCGCCGCACGCCATGCAGATGACTCGCCGCCGCCGGCCCCAGCCCGAGATACGACCCGCCCTGCCAGCACGATACATTGTGCGCGCACGCCCGGCCGGGCAGGGCGAAGTTGCTCAGCTCATAGTGTTCCAGCCCCGCTGCTGCCAGCGCGTCGACCGCGTGATAATACATCGCCCGCTGCAACTCCTCGTCGGCCGGGACGATCTCACCGGCCCAAACCCGGGCCATCAGCTCCGTGCCCGGCTCGATGCCCAGCGCGTAGCAGCTCACGTGGCTCGGCCCGAAGCCAATCGCTGCTTCCAGCGTCTGCGACCAGCTCGCCAACGTCTGACCCGGTATGCCGTAAATCAAATCGAGGTTCCAGTTGGCCACGCCCGCCCGGCCCAGCAGGGCCACGGCCCTCTCCACGTCTCCCGCCTGGCGGGCCCGACCCAGCACGGCCAGCTCCCCCGGCCCAAGCGTCTGCACCCCCAGCGATACCCGGTTGACCCCCGCCGCCTGCCAGGCAGCGAGGCGGGCTTCGTCGAGGCTGGACGGGTTGGCCTCGATGGTCCACTCCGTCGCCCCATCGGCCAGCGGCGCGATCGCCCCGGCCAGCTCGCCCGCCAGCCCGGCCGGCAGAATCGACGGCGTACCCCCGCCAACGAAGACCGACTCCAGCGGCGCTGCCAGCGCCTCGCCCTGCCGGGTCAACTCCGCCCGGACACCCGCGACATACCGCGCCGCGCGATCGGCCGTGAATGGCACGGAGTAAAAATCGCAGTACCCGCACTTGCCCGCACACAGCGGAACATGAACGTAGAGCGACCTCGCCGACCAGGCCGCCCCGGAGCGGTGATTTTTCTTGCAGGAAGTGGGCATGGCTCTACAATACAGAAATCGCTTTCCGATGATAACAAAGACCTTTTCAGCAGGGACCGATCCATGGACGTAACACTTCTGGTCAGCCGGACTGACGGCGGTTTCAAGGAAATCGCACTGGAAAAAGATGTCACCACGCTCGGGCGGGGCGCCGATTGCGATATCCGCATCCCCGTGGACAGTTGCTCCCGCAAGCATTGCGAATTTCGCCGCCAGGATGACACCCTCGTCCTGAAAGACCTCAACAGCGCCAACGGGACATACCTCAACAACGAGCGAGTCAGCGAGTCGTCCGTCTCGGCTGGCGATCAGGT
The DNA here is from genome assembly GCA_964497475.1 of uncultured Planctomycetaceae bacterium. GTDB lineage: Bacteria > Planctomycetota > Phycisphaerae > SM23-33 > SM23-33 > CAZCDM01. The sequence goes on from CAZCDM010000033.1 coordinate 1,997, forward strand.
GACCGTCGGCCCGGTGGCGATGACCATTCAGATCGACGGCGAACCGGCCGAGCCCGCCCCGGCGGCAAACTTCTCCGAGGCGACCCAGGAACTCATGCCCGCCGTCGAAGAAGATGCCGGCGGCGATCACGATTTCATCGGCCTGGCCGACGACGGCAGCGGCGAGGACGCCATCGACCTGCTGGCCGGCGGCGACGACTCGGGCGAGGACCCCATCTCGGCCCTGGAAGCTCTCGCGGACCTGCAGGACGACGACAAGGAGTAGGCTGGACCCTCCTCAGGATTCGTCGGGGGGCGTGGCCTGTTCCGGCTGGGGCGCCGTGTTGGGCCCGTCGCCGGCGAGGAAGTCTCCCAAAAACGCAGCGGCCGCTACCGCATCCTGCCGGCGGCGACGTTTGGCGCGGGTCATCGACCCGGCCAGGGCACGGTCGGCCTGGAAACTGCTGAGCCTCTCATCCCACAGCCTGACGTCGGTATCGATCCGCCGGGCCAGCTCGGCTGCGAACTGCCGGGCCGCTACGCCCTGGGGCCCTTCGGTGTCGTCCATGTTCAGCGGCCAGCCGACGACGATGCCCCCGCAGCCATATTCCTGCAGAAGTGCAGCGATCTGCCCGGCGAGATGATCGATCGGCGAGGCCGCCAGCACCGTTACCCCCACTGCCAGGCCGTCGACCTCATTGCCCACCGCAATGCCGATCCGCCTGCTGCCGTGATCCACACCAAGCCAGCACCCCATCGGCCTAGAGGAACTTTCCGCCGTGGTGCTTTTCGATCGCCGCGACCAACTCCTTGAGCCGCTGGTCGTCGCTCTTGCGGCAAATCAGCGTCGCGTCGGGCGAGTGAATGACGATGCAGTCGTCCACGCCCAGAATCGCCAGCAGATGGTCGTCGTCATCGCGGCTGACGATGACGTTGCGGAAGCTGTCCATGATGACGTGATGCGGGGCCAGAATGGAATTGCCCTGCTGATCCGGTGGGATCACATCTTCCAGCGCCGGCCACGAGCCCAGATCGATCCACTCGCACTTGAGCTCGACCATCATGACGGACTCGGCCTTTTCCATCACGGCGTAGTCGATGGAAATTTTCTCCAGCGTCGGATAAATCTCCGCCAGCAGCGGACGCGGGTCCTGCCCGTCGGCCACGGCCTGGTGAATCGGCTGGAGCTTCTCAAAGGTAGCCGGCAGATGCTGCTGCATCGCCCTGCGGATCGTCGCGACCGTCCAGACAAACATGCCGCTGTTCCAGAAATACTCGCCACTCTCCACATACCGCCGCGCGGTGGTGTGATCGGGCTTCTCTTTGAAGCGGAGCACCTTGTGCGTGTCCTCGGATACCTCGTCGGACTCGACCTGGATATAGCCCAGCCCCGTGTGAGGCCAGCTGGGCTTGACGCCAAAGGTCACGATGGTGTTCTCGTTGACCTTGGCCGCCTGCAGGGCGATGGTGACCGCCTTGGCGAAACACTGCTGCGGGCGGATGATATGATCGGCCGTGAATACCGCCATCGTGCCCTTCTCGTCGCGCCCGGCGATGACCTCGGCCGCCAGGGCAATCGCCGCGGCGGTGTCCCGCCCTTCCGGCTCGCCGATGACATTGGCCCGCGGAATCGAATCCAGCACGGCCGCGGCGGCGTCGGCGTAGGCGGCGTTGGTGACGACAAAGATATTCTCCGGCTCGAAGATGCCCAGCAGCCGCTCGGCGGCGATCTGCAAAAGGCACTTGCCCTCGACCAGCGGAAGGAGCTGCTTGGGAGTTTCGGCCCGGCTCAGCGGCCAGAGCCGCTTGCCCATGCCACCAGCCATAATCACAGCGTAATCCATGAAAAATCCCTTCGGGGTTGGTTTCAGTTTGGTCGGGCTCGGGGCCCGCTTGCCACACGCGGCCGGGGAACCAAGCTTCCCTCGGTACGGTCAACACAAGCCGACGAAAAAAGCCTATCCTCTTCATCGACGCATTGCAACGGACTCTTGACCGCAAGGCCGCGGGTTCAGTTCGAGTGCTTGGCCTGCCAGTCGTCGATGGCAGCGTTGATGGCCTCGGAGGCCAGGACTGAGCAGTGCACCTTGACGGCCGGGAGAGAAAGCTCCTCAACGATCTGCTTGTTGTTGAGCTGCCGGGCCTCGTCGAGCGTCATCCCTTGGAGCAATTCGCTGGCCAGGCTCGACGACGCAACGGCCGCCCCGCAGCCGAAGGTCTTGAACTTCACCTCGGCAATGCGCCCGTCCTCGCCCACGCGAATCTGCAGCTTCATCACATCGCCGCACTCCGGCGAGCCGACCGTGCCGGTCCCGACGTCCGTGTCGTTCTCGTCGAGCGAGCCGATGTTGCGCGGGTTCTCGAAATGATCGATGAGCTTGTCGGAGTATTGCATGGGGTGGTTCCTCAGGCCGGGGCCAGGCTCGGCCAGCCGGCCGGCAGTTCGTATGGTGTCTCGGGTACATCTTCAGCGGTGTTCCACGAGCCGGCCTGGTCCTGGCCGGTCTTGAGGGCCTGCTCCCACAGCGGGCTCATCTCGCGAAGCTGCGTGACGGCCTGGACGATATGCTCTGCGACGTATTCGATCTGGCCGGCGTCGGTATCGCGACCGAGGCTGAACCGCAGCGATCCGTGGGCCAGTGCATCGCCCAGGCCCATCGCCTGCAGGACGTAGCTCGGTTCGAGCGACGCGCTGCTGCACGCCGAGCCGCTGGATACGGCGATGGCCTTGATCTTCAGCATGATCGACTCGCCCTCGACGAAGGCGAAGGAGAGGTTCGAGGTGTTCGGCAGCCGTTGGGTAGCATGGCCGTTGCGGCGCACACAGCCGAGCTGGCTGAGGATGTCGCGCTCCAGCTGGTTCCGCATGTGGCCCTGGCGGTCGGCCTGGGCGGCCATGTCCTCGGCTGCGATGGAGGCCGCCTTGCCGAAGCCCACGATGCCCGGCACGTTCAACGTGCCGCTGCGCATCCGTTTTTCGTGCCCGCCGCCGTGCATCTGCTCGGCCAGCCTCACGCGCGGATTGTTCCGCCTGACGTACAATGCCCCCACCCCCTTGGGGCCGTACATCTTGTGGGCCGAGCCGCTCAGCAGGTCGATCCCCATCGCGTCGACGTCGATCGGCAGCTTACCCACCGCCTGCGTCGCGTCGGTGTGGAACAGTACGCCCTTCTCGCGGACGAGTCGGGCGATTTCGGGGATCGGCTGAATCACGCCGGTTTCGTTATTGGCTGCCATCACGCTGACCAGCACGGTCCGGTCGGTCATCGCATCGGCCAGTTGCTCGGGGCGGACCTGGCCGAACTCGTCGACCTCCAGCACGGTGATCTCGCAGCCGAGCTTGGCCAGGTGCTCGACCGGGTCGAGGACGGCCTTGTGCTCGGTGGCTACGGTGATGACGTGATTGCCCTTCTCGGCGTACTGCTCGACGGCGCCTTTGATCGCGAGGTTGTCGCTCTCGGTCGCGCCGGAGGTCAAGACGATCTCCTGGGCGGTGGCGCCGATCAGCGAGGCGATCTGGCTGCGGGCGTTTTCGACGGCCTCCTCGGCCTTCCAGCCGAAGCTGTGCGACCGGCTGGCCGCGTTGCCGTAGTGCTCGCTGAAGTAGGGCAGCATCGCATCAAGCACGCGCGGATCGACGGGCGTGGTGGCGTTATGGTCGAGATAGATCGGAAGCGTCAGGTTCATGGTCGCGTTTCCCAATACGGACTCTGCATCGCATTGTAGCTCGACCGGGGCGGGGTTTCTACTTTTGCTGCCCGCCCGAGGGCAAAGAAATCTTCATTGGCGATTGACTCCCCCCCCGCCGAAGCGAACAATAGGGGCAATGGAAGAAACCACACAACCTCGCCGGGTGCGCGTGGTCGGCTTCGGCCGGGAGGTCCTGCTGACTCAACTGCTGGGGCTCGTGGGCCTGCTGGCTGTTCTGGCCACGGCCATCAGCTCCGGCTGGATCGCCGCGGGCATTGGCGTGATCGCCGCCGCTGCGCTGCTGGCGACGATCGCCCAGGTCATCCGGCTGCGACGCGGCGGGCTCACCCTGTGGATCGAGTTCGACGAATCGCTGGCCCAGGCCAGCCCTGCCGAGCCGGCTGCGGCGGACGAAACCCCCGCCGAGGAGGACGAACCGGGCGAGCCAGCCCCGCCGGCCGGGCCCCACTGGACCGAAACGCCCTTCCCCGATCCGGACGAAGAGCTCTACCCCGAGAAGGTCCGGGCCGGTCGGGCCGAGCGTTCGGACGAGGCCGATGAAGAAGCAACCGCCCCCCACTGGTCGGAAACCACCTACCCCGATCCGGATTAGTTGCTCTGCGGATCGTCCTCGGCGGTCATGTCCGCCAGGGTCTTGCTGCCGAGCGTCTCGATGTAAATCTTCTGCAGCCCGGCCCAGACTTCCTGCACCTTGCACTGCGAGGCGTACTCGCACTTGGGCGGATCGTGCTGGCAGAGGTTCAGTGCCTGCTCGCCCTCGACCGCTTCGATCACCTCCAGCAGCGTAATCTGCGAGGGGTCGCGCGCAAGCTTGTAGCCCCCGTTCTTGCCGCGGATCGGCTGGACCAGGTCGGCCCGGGCGAGCATCCCGAGCACCTTGGAGAGGTACTCCCGGCCGAGGTCCCGCTCGGCACAGATGTCGGCCAGACGCGTCGGCCCCTGGCCGTGATGCTCGGTGAGGATCAACATGCCACGCATGGCCAGCTCGGCTGCAGGGGAAAGATTCATACCGGTACCCTACACCAGCGGTCAGATCGGCGGAAGCCTTTTTTGCTCCGCACCGCCAACGCATCCCGCCAGGCCGCGCCCTGCCAGGGCGATTGTCGATTCGCCCTTGCAGCCGCGCCACCCGCCCGGTACGATACCGCCGATGCAAGTCCTGCCATGGAGAGGCCCATGAATGCTGATCAGATCGTGCTGCTGCAACCGCCGCAGGGGTTTGACCCCGGCCAGGCCCCGGCCGGGCTCGCCTGGCAGAGTGCAGCGACCGGCTACGAAGCGGCCGCGATGATTCTCGCCGGCCAGGCCGCCGCCCTCGTTCTTCACCTGCCCGATATCACCCGCGACGAACTGCCTCTGCTGGACATCGCCCGGCGAAATCGCGTGGCCATGCTCGGCGCCGGCGGCTTCCCGCAGAACCTCACCACCGACGACCTCGACGGCTGTCAGCTCGTCTCGGCCGGCCAGCTTTCCGCCGCCCTCCAGCGGCTCGCACCGGGTCAGGAAGGCGCATCATGACCGACCAGCCCAACCCCGCCATCGTCGTACTCAACGATACCGAATCGGCCCGGGCGCTGACGGCCCGGCTCGGCTCGCGCGATGTCCGCACCGCATCGGGGGGCTATCCCCTGCTGGAAGCCCTCGCCGATCGGCCCGCCACGCACATCCTGATCCCCGCACCGCGGGAGGAACTGGCCGGCCTGGCCCGGGCGGCCCGCACCCTGGCGCCCCAGGCACAGCTCATCGCACTTTGCGCCGAGGCAGACGAGCCCGACCCCGCCGAGGACCTCTTCGACCAGACCTGCCTCCTGCCGCCGACCCGCGGCGAACTCAACGCACTGTTTACCGAGAGCGACACCACCCGCCCGCTGTCTCTGCCCGGCCTGGCCGTCCGACAGCTCATCGATGCCGCCCACCAGATCGAACCCCTGGAACAAGCCCTCGCCGACTGCGTCCAGGCCCACCTGGACTCCCGCGTCCACTGGACCGATGCCGACCAGCTCGCCCCGGCCGCCGAGCCCCTGCTGAAGCTCACCGGCTCGACGCCGCGCCTGCTCGTCGTCGACGAACCCATCGGCCCGGCCCCGCAGCTCGATGCGCTCCTGGCCGAGCTGCAACTGCTCGCCGGCGGGCTCTGCCGGCTGACCCGGCGGCTCGACTCGCTGCACCGCTTGGCCATTACCGACCACCTCACCGGCGCCTACAACCGCCGGTACTTCTACCACCTGACCGACCACGTACTCCAGCGGGCCGACCAGGAGGGCTTCCGCGCGGCGATGCTGCTGTACGACATCGACGACTTCAAGAAGTACAATGACCGCTACAGCCATACCACCGGCGATGAGATTCTCTGCGACATCGCAATGCTCATTCAGGAGGTCTCGCGCGAGCAGGACATCGTGGCCCGCATCGGCGGCGATGAGTTTGCCGTGCTCTTCTGGGACAGCGAAATCCGCAAGCCTGGCTCCCAGCCCCTGCGGGATGTCGTCGACGTGGCCAACCGCTTCCGCCAGGCCGTCGAGAGCTACAAGTTCTCCACCCTCGGCCCGCAGGCCAAGGGCTCGCTGACCATCTCCGGCGGGCTGGCCACCTTCCCCCAGGACGGCCGGACCTGCATGGATCTGCTCAAAGCGGCCGACCAGGCCCTGCTGGCCACCAAACACGAAGGCAAGAATTCCATCCGCCTCGTCGGCCAACCCACCTGAGCCCTGCAGCCAACCCCGACGTACTGTCCAGGCCACCCATCCGCTGAGTGTCCGCATAGCCGGCCAACCACACCAGCCGAGCGATCTACGCCCGCACGTCCAGCACCGCCCGGCCGGTCACACCGGCAAGGACGTGTCCCCCAGGCCCGGACTGCTCTACCTGCCCGGCAGTGTCGCTTTGCAGTGTTCCACCACCCGGGCCGATCGGCGGCAGCGTCACCGTCGCGGTCATCTCCCCGGGCAGGTCAACCTCCAGCCGGAAGAAGGCTCCCTGTTTCTGCCGGAAGCTCACCGTCAGCGGACCTTGCGGCGTGGGGATGGTCAGCTTCGCCCGGGCCAGCGTACCCGGCTGCGGGCGTATCGTCGCCGCAGCCCAACCTGGCCTGGCCGGTCGCACGCCCATCAGGCCGCGAGGAATCTGGGCGGCCGGGCTCGCGCCCCAGGCGTGGTTCCAGTCCTGGTTAGGCTTGAAGCGGTCGGCCCAGGCTTCCAGCGAGATCGTACTGCCGGTGGTGCGGAACATGTGGGCCCAGCTGCGCTCGCCGGTGCAGGCCATGAGTTTTCGGGCGGCTTCGCCCCGGCCGGCGACGTAGAGTGCCTCCAGCAGATGGTGTGCGCCGTAGACGCTGCAGGCCACGCCGCGCGATTCGATGAAGTCGATCACGCTGGCGCGATACTGCGGCGGGACGAGCCCCAAGGCCATGGGAAACATGTTGGAATGCTGCGAGGAGTGCGTCGAGCCCTCGCCATCGACGTAGATGCCCCGGCGGGTATCCAGCAGCACGCGGTTGAACTGCTCGGTCGTGCGGCGGGCGCGGTCGGCCCACTGTCTGGCCTGCTCGGTCTGGCCGATCGCCTCGCAGATGTGCGACATCAGGCCCATCGTGTGGCAGGCGAAAGCGTTGACGACCGTATTGATCGGGCGGAATTCGTGGTGGTCCGTTTCGCCCATGTGAGGCGGCAGGCCAAAAAGCCCGCAATGAGGCCAGTCGACAATGGCTTTGAGACACTCGGCCGGGTCGTCCTTGGGGTGAGGCTGGACCAGCCCCAGCCGGTCGAGCAGATCGTGCGTAATCGCCGGCGAGGTCGAGTCGATCAGCCCATCCTCCCGCGCCAGGGCGATCAGCGTCTTCTCGCCCAGCCGGGCGGTGTACTGCCGCAGCAGCCGGTCGTCGCCCGTCTGGAGGTAATCCTCCCAGGCCATCATCACCAGCTGCTGATGCCATTCCTGGAACCACGTGCCATTGTGCATCAGGTGCTCGATGGTCGCCCGGGCCGGGGCCGGGTCCGGACAGGTACAATACCAGCCGAGCTGGTTGATGAGTCCGTCGGCCTCGTAGGGGATGCGCTCGCGGTAGCCATCGGCGAACAGGCCGGTGAAGTTGGTGGCCTTCATGGAGTAGCGGCAGAAGTCGAATACGGCATTGAGAACGGTGCTGGAGGATTCGAACGTCGCGTCGGTTTCGTCGAAAGGGTAAAACGCGACGACTTGTCGCAGGTCGTCGGCCGTCAGCGGCCCGTCGTAGCCGTGCAGCTCCAGGTAGCGAAACGGCAGAACCTCGCCGATGTGGGCGGGCATGCGGATGGCCAGCGGACCGGTGTTTCGCTCATCGGATGGAATCGTCACGAGCGTTTCGCTCGGCCCGGCCGGGATGGCCACCTCGATGGCGCGGTAGCGTCGGCTGCCGCCCGGCTCGGGGTGGATGTGCGTTTCGTCGGTGGGCACTTCACCGATGTGGACGCTGACGGTGGTGGCCGCATCGCTGCGGAGTCGCAGCCAGGGCCTGGCGAACCCAGCCCGGCCGAAGTCGGCAAACCACACGCCGTCGTCACGGCGAACCAGCCGCACCGGCGCGATGGGTTCAATCGTGACCGGCCGGAGGGTGTCGGGGGCGAAGCGGGCTGCGATCATGGTCAGCCGTCAGTCCCAGAGTTCGTCGTTGCTGCGGAGGGCTTTGGGCTTGGAGAAGATTTCGTGGAAGACGATGGCCCGGCGGGCGTCGTCCTGGTCGATCAGGCCGAGCAGAAATTTCGATCGCGAGGACGACCGGTCGCTGCTGCCGCCCGCGATGGGCGCACTCGACCGACGCCGGACCGGAGCCACGCTCTGACGCTGGGCCCGGGCCAGGGCGTCTTGCTGGCGCTGCCGGGCTTGGCGAACGGCCGGGCGGGGCGTGTGACTGGCCCGACGCGCCGGCGGGGGCACGGGTTTGGGCTGGGGCTGGTCCCAGGGCGACTGCACGTCCTGCTGCGCCGAGGCAACCTCCCTTTGGACCGCCTCGGGAATCTCAGGAGGCTGCTCGATCGGCCGGGCTGAGGCAGTCTCCTTCTGCACCGCATCGGCAATGCTCCGCGACGACTCGGCCACGGTCTGGAACAACTCCTTGAGCTTGGTCTTGGCGGCCGATGGGGTCGACTCGCTCAGCGGAGGCTGGGGCGGCTGGGCCGGGCGGGGCTCCCCAGACCGGACAGCCTGCTTTTGGCGACGATCTTCGAGCTGGCGCATCCGCTCGCGATGATGGGCGGACTCGGCCTGGGCTTTTTCCTCGACCTTCTTCTGGCCGATCTTCTTGCCCACCGCGCCGAGAATCCAGATCGCCGCCATGATGACCAGGACCAGAACCTGGCCAACGCCCTCGCCATCCTCGGCGAGAAAAACCGCAATGCTTGTCCATGCACTCATGGGTTATCGCTGCGGCTCGCCTTCGTTGTTGTCCTGGTCCTCGCCGCCGATGGAGTTTCGCATCTGCGTGTCGGCCTGGATGTTTTGCATCTTGTAGTAGTCCATGATGCCCAGGTTCCCGCCGCGGAAGGCGTCGGCCATGGCCTTGGGAATCTCCGCCTCGGCCAGGACCACCTTCGCGCGGTTTTCCTGGACGAGCGCCTGCATTTCCTGCTCGCGGGCGCGGGCCATGGCGCGGCGTTTCTCGGCCTCGGCCTGGAAGCGACGCTTGTCGGCTTCGGCCTGCTCGGCCTGGAGCTTGGCACCGACGTTCTCGCCGACGTCCACATCGGCAATGTCGATCGAGAGAATCTCGAACGCCGTCCCCGCGTCGAGGCCCTTCTCCAGCACCTTCTTGGAGATCAGATCGGGGTTCTCCAGCACCTGCTTGAAGCTGTCGGCCGAGCCGATGGTCGTGACGATCCCCTCGCCCACGCGGGCGATGATGGTCTCTTCGGTGGCACCGCCGACGAGGCGGTCGATGTTGGCCCGGACGGTCACGCGGGCCTTGGCCTTGACCTGGATGCCGTCTTTGGCCACGGCGTCGACGGTCGTCTTGCCGCTGGAGGGGCTGGGGCAGTCGATGACCTTGGGGTTCACGGAGGTCTGCACGGCGTCGAGGATGTCGCGCCCGGCCAGGTCGATGGCCGTGGCGGTCTTCCACGTCAGCACGATGTTGGCACGGTTTGCGGCGATCAGGGCGCGGACGACATTGACCGGTCGGCCGCCGGCGAGGTAGTGACCTTCCAACCATTCGGTCTGCACTTCGAGCCCGGCCTGGATGGCCTGGATGCGACTGAGCACGATCACCTGCGGGTTGACCTTCCGCAGCTTCATGCCGATCATCTGAAAAATACCCACGCCCGCATGGGCCGCCAACGCCTGCAACCACAGCCCGAACAGCGGACCGAACATAATCAGGAACAGCAGGCCGACCAGTACCGCCAGGCCGATGAGAACCCAAAGTCCAATGCCAATGCCCTGGCTCGCCTGAGCCAGCGTCGTCAGTGTCGCCAATGTCATATCAATCCCTTTCGTGAAAAGGTCCGTCAATCGTCTGTTTATGTTTCGCCGGTCGAGCCGGCATTGTCAAGTTCGCGTACGATCACTTCCGTGCCGGTGGCGCGGAGGACGGTGACGGATCGGCCTCGTTCGATCATGCCGCGCTCGGCGGCGGCGTTGACCCGCCGGCCGTCGATGCGGACCACGCCCGAGGGGCGCAAAACAGTATCGGCCACGCCGGCCTTGCCAAGCAGCTCGGCCAGTTCGTCGGCATCGGGGGTCGCCTCGTTGTGGGCGTCGGGCGCGGCGTTGAGGAACAGCCGCCGGCCGATGGGCGACTTCGGCAGAACCTTCACGCCGAACCACAGGTAAAACGGCGTGGCCACTAAAATGCCCAGCAGCACGAACAATCCCACGAGGTAGTCGATCTGGAAGGCGAAGTAGACCGCCCCGCCGCCAGCCATGATCGACAGCGCCGCCAGGACGCCGAAGCTCGGCGTGAGGATTTCCATCATCAGCAGCACCGCCGTGGCGATCAGCAGAACGATGACCATCCACGAGTTGCTCAGCCAGTCTACCGCCAGCATCAGCTCACCTCCTCGACGACGATCCGATTGCCATGCCGCTCGATCACGCGAACCCGCACGCCCGAGCCGATGGCCTCGCCCTGGGAGACCACGTCGAGAATCTCCTGGCCGAACCGGGCCGTGCCCACCGGGTGCAGCGGGCCGAGGGTCGTGCCCGTATCGTCGGCGCCGACGACCTGGGCCGGTGAAGTAGCCTCGGGCTCGCCGAGGTTGGTCGCATCGGGCGCCACGGGCTGGAGGATCAGCCGGCTGGTGAAGTGCATTTTCGGTAAGTATTTTGACAGGAAGCCCATGGCCACCAGCGAGCCGATGAAGGCCAGGCACACGCTCAGCAGCCCGGTCTGGAATACACTCCAGGCCCAGTCGCTTTCCGGAATCGGCAGGCGGCCGGGCATGTTCGGTACGAGCATCGCCAGGCCGCCGATCAGCACGCACAGGATGCCCGCCACGCCCGCCACGCCGAAACCGGGAATCACGAAAATCTCCAGCACGATCAGCACCAGCCCCAGCACGAACAGGCCGATCTCCCACCAGTTGGCCATGCCGATGAGGTACTGGCTGCACAGCAGAATCACCAGGCAGGCAATCGCGATGGCCCCAAACACGCCAAAGCCCGGCGTGTGCATCTCGGTATAGCCGAACAGCAGCATGAGGAAGACCAGCAGCCCGACGACAACCGGGCTGGTCAGCAGCGCCACCAGCCGCTCCGACCAGTTATCTTCCATCACGGTCGGCTCGGTGGTGATGTTGTACAGTTCCTTCAGCCCGCGGTAGGGGTCGCTCGGCGGGGCGGGGAGGATGGCCCGCGCGAAGCTGTACTCCCGGGCCTGCTTCGGCGTCATCGTCAGCAGCTTGCCCTCGGCGACGATGACCTTCACGAACTGCCAGGGGCGTTTGTCCACCGACGTCGCCGTGGTCGGCTGGGTGGTCGCGTCGTCCTCATCGCCCCGGCCGACGGTCTTGGATTGGATGTCCCGCCGCAGCTCGTAGCGAAGCTCGCGCGTTTGGCGATGCCGCACCAGCCAGACTTCCTGATCGAAGCTGACCATGCTCGTGGCCAGGGCGACCGGGTAGCCGTTTCGCTCGGCCGACTCCTGAAACTCGGTCCGCAACGGCGATTCGATTTTTTCCCGCTCGACGCCCTCGAGCGTGCCCTGCATGACGATCGGTGCACAGTCGCCAAACTTGCCGACGTCGGACATGACGATCTGATCGCAGGCAATGCCGATCATCGCCCCGGCCGAGATGCATCGCGTCCGGCCGAAGCAGATCACCGGCACCTCGGCTGCGGCGAGTTTGATGTGGCGGGTGATGTCCAGCGCGGCGATGACCTGCCCGCCCCAGGTGTCCATGTCGAGGATGATCAGATCGGCGTCGGCCTCGATGGCGCGGTTGATCTTGCGCTCGATGGCCTTGTACGTCTTGGGGGTGATTTCCTCGCGGACGGGGATGATGTAGGCGTTGGTGGCCTCGGCCGGCAGGTCGAGGGGCTTGTCCCGCTGCGGGGCGGCGAACCATCCGCCGGCGTCGAGGTCAATGCGAGCATCGGCCGGTGCGTCAGCCGCCCAGGCCGGTCGGCTCGCCGGTTCCCCGGCCGGGGCCGAGGAGGTCGACTGCGCCCGGGCCAAGCCCGCAACTGCACACAGGGTAAGTACCAATGTTGCTCGCACGGTTGGTCCTTTCACGCCCGGATTGTACGCCACCGCACCCGGCTGCACAACCGCCATGCGAAAAATCGCGGGACGATCGGCCCGGCGAACCATAGAATGCAACCATGCCCCAGCCCGAAGCAGCCATCCTCGCCCGCCTCCAGCAGGGCCTGCCGCTCGTGCCCGAACCGTTCCAGCAGCTCGCCGCCGAGCTGACCCTGCCGGCCGACCAGCTCCGCGCACACATCGCCCGGCTGCGGGACAACGGCGTGATCCGCGAGATTTCCGGCATCTTCGACGCAGCCCGGCTGGGGTACGCCCAGACGCTCGCAGCGTTTCGCATCCCGCCGGAACACCTCGCCCAGGCCGGGGCCATCGTCGCCGAGCATCCGGGCATCGGCCATGCCTACAGCCGCGCCGACGAATGGAACCTCTGGTGCACCCTGGCCGTCGGGCCGGATTCGTCGCTGGGCCTGGCCGGTACCGCCGATCGCCTGGCCCGGCTGACCTCCGCCGAGGCACACATGCTCCTGCCGACCGTCCGCCGTTACAAGCTGCACGTCCGCTTCGGCAGCGATGACGCCCTGGCTGCGCCTACCCCGCCGGCTGATCCGCCCGGCCCGGTGACCCCGCCCAGCGACCTCCACCGCCGGGCCGTCCGCGCCCTGCAGCAGGACCTGCCCGCCGAGCCGAACCCCTTCGAACCCCTCGCCGCCGCCGAGGGCCTCTCGGCCGCCGACCTGCTCGTAGCCGCCGCCGACCTGCTGGCCCGCGGCGCCCTGCGCCGCTACGCCGCCGTGGTCAACCACCGCGCCGCGGGGGCCCGGGCCAATGTCCTCGTCGCCTGGACCATTCCGCCCGACCGCGTCGACCTGGCCGGTGCTGCCGCCGCAGCCCACCCAGCCGTGAGCCACTGCTACCTCCGCAGCGCCCCGGACCACTGGCCCTGGAAGCTGTTTACCATGATCCACGCCGCCGAGCCCGACCAGGCCCAGGCCGCCATCACCCATCTTCAGCAGGTCCTCGCCGGCGACCGCCGCGAGTTGTGGACAGCCGAGGAGTTCAAAAAGGCTCGCCCGCAGTTCTTCTCCCCCGCCGAAGCGCAGTGGGAACACCAACCCGCCTGAACCCCACGCTGCCCGCGCTGCATGGAATGCCCGCACTCCATAACCATGGCCGCACGTTACCGCGGCCGGATCAGCGACGAGCGGCTGCGGGCCATCGCACAACACGTCCGGAATTGGCTGAAAAAATCTGACTTTTCTCTTTTGTTTTGTATATCTTATGATATACCTTAGCTGTGGCAAGCGAGATCAGATATTCCGAAGCGAAGAAAATACTGGAAGACAAAGGATTTTCCCTTCGCCGGATCAGCGGCTCGCATCACGTGTTCAAAAAGCCCGGCGGCGGCATGGTCAGCCTGCCGGTCCACAAAGGAAAGGTCAAGGCGGTCTATGTCAGGCAAATCAAAAAAATCTAGCCAAGCCGACCCGGCCCGGCCGTTCGATCCCGACATCGCAACGCAGGCCAAGCGGATCGCAGACGAGTATGAAATCGTCCTCTGGTTCGAGGACGGCCAGTGGTTTGGCCACAGCCTCGAACTGCCCAACACCTACGGCGATGGAAAAACCCCGGCCGCCTGTATCAAGTCAGTTCGCGCCGGCCTGGCGGCGACCGTGGCGACGATGCTGGAAGAGGGCGACACCCCCCCCGCCGCCGCACGCGAGGGAGTACGCACCGAGCAGATCAATATCCGCCTGACGGCCGCCGAAAAGGCTCGGCTGGAAAACCGCTCCCGGGCCGGAGGATTCAGGGGCATTTCCGATTTCGTCCGCACCGTCGCCCTGGCAGACGATCAGAGATAGACCAGCCCGGACCTCCTGACTTCAACATTGGGACACCCAATCAATGGAGCAGGTCGTAGAG
>CAZCDM010000034.1:0-16274 GCA_964497475.1 uncultured Planctomycetaceae bacterium
GGCGGGCTTGGGCGGGGCGGGTTGGTTGTCCGCTTCGTCGCTCGATTGGTCCGGCTGGTCTTGCGGGGATTGGTTCGCTTCGGGCTCGGGCTGCGACTCGGGCTGGGGAGATTCTTCGGCGGCCGGTTCGGCCTTGGCCGGTTCGGGCTGGGGTTTTTCCGCAGCGGGTTCGGGCTGGGGAGATTCGTCGGCCGGTTCTTCGGCGGGCTCGTCGGCTTCGAGGGTCAGCAGCAGATCGCCCTGGGAGACCTCATCGCCCTTAGCCACGGCGATGGAGAGGACCTTGCCGGCGTGGGAGGAGGGCACGGCGACGGTGGCCTTATCGGTTTCGATTTCGATGATGTCCTGCTCGGCGGCGATGGTGTCGCCCTCTTTGACGAGCAGGTCGATGACCTGGGCGGACTGGATTTCTTCGCCGAGATTCGGCAGCGTGACCTCGATGGACATGGTGTCTCCTTGTGTGGCTTGACGGAACCCCGTCATTGTATCGGCTGGGCTGGGCGCGTGGCGCAGGGTTTCTCGGTCGGGGCGATAAATCTATCGTACCGTCCGGCCCGGTGCGATGCGAGCATTGAGCGATTCAGGTCGGCCGGGGGGATTGGACGATAGGGACAAGACCGGGCCCATGAACTCTCGCCGAACCATCCTCGCCTTTTGCAGCCTTTGGATTGCCCTGGCCGGTTGCGGCCGTGTGGAGATGCCGCGCATCGGTCAGCCCACCCCGGCCGAGCCTGCCTTGCCGCCACGCTATGCAGACGTTGAACCTCATCGCGTTCGGCTGCTGGCGGATTTCGAATCACGCGGCAGGCGGACGGGCCTGGACCATGCCATGGAGTGGACGCTGGTTGGCAACCCGCAGCTGGGCGAGCGGGACTGGACCGACACGCGGGCGGCCAGTGGGTCGGGTTGCCTGATGGCGACCTTGCCCCCGGCCGGCGAGCTGACCTGGACACTGCCGCAGCCCGAGCCGGTCGATCCGTATCGGCTGCTGTGCATGGAAGTGCATGTGGCCGAGCCTCGCTGCGACCTGCGCGTTCGGCTGGGCGGGGCCGGGCGGAGTTACACCAGCCCGCCCAAGGTGCTGACGGCGGGGTGGAACCACATAGAGGTAGATTTACAAACCCTGGCCGGCGGGGAGCTGCGCGTGATCGGGCTGAGCGTGGACAACCCGGACAGTCCGGTCGAGCTGCTCGTGGACGATGTGGTGCTGCTGGATAACCGGCGGGCGATTGACGTGACGCCGCCGGGGCTGGGGGTGCGGGCTGAGGGGTTGAGTTGGTCGGTCACGCTGCCGGGCGGGGAGGAGATTGCTATCGCCCCGGGGCCTGACGGATTGCCGCGGCTCGGCGTGGCTCAGCCCGTGCTTCGGCTGCGGGGCGTGAATCAGCCGCCCGAGCCCAAGGTGGACCCGCAGCAGGAGTCGGTGGATTGGCTGGGCGAGGTTCGCATCGGCCTGGCCCGACTGGCCGAGGCCAACGCATTGCGGTTGCGGTTTGTGCTGGCCTGGCGGTTCCCGGCCGGGGTCCAGCCGTACAATCCGATACTCGATCGCTGGGTGCAGTGGGAGCTGACGATTTACGGCGATGGGCGGGAGGTTTTGAGCGTCTGGCTGAGCAATGCCGGCGGCGAACCGATCCGGCAGGTGGCATTGACGACGAAGACGCCGGTCAGTTGGGCTGGCGGGGCGACGCAGAAGCAGTTGATCGAGCGGGATTTCATCGGCCCGGTGGGGCGGTGGAACGCGTTGCTCTCGGCTGGCACGCTGCCGGAGGAACAGGTGCGGGGGAATTATCTGGCTCCGGCGGCGGTCGAGCTGGACTGGGCCCGGAAGGACTGGTACGCCCCGGGCGATCTGGATCGCGACGGGTTTGATGAATCGCAGGGGTGTTATGCGGTGGCGGCGCGGTCGGGGCGGTGTCTCTTTACGCTTCGGCCGGGGCGGGAGGCGCTGGTTCGGCCGATCGTTCGGGTGGCCGGGCCGTTCGGGCAGGTTCCTGCGGTGCAGGCCTCGGGCAGGGTGGTGCGTGAGGTGGTTCTGCTGGAGGATGGCTCGGCCTTGCTGGCCCTGCCGGGGCAGTACGATCGGGCGGTGATGGTGGAAGTGATTGCCCCAACGCAACACGAGAAAAAAAACAGGCGGATAACCATCAAGTCCGGCAGAGCATGTTGCCGATGAGGGATGATAACGTCTGATAAGCTACCGGAGCGCAGCTGGGCAGGAGGCCCGGCTGGCTCGGGTTTGAATCTGCCAAGAAGGAACGGAAGCCGTGAACATGAGCAGAACTCTGGGAACAATCGTACTGGCGTGCTTGCTGTTGGCCTCGGCCGGTTGTGAGCATGACTACCTCATTACGGAGTATCGCTTCCTCCAGCCGGACAAGGCGATCAACAAGCCTGACGAGACCAACGTCAGTTGGATCGTCGACAGCATGACCGAGCTGGACAAGACCGAGGACATGTTCCCCAATGCGGTTCGTCCCGGCCCGCAGGACTGGATCTACAAAGACGAGGACTATCGTCTCGCGGCGACGGACGTGGTGGATATCAGTATTTTCGATCTCTATGCCGAAGGTCTCGAGACGCAGCTGCGGCGTGTGGTTTCTGACAGTGGGTATATCGACATGCCGTTGCTGAAGCAGCGGATCAAGGCTGAGGGGTTCACGGCGGTGGAGCTGACGGAGGTGCTGAAAGAGGCCTACTCGCCCAACGTGCTGCGCGACCCGCAGCTTTCGGTGATTGTGGCCGCCCGGCGGATGCAGACGTTCAGCATTCTCGGGGCGGTGCAGCGGTCGGGGACGTATAACCTCACGCGGCCTGACATGCGATTGCTCGATGCGTTGGCGCTGGCGGGGGGGATCTACCGGCAGGATCTGGAATACATCTACGTGATCCGCCAGGCGCCGGCGATTCGCAAATCGCAGGTGGGCCAGCCCGGTTCTGCAGCGCCCGCCCCGGCGGAGCCGAAACAGGGTGACGAGCTTGAGCAGTTGCAGAACGTCCTCGGCGCCCTGCCCCTGCAGCGCGGGGAGGTGTACTTCGCCGAGACGGGTCCGGCGGCGTCCGGCCCGGTGCAGATCGATACGGACTCGGCCCGCAACAAGACCCGCTGGGTGTACGAGAATGGCAAGTGGGTGCAGGCGGACCAGCCTGCCAGCGACCAGGCCGACGCGCCCGTGCCGGCGATTCCCCAGCCGGCGGATCAGCCGGCGGTGCCCGAGCAGCCCGTTGCTCCCACGGCGCCGGTCGCCCAGCCGGGCCCGACGACGCCCAGCCCAGTCGCCCAGCCCCTGCCGGCAACGCGGACAGCCCGGCCCGGCACGGACGACCCCTTCGGCTGGTCGGACATGGTCAAGGAAGACCTCGTGCGCGTGATCGCGATCAACTACCCCAAGCTCCGCCAGGGCGATTACCGCCAGAACATCGTCGTGCGGGAAAATGATGTCATCCGCGTCCCGCAGGTCGAGCCGGGCGAGTTCTACGTCATGGGCGAAGTGCTTCGTCCGGGCGTCTACAGCCTGACCGGTCGGGAGATTACCATCAAGCAGGCCGTCGCCGCCGCGGGGAACCTTGGTGCACTGGCCTGGCCGGCGAACTCGGTGCTCATCCGCCGGATCGGAAAAAATCAGGAACAGATGATTCCGATTAACCTAGAAAAAATTATTCAGGGGACCAATCCTGATGTATACTTAAAGCCTGATGACGTAATTGCCGTTGGTACACATTGGAGCACGTCGTTCCTTGCGGTGATCCGCAACGCGTTCCGCATGACATACGGATTCGGGCTGATTTACGATCGCAACTTCTCGGATCCGCTGTTTGTCACGCCGAACAGCCGACGGTTCAAAGCCTTGTAACCTAATCAGGACCGCCTGTTGGACCCATCGAGCGAACAAAAACCAGCCGATCCATCCCGGGGTGCGCAGACGACGTTGGCCGAATTGGTCGATGTCGAGGACGACCCGTCTATTCTGATCGGCTCGGCCGGGCAGGCCTGGCTGAAGGTCATCGTCCTGGGCGCACTGGTGATCGCCTTCTACCGCCAGGAGATACTCCGGCTGTCGAACCAGTGGCAGAGCAATCCGAACTGGTCGTTCGGGTACATCATCCCCCTGTTCAGCCTGTACCTGCTGTATAACTGGCGTCACGCCCTGCGGCAGGCGAGCCGAAAGGTCTGCTGGCCGGGGCTGGTGCTGGTGCTGGTGGCCATTGCGATCCGGGCCTGGGGGATCGTGATCCTCAAGAACCACTGGATTCCGCAGCTGACGATCCCGTTGATGATCTGGGGGCTGACGCTGTTCCTGGCCGGTTGGCGTGTGGCGTGGATCGCGCTGGTGCCGATTTTTTATCTTGCCCTGGCCATGCCCTGGCCGGATCGGTTTTACGACTACATCGCGCTGAACCTCCAGAACTTCGCGGCCAAGATGTCTGCGGGTGTGCTGCAGTTGGTGGGGGTGAAGATTGTTGTCTCGGCTTCGCACCTGACGGTCACGAGTGTCACGGGGGAGGTTCATCCGCTGACGGTGGCTGAGGCGTGCAGCGGGATTCGCTCGCTGATGGCGTTTTTCGCGCTGGGCGTGGCGATGGCGTATATCCAGGTTCGTCCGTGGTGGCACCGCATGGTGCTGATTCTGGCGGGCATTCCGATTGCGATTTTGTGCAATGTTCTGCGGGTGACCTTTACCGCGTCGATGTTCGTCATTGACAAGCCGGAGTTCGGCAGGGATTTCATGCACGAGTTCATGGGCATGGCGTTGCTGATTCCTGCGTTGCTTCTGCTGTTCCTGCTGAGCCGGGTGCTGGACAGCCTCTACGAAGATGCCGATGAGCCACGCGAGGAGGAATCCTCGGCCGAGGCGGCGGGGGAGCAGGCATCATGAGCGGAAAACTTACAGCAATCATTGCTGCCGATCGAAAGGGCTGGGTGTGTTTCGGCATTGCTGCGGGGTTGCTGTTGTTGGCCACGGTGGGCTGGTCGCTTGGCATGCACCATTTCAAGCTGTGGACGCAGAAGTATCCCGTGCCCTGGCCCGAGCGGGTGCGTGTCGATGAGGAGACGTTCCGCAATGTATCGCTGCCGGAGCGGATTGGTCCGTACCGCATCGTCGGCGACGGGTTCTTTGAGCGCAATGACGCCGGCGAACCACTTTATGACAAGGTGCCGGACGGCGAGATCATTTTCCGCGATGACCTGCTCGAGTCGCTTCGGGTGGGCACGACGCTGGACTCTCAGCGGTACGACGAGCGGATGAGCAACTGGTATGTCGCTCGGATTTACGAGGATACGCGGGAGCCGATGAACTCGCCGTTCAAGTTCTGGCAGATGGATGTAACGTTCTACACCGGCAGCGAGGTGACCGTGCCGCACGTGCCGGATATCTGTGCCCAGGCTGGCGGCGCCACCCTCGACGGGCGAGAGGTGTTGCATTTCCCCGTTGCCGGTGCGCCCGCGCCGTGGGATACTGGCACGCCGCTGGCGGCGTTGTATTATCTCAAGGATGGGCGCCAGTTTGTGCAGTACTATGTCTTCTGCCTCAATGGACTTCCCCAGGCCAATCGCGATGCGGTGCGACTGGCCTTGACGGATCTTTCGCTGCGGTACGTGTACTACGCGAAGATCCAGTTCTTTCCCCGCGGCACGGTGACGAATCGAGAAGAAGTCAACGATCGGGCGCGGGACTTTCTAAGACAGGTTCTTCCGATAGTTCTTCAGGAGATGCCCTCACGCCGTACTATGCAGAAATACAACGAGGGATAACACAAGTCTCTAGCAGGAGTTGCTATGGCTAAAAGCAAACGAATCAATCGCCGTGCCCTTCTTCTGGTCGCGTTGTTCGGCCTGTTTGTTCTCGGCGGGGTCGTGGTGATCTACATCAAGCAGATGCCCGAAGACCCGGCCGTTCACATCAGCCGGGCCGAGCAGTACTTCAAGGAAACCCCGCCGCAGTGGAACAAGGCTCGTCGGGAATACAGCAGGGCTATCGAGGCGGTCAAAGGCGACCGGATGCTCGATGCGAAAAACTTCCTTCGCATTGCCGAGCTGAACATGGACCAGATCAAGAATGACACCTCTCTGTCGCCTCTGGAGCGGCGGGAGTTGTACGGCCAGGCGTTTACGGCTTTGGAGCGGTCGATCCAGCAGGACAGCACGCTCCTGCCGGCCCGGAAGATGATGGCTGAGCAGCGCTGGATGATATCGTTGGGCCAGATGCAGAACACCAAGGCCTGGGAGGAGTTCATCCTCCACGCCGACCGGCTGCTGCAGCTGGAGGAAGATGCCCAAACCTATCGCCGGCGCGGCATTGCAAGGAGCTTCCTGGCGCGGGTTGATGCCAAGACGTATCTGGGTGACGCGCTGGCCGATTTGCGCAAGGCGATCGATCTGGCCCCGGATGATATTGACAATTGGAAGGCCCTGCTGAGCGTGATTGAAAACCAGGCCAAGGATACCGAACTGCTCGAGGAGACCTTTGGCAAGGCGATGCAGAAAAAACCCGACAGCGCAGAGCTGCGGATTGCCTGGGCGGAGTATCTTATCAAAAACGAGCGGGACGAAGAGGCCCTGCAGGCCATTGAAACCGCCCGAAAGCTTGCGCCGGACAAGGCATTGGCGTATCTGGCCCTGGCGAGGTATTACACCGACAAGAAGCAGTACGACAAGGCCATGGCGACTCTGCAAGAGGCCCAGAAAGTCGACCCGACCGAAGTGCGCGTCTATTTCTATCTCTCGCGACTCCATCAGATCCAAGGGGACCCCCGGGCCGCTGCCGATGCGTTGCGAAGCGGGCTTACGGCACTGGATCAGTGGACGGGCGAGAATACAGGCAATGCCCGGATCAACGTGGAAAAAGCCCGCGAGAGCCTGCACTATTATCTCGCCGAGATGCTCCTGAGCGAGGCCCTGCGCATCAAAGACCACGAGAAACGCCAGGCCTTGGTCGACGAGGCACAGAAGAGCTTCGCCATCCTGGTCCAGTACTTCCCGGATGACCCTCGCCAGTACGGCATTGCCGGGCAGATTGCCTATCTCAACCAGGATTGGAACAAGGCCCGGGAAAACCTCGAAACGGCGTTCGGCTCTCCCCGTGGGCGAACCGCACGCACGGCCGCCTTGTTGGCAGAGGTCTATACGCGCCTGCGAATGCCCACCCGTGCCGAGGAGATGTACCAGCGCATCGTCCAGATACCGGGCCAGGAGCGCCAGGTGCCCTTTTTGCTGCAGATTGCCAGGCTCCGCATCGACTCGCGCGACTATCGTACGGCCAGGCAGCTGGCCGAGCGTATCCAGTCGATCCAGCCGGACAATGAAGATGCGGCCGACATCCTTCGGGCGCTGGACCTGCTCAGCGGACGGGCACCGCTGCCGACGGCCGGGCCCGTTACACCCCTGCAGCGTATGATGATCCTGCGGATGGCGCAGGAGCAGGCCTTGCAGAATAATCCCGACCAGGCCATTGGGACCCTCGAAACCCTCTACCGCATCGAGCCGGAGAACCTCCAGACCCTCAGCGAGCTGATCCAGATTCTGCGTATCCATGATCGTACGGATCGGGCTGTCGAGCTGGTCAAGCAGGCGCAGCAGAAGGACCCGGACAACCCTGTATTTGATCGCTGGCTGACGATGCTCCAGGCCCAAACGCCCGAGCAGCAGTACCAGGCGCAGAAGGAAATGATCCTCAAGGAGAAAGATCCCCTCGCCCGGCAGTTGGGGCTGTGGCGGCTGAACCGGCAGTACAACCGCACCGACGAGGCCGAGGCCCATCTCGCCGAAGCCCGCAAGATCGATCCGGATCATCCGGCGATCGTGCAGATCGACTTTGCCATGGCGGTTGAGAAGAGCCAATGGGACAAGGCGCGTGAGCAGATTCAGCGCATCGCCGATAATCAGGACAATACCCGCCTGATGATGGAGGCGAGGTTGGCAGTGGCCCAGAACCAGTGGGCCCAGGCCATCCAGCCCCTGGAGAGTATCCTGCTGACCAGTCCACACCTTCAGCAGGTCCGACTGATGCTCGCCGAGGCGTATCTGCGCAATGATCAGATGGGCCAGGCCAAGGAGCAACTCCAGACGGTTCTGGACAATGACCGCAAGAACGTAGCGGCTTTGTTGGCCCTGGCGAGAATTGCCGAAAGCGAGCAGAACATGCCCGCCCACGACAACTACATCCGCCAGGCCATGCTCTACCCGGCCGGTAAGGTCAACCCGGAAATCCGCGAGCGGTGGCTGCAGTCGCAGGTCGAGAAGAAAGACCCCGCGGCGGCCCTGGCCGAGCGTCAGAAGATATATCAGCGCGACCCCAATAACCTGCTCAATGCGATGAGGCTCGCGGCCCTGTACGAGAACAACAAGCAGTACAACCAGGCCATTGCCATCTACGAGCAGGCCCTGCCGAAGGTGGGCGACAAGGTGTCCATTGCCATGCCCCTGGCGCGGGCCTATCGAGACTCGGGCCAGAGCAGCAAGGCCGACGCACTCTTCAGTAATCTGCTCAAGGAAAACACCGCGCCGGCAGACAAGGCGAGAATTTTAGTGGCCTGGGGCAATTTCCTGGCCTCGAACGATGCCGACGCGGCGGTCAACATGTATAACAAAGCCCAGCAGGCCGATCCGGGAGGAACCGCCGGATTGCGGGCGCTGGCAAACTTGCGTACCGGCCAGGCCCAGCAACTCGCACAGGCCGGCAGCCGGCAGGAAGCGCGCCAGCGGTATGACCAGTCGATCGAGGCGATTGGCAAGGCCATCGCGATTCAGCCCGAGGATGTGCAGCTCAAGCTCGTGCTGGCGTCGCTCTACGGCGAGACGGAGCAATTTGACAAGGCCGGGGCGATTTACCGGACGATCCTCGAATCGAATCCCGATCAGGGCGTGGCGCTGGTGGGGCTGGGGCGAATTGCACTGGATCAGAATGACCTGCCCACGGCCATGGAGTATTTTAACAAGGCCATCGAGAAGAATTCCGGCTATGGGGATGGATATATTTTTCGGGCTGAGGTGCACAAGGCCCGCGGGCAGATCGACCGGGCAATTTATGATCTGGAGAAGGCGGTCGCGCTCCAGCAGGGCAATCTAAGGCTTCGCATGGACCTTGCTCGACTGTACGAGGCGGTACAGTTCTTCGACAAGGCGGCCCAGCAGTACCTTCAGGTTGTCATGATGCAGCCATCGTTCTACCCCGCTCATCTCCGGCGTCTTGAGTTGTTCCTCCGGCAGCAGCGGTGGGCGGCTGTGGAAAGCCTCGCCGCCGAAGCCATGGAGCAATTCCCCCGGGATCCGCAGTTCCCGCTGATTCTGGCGCGCATGTGGAAGCAGCGCGGGCAGATGGATCGCCAGTTGGGCATGCTGGACCAGGCTCGGCAGCTCGCACCCGATTCCGTCGATGTCGTCCGCGCCTGGCTGATCGGGCTCATCGAGGCCGGCCAGCTCCAGCAGGCCATGAAGGAATCCCAGGCTTATCTCAATCGCAAGAACCATCGCGCGGGGGTTTTGGCACTGCAGGCTCGTATCGCCAATCAGGCCAATCCGCAGGACCCGCGGGTCAAGCAGGCCTATTATGAAGCGATCAAAGAGGCCCGCCCCGGAACCGACGACACGTTCTTTGTGATGGAGAATATGAATATTTCTTGGGGTGCAGAGAAGATTCTTGGCCAAATAGCCGACATATCTAAGGTGCGGCCTGAGGACTGGCAGGTGTTTGTCTTCCTCGCAGACCTGATGTCTCGTACGAAACCGGCCCAGGTGGCGCAGATTCTGGACCTGTATCGCAAGGCCCAGGCGGCTGCACCGAACGAAGGTGTCTGGGAAGTGGTTACCCTCCGTATTGCCAATACCTACGAGCGAAGTAACGACTTGACCAAGGCGGAGGCAACCTATAAAGAACTGCTGGCCAAGAACCCTGACAACATTGCGGCGTTGAATAACCTGGCCTACCTGTATGCCGACAAACTCGGCCAGGCCGACAAAGCCCTGCCGCTTATCGAACGCGCCTTGCAGCAGAGGTCCGACAGTGCAAACCTGCTCGATACCTATGCTTGGGTGTTGGTACAATTAGGACAGCTCGACCGGGCCAAGACCTTCATGCAGCAGGTCATCAGCCAGGGCCAGCCCGGTCCCGATGCTCTCTACCATATGGGATACCTGCTGGAGAAAACCGAAGACCCCGCCGGGGCTGAAGAATACTACCGCCAAGCCTACGAGATGATCCGGGCCACCCCGGACCATCCGCTCCAGAAACCACTGCAGCAGGCCATGGCGAGGATTACAAAGGAGTAAGCAGTCATGAGCCTGATTCCCACACGCGATGAAGTCCCCCGTATTGTTCGGCATACGGGGGTTCATTCCACTCCCACGGCCGTGAAGTCTACACAGGCTTCTTCCAGTGGGGGCTTTACCCCGCGCGACATCCTCCGGATCATTCGCCAGCGGATTTGGCTGATCCTCCTGTCGCTGGTCATCTTCTCCACGGCGGCCATCGTGGGAACCTACTTCTGGCTGCAGATGGCCCCCTATTACACCGCCACGGCCGTCCTGGTGGTCAATCCGCCCAAAATCTCGGAGATGAACGCAAGCAATCCCTACGCGGCAACCAACGTCATGGAGCGGTTGATTCAATCCCAAGCCATCGCCACCATCCAGCAGGATGTTTTCGATCTGGCTCTGCCCGATATCCGCAAGACGAAGTGGTTCCAGAAGGCTGTCGAGGACGGCAAAAATGTAAACATGGAACTGAAAAGTGCTCTCAGTGTTTCGCCCGTCCAAGGGACCAGTTTCATCACGGTGTCCATGACCGCTCGCGATGCCGAAGATGCCGCCAACATCGCCAATGCCATCAGCAAGGCGGCCATCACCGACATCAGCGGGATCACCAGTGACGAACGCGCCGCGACAATACAGAGACTCAACAACACCGTCGCAGATCTTAAGGCCGAGCGTGACAAGGCGGTCCAGCAGATCAAAAATCTCCAGGGCATGGGAGTCGGCGGCGATGGCAAAAACGTAGAAGCCGTTGAAATCCTCCGGCTGCGGACCATGGAGCTTGTCAAACAGGCTTCCGCCATTCAGACCAATTATGTAGCCACCGCCCAGGCCGTCGAGGTCATGAACCAGCAGACCGATGAGGAACTGGCCCAGACGCCCGAAATCCAGTTCCAGGTGGAGAACAATCCTATCGTGCGACAATTCGAGCAGCAGGTGGCCTTCATTGAATTCGAGCTGATTGCCGCAAAGAAAAAGTATGGCGAATCGCACAATGTCGTTCAGAATCTCCATCGCCGGCTTGAAGCGGCCGAGGAAAAACTCCGCGTTAAGGAGCAGGAGGTCGCCCAGGAGGCCATCGTCAACCTCCGGGCCGCCCGGCAGAGTCAGTTTCTCTCCCTGGCCGATCAGCTCGAGAAGGTCAAGAACCAGCTCAGTACGACCAACCAGAACCTCAAGTCGATCCAGCAGCTCAACACCACCCTGAGCATTGCCCAGGAGACCAAAGACTATTCCGAGCAGCGCATCGCCCAGCTGCAGACCCGTCTGCTGGACCTCCAGCTGCTGCGCCGTGGCGAAAAACCACTCGCCCTGCAGCAGACGGCGGAAATCCCCAAGAAGCCCTCCTCCCCCCGCTTCCTCATCAACGTGCCGCTGGGTGTGTTCCTCGGCTTGGCCATTGGCGTGGGCTTGGCCTTCCTGCTGGAGTTCCTCGATACCAGCATCAAGGCGCCTTCGGATATCTCCCGCCGCGTCGACCTGCCCCTGCTGGGCATGGTGCCCCACCTCGACGACGTCGAAGAAGAATTCCAGGACCTGCGTGTTGGCTTCCTGGAGAATCCGCACACCATCTTCAGCGAGGCCTTCCGCCAGATCCGCACCAACCTGCTGTTCTCCGGGCCCATCGAGCAGCATCGCACGATCTTGCTGACCAGCCCCATGCCCGAAGACGGGCGGACCTCCACCACGCTGCACCTGGGCCACTCCATCGCCCGGGGCGGCAAGAAGGTCCTCGTTATCGATGCCAACTTCCGCCAGCCCGCCATCCGGTCGCTGTTCCCCACCTGCCCCGGCGGCGGGCTCAGCACCTCCCTCGTCGGCCAGGCCGACTGGAGAGAACTCGTCCACGAGGTCGAGCCCAACTTCCACGTCATGGCCACCGGGCCCATGCCCCCCAACCCCGCCGAGCTGCTCGGCTCGGAGACCATGAAGCACCGTCTCGATCAATTCCAGGACGATTACGACCAGATCCTCATCGACTGCGCGCCATGCCTCGTCGTCTCCGATGCGACGGTCCTGGCCGGCATGGTCGACGGAACCATCCTCATCGTTCGAGCCGGCGTGAACACCTACGGCATCGTCCATCGCTCGCGGGATATCCTCCAGCGGGTCGGAGCCCGGATCTTGGGCGTGGTGCTCAACGGCGTTCGCGTCACCGCCGGCGGCTACCTCCGCAAGAACTACGATACGTTCTACCAGTATCGCGAAGGACTCGATCAGGCTCGCTCCGCCGACGTCTGACCGCACGCCGATGCTCCCCGAGCCCGCCGCGGACATCCGAGACCTGCTCGACGAGCTTGGCTGCGATGGCGATCTGCGCACGCTGGCCCGGCTGGGCGAGAACCTCCGACTCGCAAACCGCACGGTCAACCTCACCCGCCTGAGCAGCCCGCAGGACTACTGGCTCGGCCACGTTACCGACAGCCTGCTGGCCCTGCGGTTTTGGCCCGCCCTGCGGACCGACCCGCTCCGCATCGCCGACGTCGGCTGCGGCGCGGGCTTCCCGCTGCTGGTGCTCGCCTGGGCCACCCCCGCCGCCGAACTGACCGGCATTGAAGCGACCGGAAAAAAGGTGGACTTCATCCGAAGGCAGGCCGCCGAGCTGAACCTGTCCAACGTCACCGCCTGTCACAGCCAGGCGAGAGAAGCAGCCCGCCAGCCAACCCTGGTCGGGCGGTTCGACCTCGTCGTCGCCCGCGCGGTCGGGCCCACGGGCAAACTCCTTAAAGACGCCCGAGGCCTGCTCGCCGCCTCACCCTCCGCCGCCCTGCTGAGCTACAAAACCCCCCAAGCCATCGAGGAAGAACACGACCTCACCGCGCGCGAGGCCACCAAGTTCGGCTTTGCTGTCTCGCACTCCCCCGTCTACACCTTGCCCGGCCAGGCCGGCCCGCGGCAGTTCGTTCTCTGTCAGCGCCAGCCCTGACGCTCACTCCCCGAGCGACTCGAAAATCCGTCGGTAGCTCTCATACCGCCGGGCGGGAATCTCGCCGGCCTCGACCGCCGCCTGCACCCCACAGCCCGGCTCGTGCGTATGCGTGCAGTCGCGGAATTTGCAGGCCGCCAGATACTCCTCGAACTCCGGAAAGTACCACGACAGCTCCTCGGGCTCGATCGCCACCGCCAGCTCGCGCACGCCGGGGGTGTCTATCACCAGCCCGCCGCCGGGCAGGTCGTACAGCCTGCTCTGGCTGGTGGTGTGTCGCCCGCGCTGGTCCTTCGAGCGAACGGTGCGCGTCACCGCGTCGGCCTCGGGAATCAGGGCGTTGACCAGCGTGCTCTTGCCCACGCCCGACGCGCCGGCCAGAACCGACCGCTTGGCCCCGATGGCTTCGCTCAACTCGTCGAGCCCCTCGCCCGTCTCGGCCGAGCAGCAGACCACCCGCACATCCTGGCTGCGATAGTCCTCGATCACCGTCTGGTCCGGCCGGGCCAGGTCGATCTTGTTGATCGCCAGGATCGGCTCGAGTTCGCCACGCTGCGCGGCGATCATCAGCCGGTCGATCAGCCCGCGCCGCAGTGGCGGGCTGGCCACCGAGCAGACCATCAGCAGACAGTCCATGTTGGCTGCGAGAACCTTCTCGTCGCGCTGCTGCCAGGCTTCGTTGCGTTTGGCGCTGCGCGGGGCTGGGCGCGAAAGAATCGTCCGCCGCATCGCCCGCCGCAGCACCATGCCGTCCATCCGGTTGCGGTCCAGCTCGACCTGTCCGTCGACGTGCTCGTCGCGGACCAGCGCAACGGTAACCGCATCGCCGATGGCCAGCGGGCTGGTGTGCTCGTAGCCCTCCGGCGGGCGGAAGGTTTTGGCAATGCCGCAATAGAGTTCCTCGCCCGAACCGTCGCGGACGAAAATGCCCCGCCGAAACAGCCCGGTCACCATCGCCTCGATGGTCTCCAGGCCGGCGGGGTCGTCGGCTGGCTCGGCCCCGGCCGGGCCGGCGTAGGCGTCTTCGCGGAGCTTGACCTCCCGGGCCGAGAGCTTATCACGCGAGGCGTGCTCGATATCCTGGCCGGCCTCGTAGTGGGCCTGCCAGTCTTTGCGTCGCCGTCGGCTTTTGCCTTTGCCTTTGCTCATTCCCTGCCTGTCAGTGGGCGTGGGCTTCGCCGCCGGTAAGGCTCCGCACGAGGTCGTAGATCACCATGCCCACCGCCGCCAAAACGATCAGGGCGAAGTATTTCCGCAACCGTTCGCCGTGGATTTTCATGCACAGCCACGCGCCGATCTGCACGCCCAGGCCGCTGGTCACCAGCAGTGCCGCGGAGATACCCAGCGAGACATTGTCCGCCCAGCCCTTCTTGGCCGTGGCCACCAATGCCGCCAGCAGCACCACGCCGAGGCTCGTGCCGACCGCCTGGTGGGCATTGAGCCCGACCAGCAGAATCAGCACGGGCATGAACAGCACGCCTCCGCCGACGCCCAGCAGACCGGTCAGCACGCCCACGGCCAGGCCGATGCCCATCAGCCCCGGCAGCGACACGCCCGTCAGGCCCGCCGCTTTGAGGTCCACATGCGGGCCGATCTTCAGCCGTTGCAGCGGCGTGCGATGGCCCTCGGGCTTGACGCCCGGACCTCGCCAGACCAGCCAGGCCGTCAGCAGCAGAATCGCGATGAACAGGCAGTGCATGATCTCGGTGAATTGTTTGACCTCGCCGTTGGCTATTTCGGTGATGATATACTGTTGTAGCACGTCGCCGAGCACGGCCCCGACCATACTGCCCGAGGCGATGCACAGGATGGTCTTGGGCTCGACATTGCCCAGCCGGCCGTGCCGCCGCAGCCCGGCGGTACTCGTGCCGACGATGAAACACAGGTCGCTGCCGACGGCCAGCTCGTACCGCACGCCGAAGATGATATTCAGCAGGGGGGTGACCATGAACCCGCCGCCCACGCCGAAGAGCCCGGTAATCGTGCCCACCGTCAGGCCCAGCATCGCCAGGCCGATCCACAGCATTGGCCCGTGCAGGCCGGAGGCAAACTGGAAGTTCAGCATGTCGAGAATGTTCTCAAGCATTGTCGCCCTCCTGCCCGTTGGTGGCCGCGGCGGCCTTGCGGGCCTTGCGGGCCTGGCGCTTCAGGCCGATCGCTTTGAATACGACGTCCATCAGCAGGCCCCAGCAGATCGGGGCTGCCAGGAGAATGGCAACGGCCAACAGTTTGCTCAGCAACGGTCTGTCCTTTCGTGCGTGAAAACGGGTCAAACTCCGAAGGGGCGATACTAGTGCATTGTCTCGCCGTCGTGCAAGGCCGATCGCGAAATGTTTTGCATCGAAGCTCCTCACCCCCGCCGGTCGATAGAATGATGTAGACGTTCACAGACCCTTTCGAACGGAGCCCGCTATGACTCCCCGCATACTGTCTTGCCTTTTCGTGTTGCCCCTGCTCGCCGCCGGCTGTGAGATGAACTGGCCCGACCAGCCGACCTCGGCTGACCGACCGCCGGCCTATGGCGCCCAGCAACAGGTCCACTTCACCCTCGGTGTCGAGCAGCACGGCCAACGGATTCCTGTCCGGGGCCATCACGTCACGCTCGACAAGGCACCGTTCCGCTTCGTGTTCTACTTCGAGCAGCTCGGGCCGATGCTCGTGCAGGCCTCCTTCGCCTCGACCACCTACAACGCCGCCGCCCAGAACGTGCCGCTCGACCAACTGCTTCGGCCCGACGGGGCCGTCGTCGAAAACCTCATGAACCCCCGAGGCCTGCTCTATGTAGACGACTCCGGCGTCTACCACAACTGGCTGTACCTCGGCCCGCAGACGCATCGCTTCGACGCCGACGAGGGCGTGGTCGCCGTGCCGGAGGGCGGCTACCTCTGCCGGCGGACCGTCCGCAACCTCGTGATCGACCAACGCCAGGTGCCCGTGGAAAACGGCCCCGCCGATACGATCTACTGCGTCTTCATCAAGACGGCCCGCAGCGGCGCTGGCCATCAGCGCATCGAAAAACAGCGAGACTGGCTCGAGCTGCGATTCCGCTAGTAGTCCGTCCCAGGAATAAAGATATTCGACCTTCTTTGCCGATGAGGT
>CAZCDM010000035.1:0-8233 GCA_964497475.1 uncultured Planctomycetaceae bacterium
TTGCCGCCAGAACTACAAGTGCCCATGTTCCAAAAGTAGAACAGAGCCTTTTTTAAGAGGGAAAAATTTCGTTGCCACACGTTTCTGCCCCCCCAGGCAACCCGGCCGATGGATGAACCGGGGACCGGTAAGGATTGCAGAATCAAGCGAACAGCAACTCTACGCAGTCATTTTCAGGAGCCCGAGAGTAAAAAAATATCATTTTCATCAGGACCGGCCGCGGGAGAGAAAAGGTATATTCTGATAACTTATTGTCTTCAAGTGTATTGTAGAATTGCAGTTTTGGTGTATTGGACAGAGGTTATTTTTCAGAAAACAGGGTTTTTTACCGCGCAATTTGCAGCCACTGTTATAATAGCGGCAGCAGTGCAAGTCGATTCGCAGAGCTTTGCCCTTGGAGCGAGGCTGGATCGGCGGAATGAAAAATGCAAACGGGGTGGGTGCGAAAGATGGAATGGATATAATTTCACGCGAAATTATTGTCCGCCACGGATTGGTGTGATTTGGTCGAGTCCTTTCGTCATCGTATAATGAAGGTGAAATGACGCCACAAAAAATAGCACGGATTCTTGGAGCCACCTGCGTTGCCGCTGTGATCGCATATGGCCCCATCGTGTTCCTTAAGATCGCGATGGTTCTCACGGCCGGGCCGGATTATTTCCGTCCGGGTCACTGGCAGGGCGTGAGCCTGTTTGTGCTGCTGCAGATGCTCGGGCTGTGCTACGCGATCAAAATCTTTGGTGGCGATATCATCTTTGGGGACCAGCGGTCGAGTCGCTGATTTTTTACGCAAACGCAAACGGTACCGCCGCAGGGCGGTTTTTTTATGCGCCGATGGTGCGGCGGATTACCGCGGACGGTTGGGCAGCAGGAACGAATCGCCAACCCCGGCCGGCTGTTCGTTGCCGCGGATCGAACCATCCCCGGCCGGTCGGTAGATGTCATCGCCCTCCATGCCGACCGTGACGGTTACCGCCCAGTCGACATGGCCGCTGACGTACAGCACGTTCTGGCCACGGCGGCCGTGGTTGGCACTGTTGGGCAGCACCGCGGCAATCACGATCTGCCCGTTGCGAACCAGCGGGCTCTCGTCGGCAAGAATGGCCATTTGCTCAGCCGAGCGGGCCATCGCCCCGGCCCGGGTGTCCAGCCCGCCGCGCAGGCTGTGCTGATAGCTGTACTGGATGTGCTCGCGTTGCGGGAAGCCCTCCATGCCCTTGCGGTAGGCAAAGCTGCTGCCACCGACGGCCGGGCACTGAAAGACCACCGGGTTGCGCACGTAGCCGTCAGCCAGGAGGTTGAACAGTGCGCGGGAGTTATCCGCCGCGGGGGTTTCGCCCTCGCCGAGCCAGTGCTCGCCCTGGTTTTCGGCGGCGGGCAGCTTGCCCTCGTGATTGGCTGCGAAGCTCTGCAGGGCCGAGCCGATCTGCCCCATCTGGGCGGCGCAGAGGCTGCGGTCGCCGCGCTGGCCGGCCAGGCGAAGCGAGGGAATCATCACGCTGGCCAGCACCAGCACCGATGCGGCGATGGCCAGGACCTCCCGCACCCGGAATGTCGGACTCCGCCCGGCCCGGCTGTCGAGTTCCTGCATCGCCAGCAGCGCATTGGTCCGCCGAACCGAAGCAATCCGATCCAGCGTCTTGGCTACCAGGTCCTCCGGCGGTTCGATTGCGCGGTCCAGCTCGATCGCTGCCAAGGCGTGGCGGACGGTCTGGGCCCGCCGGGTAAGGGCGGGCTCCTCGGCCAGGCGCTTTTCCACGGCGCGGGCCTGGTCCTGGCTGAGCTGGCCGAGCACGTAGTCGATCAGCAGTTGTTCCTCGGCAGGGGAGATGGAATCGGGTTCGGACATGCGATCAGCGTTTCTCTTCGGCGAGGTAGGCGGACCATTTTTCTGCAAAGGCCCGGACGGCAGCGTGCATCCGCGATTTCACCGTCCCGACCGGAATCGACAACGCCTCGGCGATCTCCTTGTAAGGAAGCTCGTTGAAGTAGCACATCACCAGAACCTCCCGCAAATGCTCGGGAAGTTCCGCGATCATGTCATGTACGGCCTGGCGGGCCTCGCGGTTCGAGGAAATTTCCTCCGGGCCGGGCAGCTCATCCGGCAGGAGGTCGGCGTAAGAGGTCCCCGTGTCGTTGGTTAGGGTTGCATCGAGAGGGGCGGCCTGGCGGCGATTTTTTTTCCGCAGGGCGTCGCGCGCCTTGTTGGCCGCTACGGTATACAGCCAGGGCCGGAACGGCCGGGCCAGGTCAAAGCCCGCCGCCGAGTGATGCACCTGCAGAAACGTCTCCTGAAAAACGTCCTCGGCCAGGGTGCGGTTGCCTGTGAACCGCACGAGGAAGCCGTACAGGCTGGTCTGGTATCGCTCGACGAGTTCACCGAAGGCCTCGCTCTGGCCGTCAAGATAGCGACGCAGCAGTTCGGCGTCGGTGGGGGCCTCGGGTTGTCTGGTCATCTCTGCCATGCCGGGCCGTCATCATAGAACCCCGCGCCCGGCGGGGTCAACGGTCATCTTGCAGAGCCCCGCCCGCGACGATATGCTGAGGGCATGAAACGTGGAATCCTGGCAAGTCGTGACGAGCTGACCGCCCTGCAAGAGCGCATCGCCCATAAACCCTTCAGCGATTTCTATGCCCTCCTGGAGAACCGCTGCGCGCTGATTCTGGAATCTCGCCCGATGACGGAGATGGACTGGCAGAGCGCCTGGGCGGCCGGCCGGACCAACGTCGCCACCGCCGCCGCCCGTGGCGCCCAGGGGCGCATCATCGATCTGCTCGTCGCCGACGCGATCGAATCCAACGCTGCCTTCCGCAGCCGGGCCCGCGAAGAGGTTTTTAACCTGCTGAACTGGAGCACCTGGGTCGACCCCTGTCACGCGACGCTGGGCTATGACATCTGCACGGCGGAAGTGGCCACGGCCGTGACCCTGGGTGCCGACTGGCTGTGGGACGATCTCGACGCCACCCAACAAAGCCGAATCGCCGACGCCCTGGACGCCCATGTGCTCGAACCGTTCTGCCAGGCCTCCCAGCGCCCCGCCTGGTGGACCTCGGCCGTGAACTACTGGAACGGGGTATGCAACGCCTCGGCGGCGATGGTCGCCCTGGCGATGATGGACGAGTCCGACCGGGCCGAGTCGGCCTATACCGCCGCGCGGTCCAGCCTGGCCCACTGGTTCGACGCACTCGGCAGCGACGGCGGCTGGGACGAGGGCATCGGCTATTGGGGCTACGCCATGCGGTACATCCTGCTGCTGGCCCGGGCGGCCTGCCGTCTCGCCGACGACCAGAGCCTCCTCCACCAGCGAGGCATGGATGTCACCGGCCTGTTCCCGATCTACTTCACCCCCGGCGGGCACAGTGCAGCCTTCGGCAATCACACCACGCCGCCCCTGCACGGGGCGCTCTACCTGCTCGATGCCGAACTGGGCTGCCGCGAGATCACCTGGTGGCTGGACAACTACACCTTCGCCCACGACCTCTCGGCGACGGACTGGTCGCAGGCGGGCCTGGCCCTGCTGCTCCGGCCCGACGGCGAGCACCCCACGCCCCAGGCCCCGAAGCTCGAACCGCTGAGGGTCTTCCCGCAGATCGGCTGGGCTGCTCTGGCCGACGCCTGGCCCCGCCCGGCGTGGTACGTCTCGGCCCGGGCTGGCGACCTGGCTGCCGCCGGCTCGCAGCGCGACATGAACAGCCTCCAGCTGCAGGTCGGCGGTGAGATGATGCTCACCGACCCCGGCGATGCCGCTGCCGGGTCCGGCGGCTATGCCGACGCCGACAGCGACGAACTCTACGAAGTCCAGGCCCGCGCCCATAACACCCTCATCCTCGCCGAGCAGGGCCATCGGCCCGACGCCCGCGGGCAGATCCTACACCACCAGCTCGGCGAGGACTGGCGGTACGTTATCTGCGATGCAGGCCAGGCCCTCGGCGAACAGGCCCGCTTTTACCGCCACATCCTGCTGCACACCGCCTCGGCCGGGCCTGGCCTGCTGGTTCTCGACGAGCTGCACCTCATGGGCGCCGACCGCGTCGATCAGTACTGGCATACCGGCGGGGCGATCCAGCCCGCACCGGCCGGGCGGACCGGCACGATCACCGGCCGATCGGCAGGGCTCTATTACGCCCTGGGCAGCACCGTCACGACCGAGCTGACCATCGGCCGGGCCCAGCTCGCCGCCCGCCGCGTCGACCACTACCTCCAGATCACCGGCTCGATGGCCGGCTCGGCGATGCTGGCAAGCTGGTTTGGCCAGGACGATCCCAAATCCACCCTCGTCGTCGAGTCCGGCGACGACGGCGCGACCGTGACGCTCGGCAAGCGGAGCTGGTCGTTCGCCCGCCACGGGGTCAGCCTGCGATACGCCCCGTAACGGCTGACTGGTTCCCTCCGGGCCGGCCATCGGCTACGATGCGTCCATGAGCGAACTGTTTCCAACCGAGCAACCCGACCCGGCCCGGCCTCCGGGCGAGGAGCGCGTGGTGGCCATCGCCGTCAATGCCAACCTCTGGGGGCGGTTCGATTACCTCTGGCCGGACGGCCTGGGCGAGCCCTTCACCGGCCAGCGCGTCCGCGTGCCTTTTGGGCGCGGCAATCGGATGAGCCTGGCCTTCGTGGTCGACGCCGACGCCGCCGCCGAGCCCGGCCGAAAACTCAAGCCCGTCGCCAAAGTGATCGACACCGCCCCAGCCCTCGACGAGACCCTCATGGAACTGGGCCGATGGATCAGCCACTACTACCTCGCGCCGCTGGGGGCGACCCTGGCGGCCATGGTTCCGGCCGCGGTGGGCAGCGAAGCGCCCAAGCGTGAGACGGTCGTCTGGCTACGGGCCGAGCCCGACGACTGGCCGGGCAACCTCGGCGCCAAGCAGCGCACCGTGCTCGATGAACTCCTCGAAGCCCGCCGCCAGGGAATCGAGCCGCTCACTCTCGAACAGCTCACCCACCACGCCAACGCCTCCCGCGATACCATCCGCCGGCTGATCCAGCGCGAGCTGATCCGCACCGACATTCGCGACGTCGTCCTCGGACGCGACGAAACGCCCCCCGACGAGCCGAACATCACCCTCAACGCCGACCAGCAGGCCGCCCTGGACAGCCTCACGCCCGGGCTGCGGCAGGGGGGCTTTGCGGTCAACCTCCTGCACGGCGTGACCGGCAGCGGCAAGACGGAAGTCTACATCCGCGCCATCCGCGAGGTCGCTGAGCAGGACAAGCAGGTGATCCTGCTGACGCCCGAGATCGCCCTGGCTACGCAGACCTTCCAGCGACTGCTGCGGAGGCTGCCGCGAGTGGTCGTGCTGCACAGCGGGCTGACGGCGGCGCGGCGGGCCTTCGCGTGGCAGCAGATCCGCGACGGCCATGCGTCGGTGGTCGTCGGGCCTCGCAGCGCGGTCTTCGCTCCGACGCGAAATCTCGGGCTGGTGATCGTCGACGAAGAACACGAGGGCAGCTACAAGCAGGACACCGCCCCGCGGTATCACGGGCGCGATGTGGCCATCAAGCGGGCCTCACTGGCCGACGTGCCCGTGCTGCTGGGCTCGGCCACGCCCTCGCTGGAAAGCTACCACAACGCCCGGGCGGGCAAGTACACCCTGCTGCGCCTGCCGCACCGCGTCCAGCACCTGCCCATGCCCTCCCTGCAGATCGTCCACCTCCGCAAAGATCTGACCCCCGGGCGGGTCGAGCTGCTGGGCAATACCCTCACGGCCCAGATGGCCCGCTCGCTCGACCGCGACGAGCAGATCATCCTGCTGATGAACCGCCGCGGCTACGCCAGCTACGTCTTCTGCCCCTCGTGCAAGTGGATGAAGCAGTGCGACGACTGCATGCTGCCGATGGTCTGGCATCGCGCGACGCAGCTGTGCGTGTGTCATCACTGCGACCGCACCGAGGCCCTGCCGGATATCTGCCCGGCCTGCGATGGCAAGATCGTGCTGTTCGGGTATGGCATCCAGCGGATCGAGGACGAAATCGGCCGGAAGTTCCCCACGGCTCGGCTGGCGCGGATGGACAGCGATACCATGACCTCGCCCAAACAGTTCCAGCAGGTGCTTGACGATTTCGGGGCCGGCAAGGTCGATATTCTCCTCGGTACGCAGATGGTGGCCAAGGGGCTGGACTTTCCCCGCGTCTCGCTGGTGGGGGTGGTCTCGGCTGATACGGCCCTGTCATTGCACGACTTCCGCGCCGCGGAACGCACGTTCCAGCTTATCGTCCAGGTCGCCGGCCGGGCCGGGCGGGCCGATATCCCCGGCTCGGTCGTCGTACAGACACTGCATCCGGACGATCCAGCCATTCGCTATGCGGAGGGGCATGATTACAACTCCTTTGCGGCAGGTGAATTGCAGGAACGGATCGATGCGAACCTCCCCCCGGCCTGTCGGATGACCCGGCTGATCGTGCGGCATACCGATATTGAGACGACCCGGCAGGGGGCCGAGGAACTCGCCATTGCACTGCGGAACCTCATACCGGCCGAGCAGGCAACGGTCATCGGGCCCCTCCAGGCCGAGCTTGCCAAGATTCGCTCGCATTACCGCTTCCATTTGCTGATCCTTTCCGCACCCGGCGTGGTCCAGAATGCACTCGAACCGGCCATGGCGAGGCTCGCAAAAGAGATCAAGGCCGATTTTCAGGCCGATCCCGACCCGCTCAATTTAATGTAAGCTTCTGTATTGCAAGGATGTGCGAAAAAAATATTTTTAATGTTGCAGAGTTCTTGTTTTGTGGTACAATGGTTAATGCTGAAAATAAGGCGGTGGAAAAAAAGTTTTGGATTTTCTTTTTTTCGCTTGACGTTCCTGTCATTGAGCCATATTATTTAGCGAGAGCCTAGGAAGTAACGTGAGAGCCTGAGCGAGAGATCACCTCCCACCCACTCTTCCAAACTCTAGTTATGAGGGTTGTTCTTATAACCGAACACTTGCTGTGCTTTCTGTCGGGTTGACCCATCTGGGTTGAGAGAGGCCCGCGTTACGTTTTTGGTATCAGCAGGAGCAAAGCAAAAGTCGGACATGGGCTAGACCTGGCCCGGATCCGAGGAGCCTGATGAGACCCGTGGATTCTGCATCCACAGCCAACGCTAGGTTGCTGTAGAACGTGCAGAGCCAAACCTCATCTCCCCCCTCCCCGAATCCCCCCGTCCGTCGCCGGAAAGGCATGCAGTACGCCCCAAGGTGTTTGGTTTGACAAGCTGTCCGCCGAGTTGACGAGTCGGCGGCCGGGAAACCGGGACGAGAGAGCCTCGCCACGCAAGGTGGCAACGCTGCCCCGCACTCCCAGAAGTAAACGCACGTACCGTGTCTGCAGCCGGATGCTGCCGACTGATATACAAATAGTTGCACATATGTTCATTGATGAATGGCGAGAATCAGTGAACAGGCAATGGAAACGAGAGAGCGGTCGGGTTGAAACCCGACCGGAACCACAACCGGCCCCAAGCAGGGGCCAAGGAGCCTGACCATGAAGTACGCCAACCGCAAACGAAACATCATTCTTGCTGTCACCGCCGGCTTTGTCGCCCTGATGCTGCTGGCCTCGGTGGCCCTGTTCTACGCCGACGAAACCGATGTCCGCGTGAAAAGCCGATCCATCCAGAAAGCGACCAGCTATTCCATCGACGAGATCGACCTCGACGCCCCCACCAACGATCCGCTCGGTGCCTCCGATGTTGATGTCGTTGACATGCTGGTCATGGAAGATTTGCGGGTTGACGATTTCGACCTGAATCAGGATGCCCAGGTGCCCGAGCCGGCCAGCATCACCCTGCTGAGCCTCGGCGGATTGGCCCTGCTGCGTCGCCGCCGCAACCGCAAATAAGAACGTGACCCGGCCTGCACGGCGGCTGCTGAGAGCTGCCAGCCACAGCAGCACAATCAGATCGGGTCCGAGTAAGCATACGCTTCGGCGGACAGATTCCGCCCGGACCCGCCGCCTGAAATGACAACCGAATATCGGCCCCTGCCAGCCACACGCTGACTGAGAACCACGCGAGAACTCCGCCCTAGTGCGGAGGATAATCTCTCTCGTCAGGCTCCAAGGCTGAAGGGAAGCCCGGAATTGCTCCCGGGGTCCCTCAGCCGGCCTTTTTTCCAGGCCGAGCCCGGCGACAACGAACTTCGCTCCCCGCCTGGGAGCACCGATCTCTCTCGTCAGGCTCCAAGGCTGAAGGGACACCCGGAATTGCTCCCGGGGTCCCTCAGCCGGCCTTTTTTCCAGGCCGAGCCCGGC
>CAZCDM010000035.1:8333-16187 GCA_964497475.1 uncultured Planctomycetaceae bacterium
GACAACGAACTTCGCTCCCAGCTCGGGAGCACCGATCTCTCTCGTCAGGCTCCAAGGCTGAAGGGACGCCCGACTCTGTTCGGGCTCCCTCAGCCGGCCTTTTTCAGTCGCGGTCCTGGCAGGACAATCTTCGGGCAGTGACGCATCGCGTTGCTGCCCGCTTTGCTGCGCCCAGAGCGGAGGCTATACTGAGCCCATGCGAATCCTCGCCTGCGAACCGTACTACGGCGGCAGCCATCGTGCCTTTCTGGACGGCTGGGCCCGTCACAGCCGACACGACTTCACGCGGCTGACCGCGCCGCCGCACCACTGGAAGTGGCGAATGCGTCACACGGCGATGAGCTTTGCTGCCGAGCTGGCCCGGGCGCATTGCGACCAGCCCTTCGATGTGCTGTTCTGTTCGAGCATGCTGAATCTCGCCGAGCTGATCGGCCTGGCACCGCATCGCCTCGGGCCGATCCCCGCGGTGGTCTACTTTCACGAGAACCAGCTGAGCTATCCCGACCGCCATCGCGACGCGCGGGACGTACACTTCGGCCTGATTCACCTCAGCACCATCGCCGCGGCCGACGCGGTCTGGTTCAACTCCGGCTATCATCGCGACTCGTTCGTCCAGGCCATGGACGAGATGCTCTCGGCCATGGCCGCACCGAACCTGCGCGATGTGCTCCGCGATGCGGAGCGGCGGTTCGAGGTATTCTGGCCTGGCATTGACCCGCCGGCTGCGCGTGCGGCGGAGCGGTCAGCCGGGCCGTTGCGGATTCTCTGGGCCGGCCGATGGGAGCATGACAAGAACCCCGAGGACTTTTTCGCCGCCGTCAGCGAGCTGGACGGGGCGGGGGTTGCGTTCCGCCTGGCGGTCATCGGCGAGCAGTTTCGCGACGCCCCGGCCGTCTTCGAGCGGGCGCATGATCGCTGGGCTGATCGGATCGACTACTGGGGCTATCAGCCCGCCCGCGCGGACTACAGGGCCGTCCTCGCCTGGGCCGACGTGTGTGTTTCGACGGCGGCGCATGAGTTCTTCGGCCTGTCGATGGTCGAGGCCGCCCGGGCCGGGGCCTACCCGCTGCTGCCGCGGCGATTGGCCTACCCGGAGGTCTTCGGCCGGGTCGAGCAGGCCGAGGAGTTCTTCTACGACGGCAGCGTCGAGGAGCTATCGGCCCGGCTGATCGAGCTGGCCCGTCGTGCCCGGGGCGGTTCGCTATGGACGCACGGGCCGGACCGGGTGCGGGATGCGATGGCTGCCTGCGACTGGCCCGGCCGGGCGCGGGCGATGGACGACGCCATCGAAGCCCTCGCACGCTGAGGGCTGCGGGCGACAGGTTCGGAGGATGATCCAAGATCACCGCCGCCTTTTGATCTGAGTAGATGCGGCCTTCGTTTGCCCGGAGGCAGGATGAAAAAAACTCAGGGGTTCCAGAGGTCGCGCCAGAGCATGGCGAGCATTTTGCGGCGGTCGTTTCGGCCCGGGTTGCGGACGCGCCCGAGGGCCTGGGCGGGGCTATCGGTCGGCACGAAGATGCGCATGGCCCAGAGGCTTTCGGTGGCGTCGCTCGGCCAGCCGTACCGCATGTCGTGGAAGTCGATCAGCGTGCCGCCCTGCACGGGCCGGCTTACGGCGCGGAGCTTGCCGCCGGCGAACCAGTGGAAGACCTGCCAGTGGCGCGTCTGCCGGGCGGCGCGGATGGCCTGGCTGGCTGGGTGCCTGGCGACGACCTGCGGTTCGTCCGGGCCGCCGTTGAACTGATGGACCCGCGCGACGATCCACTCGTCAGGGGTTTCGACCACGGTTCGCCAGACGAAAATCGTCGGCACCATGGGGTAGGCGTCGACGGCGAGGATTTCCCGGCCGGCGGCGTTGTGGCGGGCCAGGGCCACCGCGCGGTCGTGCAACACCCGGCCGGTAATCAGGTAGCCGGTGGAGAGCAACAGGCCGACTGCGGCGACGATGGAGGCCGCCCGGTGGCGACGCAGCTTGAGGCGACGCAGCACGAAGCAGCTCAGCAGCGTCACGATCAGCAGCGGCGTGTAGATGATGTCGACAATGGGGACCATGTCCCACGCGGCCCGGCCGAAGAGGATCGGCGAGAGCAGTTGCGTGCCGTAGCTCGTGCAGGCGTCGAGCAGGCCATGGGTTGCAACCGCGGCCAGACAGCAGCCGAAGAACCAGCCGAAGCCCGGCAGGTTTTGGCTGCCCGGCGGGGCGGGAGCCCCGCCAGGCGTGTCGGTAGCGAGGTGCAGTTTTCCAGACGGAGCGGGAGCCCCGCCAGGCGCAGTTAGTGCAGCCGCCTCGCCGGTCGGGGGTGCATGTTCCTGCGTTGGGGATTTTGCCTTCCGGCGGGCCAGGAGTTTGCGTATGCCATACCACGGCAGGGCAAAAAGCAGGGCAATGGCGGCGATCATCAGCAGCGAGTGGGTCAGCCCGCGGTGGTAGAGCATGCTGGCCAGGTCGTCCGGTCGGCCGAGCCAGGCGAGAATGCGCGGCGTGAAGATGTCCAGGTCTGGACTGGCAGCGGCCAGAGCGGCCACCCACGACGCATCGCGCCCGATGCGGCTGCGGAAGCCAATCTGGCCGACCGCGGCCCCGAGCAGACCTTGTGTGATGGTATCCATTGCGGACCATTATAGCAGGCCCGCCGGTCGATGCCCAAGTGGAGCGGCTATTCCCACTCGATGGTGGCGGGGGGCTTGGAGGAGATGTCGTACACCACGCGATTGACGCCGCGGACCTCGTTGATGATGCGGTTGGAGATCGTTGCGAGGATGTCGTATGGAATGCGCGACCAGTCGGCCGTCATGAAGTCGCTGGTGTCGACGCTGCGGACGGCGACGACGTTCTCGTAGGTTCGCCCGTCGCCCATCACGCCGACGGACTGGACCGGCAGGAGCACGCAGAAGGTCTGGGCCGTCTTGCGGTAGAGCCCCGCGGCGGTGATTTCCTCCAGCAGGATGTGATCGGCCTGGCGGAGGAC
Organism: uncultured Planctomycetaceae bacterium; assembly: GCA_964497475.1. Classification (GTDB taxonomy): domain Bacteria; phylum Planctomycetota; class Phycisphaerae; order SM23-33; family SM23-33; genus CAZCDM01. The sequence goes on from CAZCDM010000035.1 coordinate 11,306, forward strand.
GTCGAGGCGGTCCTTGCGGAGCGGGCCGAGGCATCGCACGGCCAGGCCCGGCCCGGGAAATGGGTGCCGCCAGACCATCTGCTCGGGCAGGCCCAGCAGCTCGCCCACCTGGCGGACCTCGTCCTTAAACAGGTCGCGGAGCGGTTCGATCAGCTCAAAGCCGAGCTGCTCGGGCAAACCGCCGACGTTGTGGTGCAGTTTGATGTTGGCGGCCTGGCCGGCGAGGGAATGGCCGGACTCGATCACGTCCGGGTAGAGCGTGCCCTGGGCGAGGAAGCGGGCGTTGGGGATTTCCTCGGCGGCGGACTTGAACGCATCGATGAACGTATGGCCGATGATGCGGCGCTTCTCCTGCGGGTCGGTCACATCGGTGAGCTTGCCGAGGAACTCATCGGCAGCGCGGACGGTCGTGAGGTTGATGTGGAAATGATCGCGGAAGGTCGTCTCGACCAGCTCGACCTCGTTGAGGCGCAGGCAGCCGTTGTCCACGAAGATGCAGGCGAGGCGGTCGCCGATGGCCTTGTGCAGCATGGCGGCGACCACGGAGGAATCGACCCCGCCGGAAAGCCCGCAGATGACCTGCTCGTCGTCGCCGACGGTCGCGCGAACCTCGGAGACGACCGCGTCGATGAAGGAACTCATCTGCCAGAGCCCCTGGCAGGAGCAGATTTCGTAAAGGAAGTTGTCAAAAATTTCGCTGCCGTGCGGCGTGTGGGTGACCTCGGGGTGGAACTGTACGCCGTAGAAGGGGCGGTCCTTGTGCTTGACCGCGGCGAAGGGGCAGGTAAGCGTCTGGGCGAGGATTTCAAAATCGCCGCCGGGGTCGTGGACCTGATCGCCGTGACTCATCCAGACGGTGGTCTGGGCGGGGACGTTTTTCAGCAGGGCGTCGGGTTCGGTGATGGTCAGCTGGGCCCGGCCGAACTCGCGCGAGCTGGCCGGCTTGATTTCGGCACCGAGCTTCTGCGAGGCCATCTGCATCCCGTAGCAGATACCCAGAATCGGCAGGCCCATCTCCAGCACGCCGGGGTCGCACTGCGGCGCGCCGTCTTCGTACACGCTGGATGGTCCGCCGGTGAAGATCAGCCCCTTGGGGTTATACTCGCGAAGCTCCTCGGGGGTAACGTCCGGTCGGGCCAGGACGCTGTAGACCTTCTTCTCACGCACCCGCCGCGCGATGAGCTGGGCATACTGCGAGCCGAAGTCGAGAATGACGATCGTTTCAGTCTGTCCGGCGGTGGTCATCGGTGGCGTGCTCCCGGTAGGCGAAAGGGGAATCATACCGCCGGGGCCGGCTGAATGCAATCGGCTGGACGCCGCTGCTGGCCGATGCGGACATCCCCGCCGGGACGGTCCGGCAAGGCCGGGCAGTGAGAATCGGCAGGGTTACTTGTCGTCTTCGCTGGCGGGGGGCTTTTCGCCGATCTGCCCGGTGGCGACCTTATCGATCTGCTCGGGCAGCCAGGTTTCCCAGCCGATGCCGATGGCCATCTGCTCCGGGCCCGGGGTGACGAGCTTGAGCTGTTTGGGCTGGTTTGCGGCGGCGTAGATGGCTTCGCTGTCGGCCACGGGTACGATGAGGTCGGCCAGGCCGTGGATGAGATAGACCGGCGCGTGGATTTTTCCGACATCGTTGACGGCCGAGGTGGTCGTCGGGTCGAAGCCGCCGGCCTCGGCGATGGCCTGCATGGTCCGGTCGACTTTTTCCTCGCTGGTGGCCAGGCCCAGGTCGCGCTGGACCTTGCTGTGGGTGTCTTTCCAGGGGGCCAGGGCGACCACGCCAGCGACCTTGGGCTCGATGGCGGCGTACTGGATGGCCGTGGCTCCGCCGAAAGTCACGCCCGCGACGTAGAGCGGGCTGGCCTTGATCGTGCCATCGGCGGCGTAGGCGTTGACGATGCGCTGGACGTCGCGTTTTTCCTTCGCGCCGCAGGTGATGTACTCACCGCCGCTCCGGCCGTGGCAGCGCAGGTCGATCAGCACCACGTCGTAGCCCATCTTGGCCAGGGTGCGTCCCACGCCGAGGTAGTTGGCCTTGCTCTGGCCCGTGCCGTGCAGCAGCACGACCGTGCCGCGGGCGGGGGTTTTCTCGCTGGCCATCCGCCAGGAGGCAATCTCCACGCCGTCGGGCGCGGTGAAGGTGCGGGCCTGGTCGATCTTGCCGGCCTGGAGGAGTTTTTCGTCCGGGCCGACCATTTCCATGATGAGGATGTTGCGGTCTTCCGTGCGGGCCTCGATGGGGCGAATATCGCTGCAGCCGCCCAGCACAGCCAGGGCCAGCAGCCCGATGCTAATGGTTCGCTTCATGGCAGTTCTCCGTTACGTGCATTTCTATTACAACAGATCGTCCGCCGGGGGGAAAGATTCTTAATCAAAGTGGTTGGCCGCATCATACGCGGCGCTTGAACTGCTTCTCCAGCTCGGTCAACGACAGCTCGATGACGGTCGGGCGGCCGTGGGGGCAGTTGGTTTTTTTCTCGATGCCCTCGGCCTGGGCGAGCAGCTCGGCCATCTCGGGCGGGCTCAGCGGGTCGCCGGCCTTGACGGCTGCCTTGCAGGCCATCATCGCCAGCACCTCCTCGATCAGTCGCTCGTCGTCGGCGGTTTCGTCCTCGGCCAGGGTGTCCAGCAGCTCGCGGAGGAAGTCCTGCGCCTGGACATTCCGCTCGGCCAGCAGCGTGGGGAACCGCTGCAGGGCCACCGTGCCCGGCCCGAAGGGGGCCACGTCAATGCCGAGTCGGTCGAGCAGCTCGGCCCGCTCGTCCAGCAGGGCCGCCTCGGACTTGGTGACCTCGATGGGCTCGGGGATGAGCAGTTGCTGGCCGGTCAGGCCTTCGGCGAGAAGGCGGGCGTGGAGGCGATTGTAGAGGATGCGTTCGTGCAGGGCGTGCTGGTCGATGATGACCAGCCCGGCCGGCGTCTGCGTGACGATGTAGGTGTCGTGGACCTGCAGCAGAGGCTGGCCCGGGGTGCGGTAGCTCTGGTCCGGTGCTGGGGTGGTTGGGCCAGACGGTTCGGCGGACGCCTCGGCCGGTGTGTCGGCGGTCGGCTGGCTTGGGGGGCGCAGCGGCAGGGGGCCTGGCGAGGCAGGTCGGGCGGCCGGGCTGTGGGCGGCGGGCTGGGCGGAGCTACCGGCCGGGAAGTTCAGCCGGGGCGCCGGCGGCGGAGCCTGTTTGAAGAAGTCGGCGACGGCCTGGCGGAGCGAGTCCTGCCGGGCGTTGTCGGCGGCCCCGGCCGGTGCGTCGGACTCGGCCCCATCGAGACTGGCCTGGCCTCGCAGGTCGGCGCGGTTGAGCGTTTCCCGCAGGGTGGCCAGCAGCTCGCCGTAGACCGCGTTGCTGTTGCGGAAGCGGACTTCGATTTTCGTTGGGTGGACGTTGACGTCGACGGCGGCGGGGTCGATCTCGATGAACAGGAAGACCACGGGCGACTTGACGGGCATGACCAGGCCCCGGTAGGCCTCGCGGATCGCGTGGGAGATCAGCCGGTCGCGGATGTATCGCCCGTTGAGGAAGACGTACTGCCACTTGGCGCTGGAACGGGCGGCGGCCGGCGGGGCGAGGTAGCCGCGGATGCGGACATCGCCACCGCTGCCGCGGTCGGCCAGCGGCAGGAGGCTGTCGGCGAGTTCGTCGTTGAACAGGTCGCGGATGCGGGCGAGGGTCGACTCGACGGCCGGGAGGTTGAGGCTCTCGCGGGTGTTGTGACGCAGCAGGAAGGCGACGTCCGGCTGCGGCAGGGCCAGGCGGGTCAGCTGTTCGGTGACGTGGCCGAACTCCGTGGAAGTGGTGCGCAGGAATTTCCGCCGGGCCGGCGTGTTGAAGAACAAATCGCGGATGGTGATGGTCGTGCCCGGCGCGGCCGGGCAGGGGGCGGGGGCTTCGACCTGCTCGCCGCTGGCGCGGACCTCCCAGCCGGTATCGGCCTGGGGCTGCCGCGTGCGGATGTGGGCGTGGGAGATGCTGGCGATGCTCGCCAGGGCCTCGCCGCGGAAGCCCATCGTGCGGATGTCGAAGAGGTCTTCCTCCTCGGCGAGTTTGCTCGTGGCGTGGGGCGCGAAGGCCAGCGGCACGTCGTCCGGAGCCATGCCGCCGCCGTCGTCGGTTACGGCGATGAGGTCCTTGCCGCCCTCGGCGACGGTGACCTCGATGCGGTGCGCCCCGGCGTCGAGGGCGTTTTCGACCAGCTCCTTGACGACGCTGGCCGGACGCTCGATGACCTCGCCGGCGGCGATCTTGTTGACCAGATGTGTTGAGAGTTTCCGGATTCCCATGGCTGACGTCCTTGACGTGACGCGGCATTGTAGCAGATTCGCCGGACAATTGAGACGATCGACCTGGCCAGCCCCGGCGACGCGGTCAGCTCCGGCGGGTCTCCAGCCAGCGGTATCGCCGCCAGATCGAGACAAGGCCGCATTACAGAATTGCGCGGGCAAGCGAGTTGCCCGCCCTTCCAACTCAGGGCCGAAGGCCCGAAACAGCAATAGCCCCCGGCGCGAGCCGGGGGTATTCGGCATGTTCATCAGCCCCGCAGGGGCGTGACAATCCATCCGGGGTCTCGCCCCTGCGGGGCTGGCTGGTTTGGGGGTTCTGTTACCGTGGGCTTGGCGAAGGAGAAAGCCACGGTGAAAAGCTACACGAAAGAGCTGCCGCGAAGCGGCGAAAGTGTTTAGCCGGGGGCGCACTTGTCCTTCCGTAGCCTTGGCGAAGGAGGAAGCCCCCGGTGCGGGGTTCACAAACAATGCAGCCCTGAAAGGGCGACAGAAACTCACGCATCGCCGCTATCGGGGGTCTCTGTCGCCCCGCTGGGGCTTGGGATGGTGGCCATCTTATTCCGGGGGCTGACGCCCCCGGCTATATTCTTCCGGGCCTTCGGCCCTGCC